>VGSQ01000006.1 GCA_016874975.1 Deltaproteobacteria bacterium
GGGACTTCGGGTCACCGACTGCTCATTCCCCCCTTTGGCAAAGGGGGGCAAGGGGGGATTTATCTTGACTGTTCAACAGGTTACCCTTGGCATACCCACTGCTTGCTTAAGTTAGCGCCAATGCCCCACACCCCCCTCCCAACCCCCTTTATTGGGAGGCGGGGCCTGTGGCCCCGCCTTCCCTGCCCCAA
Organism: Deltaproteobacteria bacterium; assembly: GCA_016874975.1. Lineage (GTDB taxonomy): Bacteria > Desulfobacterota > Desulfobaccia > Desulfobaccales > 0-14-0-80-60-11 > VGSQ01. Next base: position 192 of record VGSQ01000006.1, read on the forward strand.
AAAGCGTTAAGGGATTGGGGGAGGGGGTGTGGGGGGGACAAGGGTCCGTGACCCTTGGCCCCCTCCCACACAAAAAGATTCTCACGACAGTTCCTGCAGCGCCCTGGCGTAGGCTTCAAAGGTGGGTTGACCGAAGAGGACGAAGCGCACCCGTTTGATTTCCGGGTGCTGGGTCAGGTAGTCCCGGACGGTCTTCAGGGCGACGCGGCCCGCCTGATCCACGGGGTAGCCGTACACGCCGGTGGACAGGGACGGGAAGGCCACCGAGGCGAGGCCGTGGGCCGAGGCCAGCTTCAGGCTCTCCCGGTAGGCCGAGGCCAGGAGATCCGGTTCGCCCTTGTCGCCGCCCTGAAAGATGGGGCCCACCGCATGAATGACGTGGCGGGCGGGCAGATCGCCCGCGGTGGTGATGACCGCCTGGCCCGTGGGGCAATAGCCGATGCGGCGGGCTTCTTCCTGAATTCTGGGCCCCCCGGCCCGGTTGATGGCCCCGTCCACGCCGCCCCCCACCCGGAGCTGGGAGTTGGCCGCATTGACGATGGCGTCGGTGTCCTGCCGGGTGATGTCACCTTCCACCAGTTCCAGAATGGAGTCGCCCACGTTCACCTGCATGGCCCGGTCTCCTGTTGGCGATAAGTTATTGCACAGCCATCGGCAGACACCCTTGCCTGGATGCAGGTTTCAGGTGTCAGGGTAAAGGTTTTGGTTGTTAGGTTTTGGGTTCGGCGTTTCGGAAAATTTCGCTGGAGATGGTATCGCACAGCCCCCGGGCGCTCCGCCACCTGCCGGAGTCTGTGCAGATTGTCTCGGTGGGCGGCGCCCGCTGCCGAAATTATCACCAGAGATGTAGGGCGGGAAAGCGTCGCGCATCCCGCCGTCGGCTCTGAGAGAAAAGGAGGCGCATATGAAAAAGGCCTCTGAATATGGAATAGCCCTCATCTCAGGCTCCCTCCCCCTTGATGGGGGAGGGCCGGGGTGGGGGTGACTAAATTATTCGTAATGACGAGGAGTTGCCCCATTCGCCCCCCTCCCCCCAACCCCCTCCCACCGTGGGGAGGGGGCTTAAAACCGCGTTCATGCAAAATTCTTACCGGACAGGCTTGCCTCCCGGCACTTATCACCTGTTAATCAGCTTATAATGAGCCGCCTGGCGGGTCCACATGTGGTTGGGGAATTTCTCCGCCAACAGGTCGTAAGTCTGACGCAGGGGTTTGGGATCGTGGGACTCCTTGTACCGAGCCACGCCGTTGAAAAAGATGGCTTCGGCCGCGGCGTCGCTGCCGGGATAGGCCGCCACCACTTCGTCGAACATGGCCCGGGCTTCGGGGAACTTTTCGGTGTCCAGATACCAGCGGCCCTTGGCGGTCATCAGACAGGCGATCAGGTCCTCGGGGGTGAAGAACCCCACGGCCCGGTAGTGCTCCTTGCCGTCCGCGTCCAGGACCAGCAGGGTGGGGGTCCAACGCACCACGTACTTATCCATCAGGGCGGTGTTGGAGCTTTCGATCTGCACCGGGATGAAGTTCTTGTCGATAAACTGGATGACTTTTTCGTCCGGGTACGTACCTGCACCCATCTGTTGGCAGCCCAGTCACTGGGGATTGAAAAAGTCCAGGAAAATGGGTTTATCGGTCCGCCGAGCCGCATCCTGAGCCTTGGCCAGGTCGTTGAGCCAGCAAATTGACAGCGCCATAAATTCTCTCCTTTCCCTGGGCCCGACGTCAGCGGGTCGGGCCCCCTTGATGTTTGTTACAAGGTAATCATCCTGAAGGTGAAAACAAGGACGCACCCCCTGGGGGACACTCCTTGACAAGGCCGACCTAGAGGCCATAAGATTATTTATTTAAGATAAATCCGAACGGGCCGACGCAGTGGCCGGACCGGCAAGCGGGGGCCCGGCGCACTTCGGTGATGGAGGAGAGCATGAAAGCACGGAGCTGGACCGGCTGTCTGTTGACGGCGGCGCTTCTGGGCGCCCTTTGGGGTTGCGATCCGTATGCCTATATTCCGGCCCGCAAACAGACGGGGCCGCCGCCTCAGGCCGGGGTGGAAACCACGCCCGCGCCGGCCCCTGCGGGCGGTCAGCCCTCGCCGCCTGCGGCCACAGAAGCCGGAGGGGACCTGCTCCAGCAGGTGCAGGCGCTGGAGGCCCGGGTGCAGCGTCTGGAGAACCGTTTGGCGCAACTGAATCAGCAACCGGGGCCGGTTGCTCCCGGCTACCCGGCCCCCAAACCCGCGGCCGGGCCGGCGTCGCCCCCCAAGCCGGGGCCTGCCGTGGGCCCGGACAAGACCTTCCAGGAGGGGTTGCGCCTCTATCAGGCCAAGAAATACGGGGCCGCCCGAGAGAAATTTTTCCAGTCCCTGAAGAGCCAACCCCAGGGAGGCAAGGCCTTTGAATCCCGTTATTATCTGGCGGACAGCTTCTATCAGGAAAAGAAATACCGGGAAGCGTCGGTGGAATTCAACAAGCTGGTGACCCAGCATCCCAAGAGCACGCTGGCCCCTGCGGGGATGCTGCGCCTGGCTCTTTGTTACCACCATCTGCAACAGAAAAAGAACTATCAGTCCACCCTCAAGAAGCTGATACAGAAGTATCCCCAGAGCGCGGAGGCCAAAGAGGCCCAGAAGTGGCTGAAATCAGAGGGTAGGTGAGACTGATGCTCAAACTGCTGCGCAAATATTCCCGTTCCTGGTTCATCGCCCTGGCCGTCGGCGCCATCGTCGTGGTTTTTGTCTTCTGGGGCATCGGCGGCTTCAAGTCCGGCCGCTTCGAGGAGGTGGCCCGGGTGAACGGGGCGCCTATCCTGGCGTCCACCTACCAGAAGCAATACGAGCAGGTCCTCAAGGATTACCAGGAGCGGACCCAGGGGGAAATCACCGAGGAAATCCGCAAGGCCAAGCATTTCAAGGACCAGGCCCTCAACTACCTCATCGACGAGGCGCTGGTGCAGCAGGCGGCGTTCCGCTGGGGCATCGGTGTGACCACCGCGGAATTGCAGGACCACATCAGGAAGATGCCCTACTTTCAGGAAGACGGCCATTTCAGCGAACGGCGCTACCTGAGTTCGCTGGCGCGGCTGCGCCTGTCGCCCGGGGCCTTTGAGGAGCAGGAGCGGCAGCGCCTGGTGCAGCAGCGGGTGATCCAGACGGTGACCTCCTTTGCCAAAGTCTCCGATGGTGAACTGGAGGAATTTTTCCGCCTCAGTCGGGAAGAGGTGGCGGTGCAGTATCTGGCCGTATCTATGGAGCCGTTTCTGGCCCGGTTCAATCCCCCGGAGGCGGACCTGAAAAAATATTACGAGCAGCACCAGAACCAGTTCCAGATGCCCGAACGGGTGAAGGTGCGCTACCTGCTCTTCCGGCCCGCCGCTTTTGTGGAGCAGGTGAAGATCACCCCCCCGGAACTGGACGACTATCTCCGCAAACACGCCGCCGAACTGGTGCGCCCCACCCTCATCCGGGTGCGGGAGCTCTTCCTGGCCCTGCCGCCCAAGGCCACCCCGGCGGACCGGGCCAGGCTGGAAAAGCGGGCCCAGGAACTGCTCCTGCTGTCCAAAAAGGGAGTTGATTTCGCGGCCTTGGTCCAGAAACACTCCCAGGACGCGGCCAGCCGCGCCAAGGGCGGCGACCTGGGGGAGGTGAAGCGGGGACAGAAGCCGCCGGAGTGGGAACGGGTGGCCTTCTCCCTCGCCGAGGGAGAAGTGGACCTGGCTTTCACCGCCAAAGGTCTTCACCTCATCAAGGTGGAAGAGGTGAAGGAAACGGAGAAGATGCCCGAGGCCGAGGCCCGGGCCCGGGCCACCCGGGAACTGAAGGAGGAGAAGTCCCGGGAACTGGCCCGGGAGACGGCCCGCCAGGCCCGGGAGGAACTGCTGGGGGGAAATCTTGCGGAGGTGGCCAAGAAATTCAAGGTGGCTCCCCAAGAGACCCCGCTGTTTGCCCAGACCGAGGCCGTCGCCGGCCTGGGGATGCAGCGCGGCTTCAATGATGCGGCCTTCCGGCTTAAACCCCAGGAGGTGAGCCGGGTGGTGGACCTGCCCCAGGGCTATGCCGTGCTGCAGGGTCTGGAACGCCAGCCGGTGGGGCCGCAGCCCTTTGACCAGGTGAAGGAGCGAGTCCGGGTGGCCATGGGGCGGCCCGCGGCCCGCCAAGAGGCTGAAGCCGAAGCGGCGCGCCTGTTGGAGCGGCTCAGGAAAGGCGAAACCCTGACCAAGGTGGCGGCCCAGGCGGGGCTCCCTCTCCAGGACAGCGGCTCTTTCACGCGACCGCAGGGCTTTTTAAACCAACCCCTGGCCGAAAGCCTGACCAGCGCCGCGTTCCAGCTCTCCGCCCAGCATCCCTTGCCGGCCCGGCCCGTCTTCTGGAAGGACAAGTATTACATCCTGGCCTTCAAATCCCGGCGCGCCCCCACCCCGGAGGAGTTCCAGAAGGAAGCGGCCAAGCTGCGGGAGGAGTTTCTCAAATATAAACGCCAAATGCTTCTGGACGCCTGGCTCACCGGGGAACGGCGGCGGGCCAGCATCAAGATTTTTGAGCTGCCCTCCTGACCCCCGGGGGCCAGGGGCGGCAATAACCAAGCGAGGCGGAATCATGTGGGATTTTCTGGTAGCGGGCACTTACAGCGCTTATGTGGAGCTGGTCCTGCTGGTGGTGTTGCTCGGCTATTTTTTCCTGCACTGGCGCGATCCCCGGCAGCGGGCTTCGGGCATCAGCCTGGTGCGGGTGGTGCTCATCGTCCTGGTCTTTCTCTACCTCCTGCTGAACTGGTCCAGCAACATCCAGCCGGGCTTGCGGCTGCTGAGCGTCCTGGGGATGCTGCTCATCAACCTGCACCTGCTCCTGCTGGTGATCCAGAGCCGGCTGGAGCGGCCCTACCGGGAGACGCTGGCCGCTTTTTGCCGGCAACCCCGGAACCAGGAGCTCCTCAACCGCCTCTGGCGCAGCGGCAAGCGCTTTTATTATATGCGCTTTCTGTTCCAGTCCTTCCTGAGCGGAAGCTCACCCCTGAAGTTCCTGCACGAAATGGCCAACGGTCGGATTCTGGATGACATCCAGAGCCAGGTCAAGGCCTGCGGGGAGGACCGGCAGTTCATCTCCCTGGCGGGCATCGGCGACTTCCTGCGGGGGCGCCTGGCCCAAGACAGAGATTTGCCCGGAGCATTCAAGGAGATGATGGAGAAGGCCGTCGAGGAGTTTGTCAAACACCCCTGGATTGAGGGCCAGGTGAATGAATACCTGCGCACCGCGGTGGAAAATCCGGAAAATATTTATAATCCGGACTGGAGCACCATGTGGGAGCAGGCCACCCAGCCGGGGGGCAAATAAGTCCAGACAGTGGCCCCCTCCTCCACCACAAACTTTTCAAGACTGTGAGGTAATCAACCTGCGGCAAGCCGTCTTAGCCGCCAGCCACCGGGCTTTGGCCGCCCGGGAGCTGCTCCTCGCCGACTATCCCCAGTGGCAGTCCTGGCGGCGTTGCGCCCATGAACTCAAGGCCCAGGTGGTGCGGCGCCTGGACGACTACCTGGCGGAGTTGACCCGGGGAGTGCGCGCTTGGGGCGGCCAGGTTTATGAGGCGAGGGATGCGGCCCAGGCCCGGGACGTCATCCTCACCGTGGCCCGCCGCCACGGCGTCAGGACGGTGGTGAAGTCCAAGTCCATGACCACCGAAGAGCTGGCCCTCAACCCCCATCTGGAAAGGGCGGGGCTCAAGGTCACGGAAACGGACCTGGGGGAGTTCCTGGTGCAACTGGCCGGCGAGCCGCCTTCCCACCTCACCGCTCCGGCGCTGCATCTGGACCGCCATCGCATCGCCGACCTGTTGCGCGAGCATCTGGGCATATCCTGTCAGCCCGACCCGGCGGCCCTGACGCGGCAGGCCAGCGCTTTTCTGCGGCCCTGTTACCAGCAGGCGCACCTGGGCGTCACCGGGGTTAATTTCGCCGCGGTCCGGGAAGCCACCCTGGTAATGCTGGAAAATGAGGGCAATCTCCAGCAGACGGCCGCGCTGCCGCCGGTGCAGGTGGCGGTGATGGGGCTGGAGAAAATGGCGCCGGCGCTGGCCGACCTGGAGGTTTTTCTGCGCCTCCTGCCCGCCAGCGCCACGGGCCAGCGGCTCACCGCCCTGGTGCATTTTCTCAAGGGGTTGAAAGCCGGGCCCGCCGGGACCCAGGCCTTTTACCTGGTGCTCCTGGACAACGGCCGGCGGCGGCTGGCGGCGGAACCCCAGCTTCGGCAGGCCCTTTATTGCCTCAGATGCGGCGCCTGCCTCAATATCTGCCCGGTGTTTCAGGCAGGCGGCGCCCATCTTTACGGGCGCACCTACCCGGGGGCCATCGGCATCCTGCTGGCCCCCTATGTGGCCCCGGTGGGGGACATCGCCGACTTCTGCACCCAGTGCGGCGCCTGTGAGGAAATCTGCCCTGTGGGCATCCCGCTGCCCGAGCTCATCCGCCGGCTCCGGGCCGCGAGCCGCCGCTGCCGGGCTGGGCGGCTGCTCTCCCAAGGCGCCGGCGTGGTTGTGGCGCACCCCCGCCTCTACCGACGGCTGGAGAGGCCTTTGCGGCGATTGGTGCGGCTTGCTCCCCACACCCTGTCCCGGCTGCCGGGTTTTGCCCCGGCGTCCCGCAGTTTTCACCAGACGCTCCTGGAAGACCCCACGGCGACAGGCGGGGGAGAGGGCGGGCCGGGGCGTTTCCCGGACCTGGGGCCGATGGCTGGAGAAGGGCGGTCCCCGGTCAAAACCCCGGCAAGAGCGGCTCCCTCGCTGAGCCGGCGCCTGGAGGAGGCCTCCGGCACCCTGCACCGGCTGGCAAGTTTGGAGGAACTGGCCGAACTGGTGGTCCAAAGGGGCCGGGAGCCCCTGGTGGCCGCGTCCCCTCTGGCCTCCCCCTTGCAGGAGGCGCTGTCCTCCCGGGGGCTCACCGTCTGGACGCCGGAAACCTTCCCCGGCGCCGAGGCGGACACCGTCATCCTCTCTGCGCTGGGGGCCGTGGCGGAAGTGGGGGCGGTGTTGATTCCTCATTGCGGCCACTCCTTGACCCGCCTGGCCGCCCGGGCCCGTCGCTTGATATTGGTGGCGCCCGCGGCCCGGTCCCATCTGAGCCTGCGTCAGGGGCTCGCCCTCACCGGCGGGGCGGACGCCTCTCTGGTCACCTGGCACACCGGCCCCAGCCGCACCGCGGACATCGAAAAGGTGCTGATCCTGGGGGCCCAGGGGCCGGCCCAGGTGGACGTGGTGCTCTTACACGGCCCGGCGACCAGGAACGAGGCGTCGGACCGGTGCTGAAACATGACCGATCGGCGTGACCGATAAGAAGGGTTGTTTTATGAACTTCAGAATCAGACTGGCCCGGAACATAGTCCGTCTGGGAGATTTTATCGCCTCTCTGGCCATCATGGTGATGCGCCCCCAGGATCTGGTGGAATTCACCCGGCAGGATTATGGCACGGACAGTTATGTTTCCTGCTATGCCCGGGAGGGCTTCGTGGAGCAGGGCCTCACCCGGGAAGAGACCCTCCTCCTGGAGAAGCTGCCCCTCACCTCGGGGCGGCTCCTGGTCATGGGCATGGGGGGTGGCCGGGACGCCATCGCCCTGGCGCGACTGGGCTTCCAGGTGGTGGGCACGGACTTCATTCCCGCCATGGTGGAGCGCGCTTTGGAGAACGCCGGACAGGCCGGAGTGGAGCTGGAAGGTGTGGTGCAGGATTTTTCGGACCTGCGCCTGCCCCCCGCCTCTTTCGATGCCGCGGTCCTGTTTGCGGGCATGTATTCTTCCGTCCCGACCCGACACCGGCGCATCGCCATGCTGCGGCGGGTGCGGGAGGTCCTCAAGCCCGGGGGTTATTTTGTCTGCCAGTTCTTTTACCAGAAAGATCCCAACCCCCGGCGCGGGGCCGAATGGGCAAGAAAGGCCCTGGCTCTCCTGACCTGGGGCAATTTCACCTATGAACGGGGGGACACGCTGTTCGGGAACCGGGATTTTTACCACTATTTCATCGGCGAAGAGGAGGTGGCCCGGGAATTTGCCGCCGCGGGCCTCAAGGTGGTCGCCTTGGAAATCAATCCCACGAGGAATTTTTCCGGAGCCGTGCTTCAGGCTCCGGAGCCGGGAAGCCGCTGAGGAGCCCCATGGATGGTCACGTCCCGCCGGGGGAACTGAGGGACCGGGTGGGCCGCCTGCAGCAGCTGATGGCTGAGGAAGGCCTGGACCTGGGTCTGGTGCGCCAACCCGCCGACCTTTTTTATTACAGCGGCACGGTGGTGGACGGCTTTCTGGCCGTGCCCGCCGCCGGCGCCCCCCGGCTTTTGGTGCGGCGGCCCCAGGCGCGCCAGGCCGCGGCCGACTCCCCCTTTGCGCTGGCATTGTACGCCGACCTGCGGGAAGTGCCGGACCTGACCGCGGCCATGGGGTTTCCCGCCGACGGACTCCTGGGTCTGGAGCTGGACGTGCTCCCCGCCGCCTTCTACCTGCAGACGCGGGATCAACTCTTCCCCGGGGCCCATATCCGGGACCTGTCCCCCCTGGTGCGCCGCCAGCGCATGGTCAAGAGCGCCTGGGAGATCGAGCGCCTGCGCCGGGCCGCGGCCGTCCAGGACCAGGTCATGGCCACGGCGCCGGAGCTGCTCCGGCCGGGGGTGAGCGAGCTGGAGCTGAGCGCCGCCCTGGAGTACCGTCTCCGCCTGCTGGGGCATCAGGGGCTGGTGCGCCTGCGGCGCTGGGACCTGGAGCTCTTCTTCGGGCACGTCCTCTCCGGCGTCTCCGGCCTGGAGCTGGCCTATGTGGACACCCCCAGCGGCGGTTTGGGTTTTTCCCCCGCCTTTCCCCAGGGTCCCAGCCACAAGGCCCTGGCGCCGGGGGAACCCATCAGCATCGACCTGGCTGCCTGCCTGAACGGATATCTGGCCGACATGACAAGATTATTCGCCATCCATCACCTCCCCCCGGCGGCCTGGGAGGCCTTTGCGGTGGTCCGACAGCTCTACGCTCTCTTTGAAGAGGCCGCCCGGCCCGGAGTCATGCCTGGCGAGCTGTTCCAGGCCTTGTGGGACGAGGTGCGGCAGCGGGGCTGGGCCGACCGCTTCATGGGGGTGGGGCCCGAACGGGTGAAATATCTGGGACACGGGGTGGGCCTGGAGCTGGACGAGTTTCCCATCCTGGCGGCCCGGTTTCCCCTCCCGTTGGAGGCAGGGATGGTGCTGGCCTTTGAACCCAAGTTCTTTCTGCCGAACATCGGCATGGTGGGCATGGAGGATACCGGGGTCATCACCGACGGAGGAGTGGAATGGCTCACCCGAACGCCCCGGGAGATTGTGGTGGTTTAGCGCTGCCTGTCTGTCTTGACATCCTCATGGCCCCAACGGGGCCGCCCCCTTAGGATGAAAACCTGCCGCAGGGGGTGTTTGAAACCCGCCCCTACAGCACGGGCTCGGCGGCCGCAGGCCGCCCTATGATTAGGATTTTCACGGTTGTTTGGTAGGGTGCGCACCGCGCACCATTGCCGGGGGTTGGCGGCGGGCAGGGACGCCCTCCAGCAATTTTCATGTATTATGGGTGGGCCAACGGCCCCTGCGCGACTGTTTGAATCTGAGATGCACTTATGACGGAAATGTCTTTTCTGGAGCACCTGCAGGAGCTGCGCACGCGGCTCATCGTCATCATTGTCGCCATGTTCCTCGGCATGGCGGTGGCCTGGCCTTTCACGGAGAAGGTGCAGCGGTTCATCCAGCGCCCCTTGCGGGAGCCCTCCCTGGTCCAGAAATGGAACTATGCGCTCTCTTCCTACGTTCATCGCACTTTTCCGAAGTTTTCCCATCTGCTGGGGTTGGATCCCCAGCCCCCCCAGGTCACTCCCCACAAGCTCAATTACATGGCCCCCCTGGAGCCCTTCTTCGTGCAGATGAAGATCTCCCTGGTGACCGGTCTGGCCCTGGCCTTCCCCGTCATCCTCTACCAGTTGTGGCTCTTTATCTCGCCGGGACTGTTTCCACACGAACGACGATATATTTATTATTTCATCCCCTTCGGCACCCTGGCCTTTGTGGCGGGGGACCTTTTCTTCCTGTACCTGGTGTGGCCCCTGATCATCGCCTTTTCCCTGGCCTATGAGAGCGACGTGCTTTTTTCCATGCTCAACCTGACCCAGTACGTCAACTTTTGTCTGCGCCTGATGCTGCTGTTCGGGGTGATTTTCGAATTGCCTCTGATTTTGCTGCTGCTCAACCGGGCCCGTCTGGTCAGCCTGGACTTCCTGGTGCGGAATCGGCGGCTGGCCATCCTGCTCAGTGCCGTGATTGCCGCCTTTCACGCCGATGTGGTGACCATGACGGTGGTGGCCGTCCCCATTTATTGCATGTACGAGGTCTCCATCCTGCTGCTGCGGCTCGCCGGCCGGAAACCCGACCCCGCCGCTGCGGCGGAGCCCGCCCCGGCGCCGCTGGAATCGGGCCCGGCGGGGCCGCCGGAGTGAGGCGGTGGTGCAGGGGGGAAGGTGATGCCCTGGACTGCCGATTGACAGGAAACGGGGCTCCCTATATAGTTAAACCTTATGTTGACAGCAGCCGGGATGACTTGTTCCCTGGTCAAGCGGGTGCGCTCTCGTGACGGAAGATAAGATGGAACAGGGTTTGCAGGAAGGGTCTGCCAGTCCCGGCCCGCCGGAGCCGGCAGAGAAGCCCCGGGGTTGGCTGGCCCGCCTCTGGGAGCGCTTCGTGTCCTGGCTGGGAGGCCATGAATATCACTATGCCGGCTACCTGCCCAGCCGCCCCGGCTGGCTGCTGCGTCTCACCCTGGACCCCTTTTTCTCCCGGGTCACGGTGAACCCCAAGCACTTGGAGCGGCTGAGCGCCCTGGCGGAGCAGGGGGTGGTGGTTTACGCCCTCAAATACCGGAGCACCCTGGACTTCCTCTTCTTCAACCGCCGCTACCAGAAGTTGGGCGCCCCCGCCCCGGAAGTGGCCTTTGACCTGAATCTCTGGATGTTCCAGCCCCTTTCCCACCTGGTCCAGATCATTGCCGCCACCCTGAGGTACCTCACCCGCAAGGGGGCCTGGCCCAAGCCCTTTCAGGACGGCTACTTTCTCAGGATCTTGCAGGAACGGCGGGCCTCACTGCTGTTTCTGGTGGACCAGGTCGGCTTCCGGCAGCGCTTTCTGAAGCCCCGGGAAGACCCCATCCGCCATCTTCTGGAATTGCAGTTACAGATGGAGGTCCCCATCTTTCTGGTGCCCCAGTTGGTGATGTACAGCCAGGACCCGGAAAGGGCGGACAAAAGCCTCCTGGACGTCTTTTTCGGGGACCGGGAGCACCCGGGCCGCCTCCGCAAGCTCATCCTGTGCCTCTTCCGCTCCAAAAAGGCGGTGGTGGAGGTGGCCGACCCGGTAAATCTCAAGGAGTACCTGGCCAGCGCCCCCACGGACGGCCGCCTCCGGGACCGGGCCCAGGAAATCCGCCAGGAGCTGATCCTGCGCCTGGATCAGAAACGTCGGGTCATCACCGGCCCGGTGGTCAAATCCCGGGAGGAGTTCCTGGAGCTGACGCTCACCGATCCGGAACTCACCCGGTTCATGGAAAACATGGCCGAGGTGGAGAAGAAAAAGATCTCCAAGCTCAAAAAGACGGCGCAGGACTACTTCTGGGAGATCGCCGCCGACTTCAACATCCCCATCGTCGCCGTCATGCATCGTCTGGTGAGGTGGCTCACCCAGAAATTCTTCGAGGGCATCGTTTTCGACCAGGAAGGCTTCGAGAAGGTGCGGGAGGCCTCCCAGCAGGGCACCCTGATCTTCATCCCCTGCCATAAGAGCCACCTGGACTATCTCATTCTCAACCACCTTATCTATCAGCACTACATGCATCCCCCCCGCATCGCCGCGGGCAAAAACCTGTCCTTCTGGCCGCTGGGCCGGGTCTTCCGGGGCTCCGGCGCCTTTTTCATCCGCCGCCGCTTTCTGGGCGCCAGGCTCTACGCCGAGGTCCTGTACACCTATCTCAAGACCCTGATCCGCACGGGCTACAATATCGAATTCTTCATCGAAGGCGGCCGGAGCCGCACCGGCAAGCTGGTCTTGCCCAAGCTGGGCCTGCTCAATATGATTCTCCGGGCTTACCATGAGGGAGCCACCCGGGACCTCATCTTCGTTCCCACCTTCATCGGCTATGACCAGGTGGTGGAAGAGAAGGCCTACCTCCATGAACTGGAGGGCAAGCAAAAGGAAAAAGAATCGGTGGGCCAATTGGTGCGGGCCCGCAAGTTCCTCAAGAAACGCTACGGCCGCGCCTATATCCAGTTCAGCGCTCCCCTGTCGTTTCGGGAGTATCTGGAGGAACATCCCCATCTACAGGAGAATCTCAGCGACCACTTCAAACAGGTCAGCCTGGATCTCTCCTTCCGGGTGATCCAGGCCATCAACCATGTGAGCGTGGTCACCCCCTTTGCCCTGGTCTGCGCCACCCTCCTCACCTACCCCCGCAAGGGCGTCTACCGCCGGGAGCTTTTTAAGATCACCCAGGTGCTTTATGATTACCTGGAAAGCCGACGGGTCCTGATGGCCGACTCATTGGCCCACCTGATTCAGGCGGTGGAAGAGACTCTCACCCTGTGCGAGTCCCGGAAGCTCATCATCCCCATCGAACAGGAGGAGGGCCTCACCGACGAACTGGGGCTGGGAGGGTACAGCATTGACGAAACCAAACGCCCCCTGCTGGAATACTATAAAAACAACCTGATCCACTTCTTCCTGCCCGTATCCATGGCCTCCCTGTCCATCCTGGCCAGTCACGGTTTCGAGGTGGAGCGCAGCCAGGTGCTCACCGACGTCACCTTCCTGGAAGACCTCTTTAAATACGAATTTGTCTTTGACCGGCCGGACGTGCTCGACATGGTGGATGAAACCCTGGCCTACCTGGTGGAGCGGGACGTGCTGATTCCCCTGGACCGGGAAGGAAAGCGCTACACCCTGTCCGCCTCCGGCCTGAAGGAGTTGGCCTACTTCGCCAACCTGCTGTATAACTATCTGGAATCTTACTGGATCGTCTTCCGCTCCATCAAATACCTACAGAAGAAGCCGCGCAGCGAAAAGGAATTCCTGAAACGCTCCATGTCCATCGGCAACAAGCTTCACAAACTGGGGGAGGTGGAGCGCTTCGAGGCCCTGTCTGAAGCCAACTTTCAGAACGCCGTCAAACTCTTCACCGAAAAGGGCATCGTCTTGAAAAAGACGAGGGAGGGCAAAGGCGCCGCCACCTTCAGCCGCCCCGCCGACGAGGAGACCAAAGACTTTTACGGGCGCCAGTTGGCCAGATTTCTGCGCCGATAGCATCCGAGGGGCGGCACAGGGGGATGAGAGAAGGCCAGGGGGAGCGGTAAGCCCCCCACCGCGGCGCCTGAGCCCAGGGGGCTCCCCCGAAAGGGAGCAGCCCGGGAACCAGAGGAAAAATCTTCCGGCCCTTCCACTCCGGACCCTAACCGAAAAACCCTTTGCGCTGTTCGCCTTCCTGCCAGCCGTGCGCGCCCACCAGACGCACGAAGCGGCAGCCCCCCAGGTAGTCGTGCTGGAGGCCGGCGGCGGTTTTCCGCACCCGGGTCAGGGTCTGGGAATACTGGTCGCCCACCGGTATGACCAGGCGGCCATTAAGGGCCAGTTGCTCCACCAGGGGCCGGGGCACCTGGGGCGAGCCCGCGGTGACCAAGATGGCGTCAAAGGGGCTCTCTTCCGGCCAGCCCAGGGTGCCGTCCCCGATCCTCACGTGGATGTTGGTGTAGCCCAGCCGCTCCAGGACCAGGCGGGCGCTTTCGGCCAAGGAAGCCAGGCGCTCAATGGTATAGACCTCCCGGGCCAACTCCCCCAGGACGGCCGCCTGATAGCCGGAACCCGTGCCCAACTCCAGCACCTTCTCGGCGCCCGTCAGGTCCAGGGCCTCGGTCATCAGGGCCACGATGTAGGGCTGGGAGATGGTCTGGTCTTCGCCGATGGGCAGGGGGTGATCGCCGTACGCCTGCTCCCACAGATGGGACGGCACGAAGAGGTGGCGGGGCACTTTGGTCAACGCTCGCAGCACCCGGGGGTCGCTCACCCCCCGGCGGCGAATCTGCGCCTCCACCATGTCGGCCCGCACCTTCTGATACGCATCATGCTGCTCTGAGGATGTCATGGCGCCTGTCCCGCCGCCGCCCGCGGCGATCTTGCAGATGAAATGGTTGTCGTCTCACCACGATGCGGTCATGGCATCATTCTGGTAACCGCAGACTCAGCCTGCACCTGCACAGGCTGGAAGGCCTGTGCCACCGTATCTGACTTTTTGTTCATTGACAAAGACTCGACTTATAACCACATGACTTGACCAATGTTTCCGCCCCCCTCGCCCCAGCCCTCTCCCCCCCGCTGGGGGGAGAGGGAGCTTAAAACAGGTGTAGCTTTATCCCCTCTCCCCCGCCGGGGCTGAGCATTACCCACAAGTGTGGGGGGAGGGGGCAAGGAGCACAAAAACTCTCCTCAAAAAATTTTATCTCGTAGGGCGCGTCTTACGCGCCACAGATGGTGCGTGAGACGCACCCTACATTTTCACGGTTATGGGTGTTCCCTTGGAACATGCATGGCTTGTTCCCAAACTCCTGCTTGAGGACGCACCTGCCCCTGAAGCACCCGCTTTGCACAACAACGGACTAAAAAAATGTAGCCGCCGCCTTCAGCCTGGGCACCATTCCTTTCATCTCTCCCGGGTCGCCCAGCGCAGCCTGAAGGCTTAGGCTACCATACACCCACCATAACCCAAAGATTTGCGGGTAATGCCCAGCCCGCCGGGGGAGAGGGAGCTTAAAACAGGGGTAGCTTTATCCCCTCTCCCCCGATGGGGGAGAGGGTTAGGGTGAGGGGGAAGAAAAGTGCTTGCCCCCTGAACTTCATGAATTCGTTGGCCAACAGGGATCTGGTCGATTTTCCGTTTGGTTGCGGCCACAAGGCCGCGATGTGCCACCATTTGCCCGCAAAATGGTCTCCAAGGGCTGGGTCAGGAGGAAGCCCGGCAAGGCCTCCCCCCAGAAGACCGCCTGAAAAAGATTGTAATCGATTGTCCCGACGGATGGAACAGGCAGGGAAAGAATGGATTGCCGTTTTCACCCCGGGCGCGAGGCCCGGGTGCGCTGCGAGAAAATGGAGTACGGCTACTGCCAGGAATGCCTGGATGAATGCCGGGCCTGCACCGACCCCTGCAACTATTGCAAAACCCGCCCCGCCTGCGTCATCTGGGAACTGTGCGGCAAAGAGGCCAAGAAGCGCTGCCGGGAGCAGGGCGCCTGACAACGCCGGCGGGGGCGGGAGGGAGGACGCTGGCCCTGCCCTCCCCCTTTTTTCCCTCAGCGCTTCTCCATGGCCAGTTCGATGAGCCGGTCCAGGAGTTGGGTAAAGGACATGCCGATGGCCGCGGCCGCCTGGGGAAAGAGGCTGGTGGCGGTCATGCCGGGGATGGTGTTGGTCTCCAGGACAAAAACCTCCCGATCCCGGACAATCATGTCGGTGCGGCTGTAGCCCCGGCACTGGAGCGCCCGGTGGGCCGCCACGGCCGAGGCCTGGGCCCGGGCGGTGAGGTCCGCATCGATCCGGGCCGGGCAAATCTCCACGGTGGCGCCGGGCAGATATTTGGCGTCATAGCTGAAGAAAGCATAATTTTCCGAGGGACAGATCTCCACCATGGGCAGGGCCGCCAGGTCGTCGTTCCCCAGCACGGCGCCGGTGACTTCAATGCCGGTGATGTGCTGCTCCACCAGCACCCGGTGGTCATAGGCATAGGCGGCGTCCAGGGCTTTGGCCAGGTCGTCCTGGCCGCGGGCGATGGTGACGCCGATGCTGGAGCCCTCGTTCACCGGTTTGATGACCACCGGCAGTCCCAATTGCCCGACGATCTCCGGCGCCGTGGGGGCCTGGTCCCGGTTGAAGAAGATGGCCCGGGGCACAGTGAGGCCGGCCTGCCGGTAAAGAATTTTGCTCAACTCCTTGTTCATGCCCAGGGCGCTGCCCACCACCCCCGATCCCTGATAGGGCACCCCCAGCAGATCCAGCATGCCTTGCACGGTGCCGTCCTCGCCGCCCCGGCCGTGCATGATGATGAGGGCCGCGTCCAGCTCCGGCGCTTCCCGCACCAGCCGCTCCAGGTGGTCTTTGGGGTCGTAGCGGCGGATGTCGTATTTGTCTTTATCCAGGGCCCGAAAAACTTGTTCGCCGCTTTTGAGCGACACCTCCCGTTCCGCGGACGTTCCCCCGGCAATGAGGGCCAGGCGCAGCTTTTTCATGGTTCCCTCCGGCCTCCGTTAAGTTTGAGTAAATCATGGGGTTGCACCGTCAGGGGCTGGAACAGTTTCCCTTCCAGCGCCAGGGTCTTGACTCTGAGATGGTCCAGGCGGGCCACGGCTTCGGGAGTGCGGCCGTAGCGGACGTGCAGGTCCTGGAAGCGCTCCGCCACGCTCACCACCCGGACGTGGAGCACCCGCTTGTCGGCGTAGTGCACCACTTCGGTTTCATGCACGGGGCCCGACTTCCGGCCGGCCGCAAGAATGACGTGCTCCCGGACGATCTGGGCCACTTCCGGCAGGCCCAGGGTCGCCAGCGCGGCATAGCCCCATTCGGCGTGGTTGTGGCCCGTGCCCAGGCAGGGGGTCTTCCCCAGGTCATGGAGCAGCGCCCCGGCTTCGATGAGGGCCAGATCGAGGGCGCAACCGGCCTCGACGAGGGCCCGCCCCACCCACACCGCCGCCTCGGCCACCACCAGAGAGTGCTCCCGGATATGGGGCAGCATGGCGTGGGCCTCCATGAGGGCCAGACATTCGTCCCGGCTGGGGATGGCGGTGGTTGGGGTAATGGTCATAACTCCGAAAATGACGGCGCGCGGGGCGCGCCCTACAATTTTTCTCACTCTGGTTCCCAAGCTCCTGCTTGGGAACCGGATTGCCCGCAAAGCTCTACTTTGCTCCTCAAATCCAACGAATTCATGGCGAAAACCTGCAAGGCGCCAAGCGGCGCTTGGCGTGCAGGTGCGTTCCCAAGCGGGAGCTTGGGAACGAGGCCATTGATGGGGTTTTGGTCATCAGCAATGATGGTGCGCGGTGCGCACCCTACACTTTTTCCAACAGCACCAGGGCCATGGCGGCCATGCCCTCCTCCCGGCCGGTGAAGCCCATGCGCTCGGTGGTGGTGGCCTTGAGGCTCACCTCCGCCGGGTCCACGCCCAGGATGGGGGCCAGGTTGGCCGCCATGCGGGGGAAGTGGGGGGCCAGCCGGGGGTGCTCGGCCATGACGGTGGCGTCCACGTTGACCACCCGGAAGCCCCGGTCGGCCACCAGGGCCATGATGCGCTCCAGCAGCACCAGGCTGCTGATATTTTTGTAAGCCGGGTCCGCGTCGGGGAAGTGGCGGCCCAGGTCCCCCAGGCCCGCGGCCCCCAGCAGGGCGTCGCCGATGGCGTGGGTGAGCACGTCCGCGTCGGAGTGCCCCAGCAGCCCCAGGGGGTGCTCGATCTCCACCCCCCCCAGGATGAGGGGGCGTCCCGCCGTCAGACGGTGGGCGTCAAATCCCAGGCCGACCCGCATCATCGCGCTTCTCCCGCACCGCCAGGAGCGCCTCCGCCAGGAGCAGATCCTCGGGGGTGGTGACCTTGATATTGGCAGGCGAGCCCGGGACCACCACCACCGGCACCCCCAGGGCCTCCACCAGGGAGGCCTCGTCGGTCCCGTAAAAGCCCCGGCGATGGGCCTCGTCAAAGGCCCGGAAGAGGAGGTCGGCCCGGAAGCCCTGGGGGGTCTGCACCAGGCGCAACTCCCGCCGGTCCAGGGTTTCCACCACCTCTCCCCGGGCATTCACCCGCTTTACCGTATCCTGGGCGGGGAGGGTCGGGATCACCGCGCCGTGCTCCGTCGCGCCGTCGATGACCCTTCTTATCAGTTCCACCGTCACCAGCGGCCGCACCCC
The DNA here is from genome assembly GCA_016874975.1 of Deltaproteobacteria bacterium. Lineage (GTDB taxonomy): Bacteria > Desulfobacterota > Desulfobaccia > Desulfobaccales > 0-14-0-80-60-11 > VGSQ01. The sequence continues at coordinate 18,151 of VGSQ01000006.1, forward strand.
GTCATGCACCAGGATGAGGTCCGGCGCCGGGCCGCGCCGCAGGGCCTCCAGGGCTTTTCTGACGCTGTCCTGCCGCTCCTTGCCGCCGGCTGCCAGATGACGCACCTTGGCAAAGCCAAAGGGGGCGATGACCTGCTCCCGGCAATAATCCAGATCCCGGGGGTGGACCACCACCGCGGCCTCATGCACCTCGGCCGCCGCCTCCAGCACCGCCAGGGTGTGGGCCAGGATGGGCCGACCGGCCAGGGGCAGGTAGGTCTTGGGGAGCTCCGTCCCCATGCGGCGCCCCACCCCGGCTGCGGCGACGATGACCGCCACCCTCATGCCGTCACCTGGCAGGCCACCCGCCCGGCCCGGCCCGGCAGGCGTCCCATGGCCACGTTGCAGACCGGGAGCGCCCCTGGGGCCTGGAGCAGTTCCTCGGCCCAATCCCCCAGGCGGAAGAAGGTCGCGCCCCGGTCCCCGGCCATATCCAGGAACCGGGCGAAATCAGCGAGAAAGGGGCCGCCCTCCAGTTCGGCGTGGATGGTCAACACCTGGGGTTTTTTCGGGTTCAAGCGATTCAGGACCAGCCGGAAAAAATCCGCCGCCCGGCACCCCTGCAAACCCAGGAGCTCGTCCAGGGTGGGGAGCGTGGTGGGGAGTTCCAGGAGGGAGGACTGCTCTGCCCCGAACCGCGGCCAGTAAGGCCCTTCCCCCCGGGTGTCGCTGGCGTAGCGGAATCTCCGGGCGGCCAGCACGGCCCGGCTGACCGCGGTGCTCTGCCAGCCCGGGGCCGCGAAGCCGGCAGCCGGACGGCCCAGCGCGGCCCGGAAGCTTTCCTGGGCGGCGTCGATCTCCCGGGCCACCTCGCCGAACCCCATCTTCACCAGACGGTCGTGCCAGCGCACGTGGTCAAACCCGTGCAACCCCACTTCGTGGCCCGCCGCGACCACCCCCGGCAGAATCCCCGGGGCCGCCGGGCCGATCAGGGGCGCGGGCAGCAGGGTGCCGTAAAACATGGTCCTCAGCCCATACACCGACGGGGCCCGGGTGCGCAGCATCTTCTCCAGAAACCCCTCCTGCCGGAAAACCCGGAAGATGGCCCGCCCGGAGTTATCCGGCCCCAGGGACACATAGAAACTGGCGGGGACGCCGCGCCGCCCCAGGACCTCCAGCAACGCGGGCACGCCTTCCCGGAAGCCCCCCAGGGTGTCCACGTCGATCTTCAAACCCAGCCGCATGCCGACTTTCCCTCAAGAATGCGGTCAGGGAGTCCCGCAGGCCGGAAAGCCCATGGCGCGCCCCCTGCCCTCCTCCCGGGCGTTACTTCCCTTCCTGCCACCGGTCGCCCTGTTCCCGCACCTCATCCAGGAAGGCGTCCAGGGTGTGCTTCAGGGAGGTGGTGAGGTCCGTCCGCGGCTCCCAGTCCAGGAGCCGGCGCGCCTTGGCGATGCTGGGTTTGCGGCTGGTGATGTCCTGGTAGCCCTTGCCGTAGTAGTCGCCCGCGGTGACTTCAACAATGGGCGAATAGCTGGGGTCGTTGACGTGGTCCGGGTGCCGGCGGAACAGGTCGCTCAGAATCTCCGCCAGCTCCTTGACCGAGGCTTCGTTGGCCGGGTTGCCGATGTTGAAGATCTGGCCGTCAGCCGCGCCGCCCGGGTTTTCGATGATGGTCATCAGGCAGTCGATGCCGTCTTCCACATAGGTGAAGCACCGCTTCTGGAAGCCGCCGTCCACCAGGCGGATGGGCTCTTTGAGCAGCAGGTTGAGGATGAACTGCGTCACCACCCGGGAGCTCCCCTCCTTGGCCGCATCCAGGTCGTCCAGCTTGGGGCCGATCCAGTTGAAGGGCCTGAAAAGGCTGAACTGGAGCTGGCCCGCCTCGCCGTAGGCCCAGATGACCCGGTCCAGCAACTGCTTGCTGGCCGAGTAAATCCATCGCTGCTTGTGGATGGGCCCCAGCACCAGGTTGCTGTCGTCCTCGCAAAATTCGGCGTCGGCGCACATGCCGTACACTTCCGAAGTGGAGGGGAAGATGATGCGGGTGCCGTATTTGACACACTGGCGGACGATCCTGAGGTTCTCCTCGAAGTCCAGTTCGAAGACCGCCAGGGGCCGCTTCACATAGGTCATGGGCGTGGCGATGGCCACCAGGGGCAGCACCACGTCGCACTTGCGGATGTGGTACTCGATCCACTCCTTGTTGATGGCGATGTCGCCCTCCAGGAACTTGAAGCGGGGATGGCCCAGGCATTCGGCGATCTTGTTGGAATAAAGGTCCATCCCGAAAACTTCCCAGTCCCGTTCGGCCAGGATGCGCCGCACCAGGGCATTGCCGATGAAACCGTTGACGCCGAGTATGAGGATTTTCATAGTGATATCATTAAGATAAGAAATGTAGGGCGGGTTCCGCCCGCTTCCCTGTCTACCATCCCTGGTTCCCAAGCTCCTGCTTGGGAAGGCAATTTTCCCCCCAAGCTCTGCTTGGGGACCTTGTTCCTACCCGTAGCTGCGCGATGCGCCGTGACGCAAGGGCCAAGCGGGAGCTTGGCGGGCAAGCGGGTTCCCAAGCAGGAGCTTGGGAACCAGGTGGCTATCAAACCCGCAAACTTCATCGCTAAAACCCAGAACCTGACACCTCCCCCCCCCTCACCCCAGGCGCCGGCCCTGCAGGTGGGTGAACAGCGCCCACACCGGCCCCAGGAACTCAGGCTCGCCCTCGAACTGGGCCGCGGTGATGAGGAATTGCCCCTCCCCCGCGGCCACCACCAGGCCCTCGCCGGTCCGGGCGGCCACCACCAGGCCGGGCGGGGCGCCGGCGGGGTCATTTAGAGCCCTGCCGGCCCAAATGGTGAGTTTGCGCCCTTCCACATGCGTGAACGCCCCCGGATAGGGGTGGGTCACGGCCCGCACCAGATTATATATCTCCCGGGCCGGTCTGGTCCAGTCAATCCGACCGTCTTCGGGGCCGCGGCCGCCGAAATAGGAGGCCTGGGAATGGTCCTGGGGCAGGCGGGGCGCGGTCCCGGCCCGGAGCTGGGGATAGGCTTTTTGCATGACCTGCACCGCGGCCGCGGTCATCTTGCCGAAGAGGGTATAGGCCGTGTCGGCGGGGTCGATGGGCACCCTCTCCTGGGCCACCAGGTCCCCCTGGTCCGCCTTGGGAACCATGTAATGCAGCGTCACCCCGGTCTCGGTTTCGCCGTGCACCAGGACCCAGTTCACCGGCGCCCGGCCCCGGTATTTGGGGAGCAGGCTGCCGTGCAGGTTGAGCGCCCCACGGCGGGGCAGGTCCAAGAGCGGCTGCTTCAGCATGTGGCGGTAATAGACGGAAAAGAGGAAGTCGGGGGCCAGCCGGGCCATGGCCGCCACAAAGGCCGGGTCGTTGGGATTTTCCGGCTGATAAACCGGCAGATGCTGCTGCCAGGCTAGGTCCCTTACCGAAGCGAACCAGATATTTTCCCGGGGATTGTCGGCGTGGGTCACCACCGCGGCGATCTCGTCGCCGTACTCCCGGCACATCTCGATGAGGGCCTTCAGGCAAAAATAGCCGACGTTGTGGTAGCCAAAAAAGATGAGGCGCATGGAATATTGGCGTTGTTGTGGAATGTCTCGTTCCCAAGCTCCCGCTTGGGAACGGATTATTTTAGCCCAAGCTCTGCTTGGGCACCATCAGAAAATGTGCTCGACCGTTAATGCATGCAGGTCCGGCTTATCGCCAAGCTTGAGCTTGGCGGGCAATCGGGTTCCCAAGCAGGAGATTGGGAACCAGGGTGGGGGTGCACAGGTGAGGACATCTCTGCCACCTTCACTCCTCCCCCCCCAACGTCTGCCGGATCACATACCTCGGCCGGCCCCGCACCTCCCGGTAGATGCGGCCCACGTATTCGCCGATGAGGGCCAGGCCCAGGGTGTTGAGGCCCACGAAGACGAAGAGGATGGCGAACAGCGTGAAGACGCCCTCCACTTCGGGGCCCACGAAGAGGCGGCGCAGGAACAGGAAGAGGCCGAAGCCCAGCCCCAGCAGGGCGATGGCGATGCCCAGGAAACCCACCAGGTGGATGGGCAGGTGGGAAAACCCGGTCATCAGGTCGAAGTTGAGGCGGACGAGCTTCCCCAGGCCGTACTTGGAGGCGCCCCGCTCCCGCTCGGCGTGGCCCACGGGGATTTCCGCCACCCGGCCGGCGAAGAGGTTGGCCAGGGCGGGGATGAAGCTGGTGGTCTCCTGGCAGCGGTTGATGCCGTCCACCACCTCCCGGCGGTAGGCCCGGAGCATGCAGCCGTAGTCCTTGAGGCGCACGCCGGTGACCCAGCCCATGACCCGGTTGACCAGGAGGGAGGGGAATTTGCGCAGCCAGGAGTCGTGCCGCTGCTGGCGCCAGCCGCCCACGGTGTCGTAGCCCTCGTTCAGCTTGTCCACCAGGCGGGGGATTTCCTCGGGCGGGTTTTGCAGGTCCGCGTCCAGGGTGACTACCACCTGGCCCCGGGCGGCCTGGAAACCGGCGAAGACCGCGGGGTGCTGCCCGAAGTTGCGGAAGAATCGCACCCCCCGGAAGTGCTGCGGGTGCTCCTGATGCAGATTGGTGATGAGCTCCCAGGAGCGATCCGTGGAGCCGTCGTCCACCAGGATGATCTCGAAGTCGGCAAACCGGGGCGTCAGCGCGGCCAGCAGGCGCCTCCCCAACTCCGGGAGATTCTCCTCCTCGTTGTAAACCGGGATGACCACGGAAAGTTCGGGCGGGGCCGAGGCGCTGGTGTTCTGTTCCACTGACACGTCTTTCCTAACTTGAGAAATTCACGGGCATAGATGGAAGACACCCACCATTCGGGGGTCCCGGCGCAACCTGGAGGCCTGAGAGACCAAAAGGCGGCGGGCACGGAGGCCCGCCCCACCGGGTTTTTGGTCCGGGTCCATGCTGAGAAACCAGAGAGGCAGCGCGGCTCAAAGGCCGGTCCCCGCCACCCCGGCGCCCCCTTCCCCCCAGAACCCGGAACCCAGAACCCAACCCCCAATAAAAAAGGCCGCGAAACGTAAGCCGTCTCACGGCCAAGGGACTGGCGGAGCAGGCCATAAGCCGGGTTCTGTGCCGGTTTGCACCGGTGATGATCATTCCTCTGGGGACCCCGGTTGCCCGGGGCCTCACGCGACCTACCCGGGAGCACGAGCGGGCCACTCTTGACGCTCCCCTATTTGGTCTTGCTCCGGGTGGGGTTTTCCAAGCTGCCGATGTCGCCACCGGCACTGGTGAGCTCTTACCTCACCTTTTCACCCTTACCGTGGACGTACCACGGCGGTCTGGTCTCTGTGGCACTTTCCGTGGGGTCGCCCCCCCTGGGAGTTACCCAGCACCCTGCCCTGTGGAGCCCGGACTTTCCTCCGACCGCGGTGTCTGCGGCCGGCGATCATCTGTCCGGCTCCGCCGGCCCTCAGGTTTTATTGTAACCCCGGCGCAGCGCCTGGTCAATGGCCCGCCGGGCCAATCGGTCGGCCTCCTGGTTGAAGCTCCGGTCCACGTGTCGAATAGCATACACCTCCAGGGATTGCAACTGCTTTCTGGCCTCCTGCCACAGGGGCAGCAGATTGCGGCTTTTCACCTGGTAGACCCCGTGCAACTGACGCACCATGAGCTCGGAGTCGGAGTAGATGTCCAGGCGGTTCACGCCCAGGGCTCTGGCCGCAGCCAACCCCAGCAGAAGCCCCTGGTACTCGGCGATATTGTTGGTGGCGCGTCCCAGGAAGCGGCTCTCCTGGGCCCGGACGCGGCCCTCGGGATCCAGGAGCACCGCCCCGGCCCCGGCCGGGCCCGGGTTGTCACGGCAGGCGCCGTCCACATAGAGCGTCCAGGAGGGCGCCGTGGCCTCAAAGATGTCCCGCGCCCGCCCAAACAGCTCCTGCAGGTCCTCGTCAGTGAGGCCGAAGCGCTCCCTCACCTGCACCAGGTCCGGCTCTTCAGCCAGGGCGGCGAAGATCTCCTCAGGCTGAGCCGGTCGGGGGGTGGGGTCAACTCTTGGCAGCCCGTCGCCCGGGCTTGGGCTCGGCGGCTTCTTCTTCATCGGCCTCCCCCACCCAGTAGAGCAGCCGTTGGCAGTTGGGGCACTGGATGATCTCCTCGCCTTTCTGCAGGTCGATGTATTGCTGGGGCAGGATGTTCATGTGGCAGCCCAGACAGACGGAGTGCTGCACTTCGGCCAGGGTGGTGCTGTTGTGGCGCTGGCGGATGAATTCATAGCGTTTGAGCAGCATGGGCGGCACCCCTGCCCGGATGACCTGACGCTGCTCCTCGGCCTTGGTCAGGCGCTCCTGCAGGGCCGCCAGACGGACCCGGCCTTCGCCCTGCTGGTGCTCAAAGTTGGTCTGCCGTTCGGCCAGTTGTTCCCTGAGGGCCATGATTTCCTGGTTCCGGCGCTCGATCTCCTCCAGAATCTCCAGGATGCGGGTCTCCTTCTGGTCCCGCTGGTCCTCCTGGAAGGCGATCTCTTTGAGCATGGCCCGGTATTCCAGGTCCTTCTTGATGTCCATGAGACGGATGCGGCTGGCCTTGATGGCGCTCTCCAGGGCAACCATCTCCCCTTCCGTCTCCCGCCGTTGGCGCTGCAGGTCCTCCAGGCTCTGCTCGTGCTGTGCCAGTGCAGCCGCCATTTCCTCCAGTTCCCGGGCCAGGGCCTCCAGTTCCCGGGGCACCTGCTCCAGGTCCTGGGTCAGCTCCAGGATTTCCCGGTCCATCTCCTGCAGCTCAATCAGTTTATTGATCTCCGGTAACAATTCCCATCCTCCCTAGCTCCTGCGGTTTCCTTATCAGCCGACTCCGCTGGGTCCGGGGGCTCCCATTCCCCACCCGCGGGCGCCGCCGGCCAGTCAGCCAAAGAAAAACGGCGGCGTCTCCCGTCGGGAGGCAGCCACCGTCACCTTATGCCCCAGATTTTGAAAAAAATCTTGTAATATGTCGGCCCAGGCGGGCATGAAGATTACTTCGCTGGCGAAGTGGCCCACCTCCAGGACGGCGAAATCGTCCCAGTCGCCGGGGACGGCCTGGTGGTGGCGCACCTCGCCGGTGACCAGAAGCTGGGCCCCCCGGCGCCGGGCCGCGGCGATAAAATCACCGCCGCTGCCCCCCAGCACGGCCACCCGCCGCACCCGCCGGGGGGGGCGGCCCCAGACGCGCAGGCGCTCCACCCGAAAGGCCTCCTTCACCCGGGCCAGGGCGTCGGTGAACTCCAACTCCCGGGGCAGGTCCCCCACCCGGCCGTAGCCCAGCACCGCCCCCGCCCCATGCAGCGGGTAGAGGTCCACGGCAGGGTCCTCATAGGGATGGGACTCCCGGAGGCGGGCCAGCGCGGCGGGGAGGGCGCTCTCCGGCGCCAGCGCCTCCAGGCGCACCTCTTCGGCCCGGGAAAGCGCCCCCGCCTGCCCCCGGAAGGGCTGCGCCCCCGCCTGCGGCACATAGGTGCCCTGGCCCCGGCCGGCAAAACTGCAATGGGTATAGCGGCCGATGACGCCCACCCGTTCATCCATGAGGGCGGTGCGCACCTTCTCCTCGTAGCCCACCGGCACGAACACGGTGAGCTTATAGGCCGGCTCCCGGCGGTTCTCGGCGAAGGGGGCGGGCTCCACCAGACCCAGGAGGCCGGCCAGGTAATCGTTCAGGCCGCCGGGAGCCGCGTCCAGGTTGGTGTGACAGGCGGCCACGGCCAGCCCGGCCCGCACCGCCTCCGCCACCAGGCGGCCCAGGGGGTCGTCTTCCCGCAGGACGCCCAGAGGCCGGAACAGGAGGGGGTGGTGCGTCAGCAGCAGACCCGCGCCCATCTCCCGGGCCTCCGCCAGCACCGCGGCGGAGGCTTCCAGGGCCACCAGCACGGTGTGCACCGGAGCCTCCGGGTCGCCGATCTGCAGGCCCGCCCGGTCCTCCGGGGCGGCCCAGGCGGCGGGGTAGCGCTCTTCCAGCAGCGCCATCAGTTGACGAACGGTGGGGGCCATGAGACGTAAAAAGGGGGTGCACGCTCTGCACCCCCGGATTGGGTTCAGTCCAGAAAACCTCGCATCACAAATCGATAGAGAATGGCTCGCTCCCTCATGGCCGGAAACTTCGCTTCCCTGCTCCGACCCGTACCTTCGGCGGCGCTGCCGCGCCCTTCGTCAACGGTGTGGGCCCACCTGGATTCGAACCAGGGACCGTCCGGTTATGAGCCGGTTGCTCTCACCGCTGAGCTATGGGCCCGTAATGCGACGGCTTGCACCTTTGTATTATAATTCGCCTGACTCCGCCTCACAAGGGGGCGGGGTGAAAATCTTTGGGGGGGGTTACCCCAGGCCCGCCTCGACCTCCGCCGGCCACGCCCCCATCCCCCTCACGACTCCATAAAACTCTTGAGCCGGATGCTCCGGGAAGGGTGCCGCAGTTTGCGCAGGGCCTTGGCCTCGATCTGCCGGATGCGCTCCCGGGTGACTTCGAAATCCCGGCCCACCTCTTCCAGGGTGTGGTCCGTCTTTTCGCCGATGCCGAAGCGTTTGCGCAGGACCTTCTCTTCCCGGGGCGTCAGGGTGGCCAGCATGCGGCTGGTCTGCTCCGCCAGGTTGAGGGTGACCACCGCCTCCATGGGGGTGCAGATTTTTTTGTCTTCGATGAAGTCGCCCAGATGGCTGTCTTCCTCGTCGCCGATGGGGGTTTCCAGAGAGAGGGGCTCCTTGGCGATTTTCAGCACCTTGCGCACCTTTTCCAAAGGAAATTCCATCTTGTCGGCGATTTCCTCCGGCGTGGGCTCCCGGCCGATCTCCTGCACCAGGTAGCGGGAGGTGCGGATCAGTTTGTTGATGGTTTCGATCATGTGCACCGGGATGCGGATGGTGCGGGCCTGGTCGGCGATGGCCCGGGTGATGGCCTGGCGGATCCACCAGGTGGCGTAGGTGCTGAACTTGTAGCCCCGCTCGTATTCGAACTTCTCCACCGCCTTCATGAGGCCGATGTTGCCCTCCTGGATCAGGTCCAGGAACTGCAGCCCCCGGTTGGTGTACTTCTTGGCGATGGAGACCACCAGGCGCAGGTTGGCCTCCACCAGCTCCCGTTTGGCCCGCTCGGCCAGCTCTTCGCCCTTCCTGATGCGGGCCAGCGCCGTCAGCAGGCGGGCGCCGGTGAGACCCGCGGCGCTTTCAATTTTTTTCAGTCGCCTCTGTTCCCGGCTCCAGAGATCCATCAACTCCTTGAGGCGCTCGGCGGCAAGGCCGTTCGGCAGCGCCGGCGGCGCTCCCCTCCGGAAGTCCCGCAGCACGGTGCGCCAGCGAGTGGCCGAGACGCCGGCTTCACTCAGAATGGCTTGCCGCCGCCGCTGACAATCCCGCACCTGCCGGCCGAACTCCTCCAAATGCCTGAGAATCGCTTCCAGGAGATGGCCTTCCAGCCGCAGGCTCTTCAGACAGTCGATGAGACGCTGGCGGGTGTTGGCCAGACGCTGTTCCAGGACGGCCCGGTTCTCCGACCGGCCCTGCTCTGCGGTCATCTCCTTTTGGGTCTGCCGAAGTTTCTCCTCCAGGGCTCTGAGCTTCTGAATAGCCTTGAGCATCCGGGATTTTTGGGTGGTTTGGTCCAAGTCCGGGTCGTTTTCGCCGAAACTGTCCACCGAGTTGTCAAACGAGAGCTTCTCCTGTTCCATACGGTTCACCAGCGCCATGATCTCCCGAAAGGCGCACGGAACCTCCGCCAGACCGCTGAGGACCTGTTTCTCCCCCTCCTCAATGCGCTTGGCGATCTCCACCTCCCCTTCCCGGGTGAGGAGGGACACCATCCCCATTTCCTTGAGATAGAGGCGCACCGGGTCGTCCAGTTTGGCGGTGGCCTCCCCCTCCAAATGCAGCTCGCCCTCACCCTCCTCCAAATCCAGGGGGGCGGTGAGGGTCAGACTGCGGGCCACCTCCGGGGCCCCCAAATCCAGGTCGTCGAAGATCAGGATGTCCTTGACGGGTTCGCTCAGGAACGGTTCGGGATTCAGGGAATCGCTCAAATCGTCCATGACGATTATGCCGTCGTCATCCCCCATCGGCATAATTTCCGGATAACCGTCAATACCCCTTCCCTTGTTCATCCATTTTCTCCTCTCATGGGGGCCTGGGACTTCAAGGCCTCGAGTTGACGGTCGATGTCTGTAATCTGGGCCTGTAAGGCCAGGAGTTCCTCCCCCTGCTCCTGGGAACTCGCCTGGGCTAGTTGCGCCTTGATTGCCTGCCGGGTTTTTTCCAGGCGGCGCTTGTTGATGGCCCGATGAAATTCTCCCACCAACGGGCCGGACGCGACCGCGGCCGGCTCCTCCAGGGCCAGGGCGCAGATCTGCCGGCGGCGGTCCTCCTCTTCCACCCCCTGGAGGAGGAGCGGGTAATCCAGGCCGCCGTGGCTCCGACAGCATTGCACCACCAGGTCCATGATCTGCTTCAGGTCCGGGTCCTCGAATTCCCGGGCCCATTCCTCCAGCTCCGCCAGGGTGACGCTGGCGGGATGGTGGAGGATGTGTCGCAGCAGATTGCGCTCCAGACTGATGGCCAGGCCCCGGCCGGCCCCGGCTTTGGTCGGCATGACCCCGGGCTCGGCCAGACTCCGGCGCAGACTACCCTCCTCCAGGCTGAGGCGCCCGGCCGCGAACCGCAGCCAGAGGTCCCGCTCCACCGGGTCCTTGAGGCTCTGGAAGGCGGGCCGCACCTCGTTGATGATGCGCACCCGGCCCTCGATGTCCAGGCCGTGCTCCCGGACCAGTTGGTCCAGCAGGTAGGCCAGGAAGGGCTGGGCCGCCTCCCAGGGGCTGCCGAACAGCTCCGGGCCCGACGCGGCCACGTAGCTGTCCGGGTCCTGGCCCGGGGGCAGGGGCAGGATGCGCACCTGGAGCCTTTCCTCGGCGAACAGCGGAAAGGCCCGGCGCATGGCCTTGCCGCCCGCGGCGTCGCCGTCGAAGACCAGGACCACCCGGGAGACCTGGTTTTTGAGCAGGCGCACCTGCTCCCGGGTGAGGGCCGTCCCCAGCGTGGCCAGGACCGGCTCGACGCCGTGCACCCTGAGGGCCAAGAGATCCAGGTAGCCCTCCACCAGCAACGCCAGGTCCAGGCGCCGCAGGGCCGCCGCAGCCTGGGGCAGGCCGTAGAGGTTCCTTCCCTTGGAATAGAGCGGACTTTCCGGGGAATTGAGATACTTGGGCTCGCCCTCGCCCACGATGCGGCCGCCGAAGGCCACGGTGCGGCCCTGGCGGTCGGCGATGGGGAAGATGATCCGGTCCCGGAAGCGGTCGTAGTGGCCGCCGCCGGTGCGGGGCATGAGCAGCCCCCCCTCCTGGGCCAGCTCCGGGGAGACGCCTTTGCTCCGCAGGTGCCGGGCCAGGGCGTCCCAGTCGGAGGGGGCGTAGCCCAGGCCGTAGGCCTCGATGACGGCCGGGGTGAGGCCCCGGCGCTCCAGATAGTCCCGCCCGGCCTTGCCGGCCTGACCTTTTAAAGTGTCCCGATAAAAATCCGCGGCCAGGGCCAGCACCTGGTAGCCCGTCTGGCGGCGTTGGGCCCGCTTCGCCCCTTCGGGCCCCAGGTCCCGGGGGGTGATGGTGATGCCGTAGCGCCGGGCCAGTTCGGTGACGGCCTCGGGAAAGCTCAGCTTGTGATACTGCATTAAAAAAGAGATGGCGTTCCCCCCGGCCTGGCAGCCGAAGCAGTAGAAAATCCCCTTGTCCGGCGAGACCTTGAAGGAGGGCTTGCTGTCCGCATGGAACGGGCACAGGCCCCACAGGTCCTTCCCCCGGGCCTCCAGCTTGACGTGCTGGCCCACCACGTCCTCGATGGCCGCGGCGTCTCTGATCTCCAGCAGCTTGTCCTCGGGGATGTGCGTGGCCATCAACACTCCTGTCCGGGCCAGAAACGGGTTAGACGTCAGTGGCAGGGGAGGCTCTGCCCACCGCTTTCCCTGTGTTTTAAGTGGGTGGGCATTGCCCACCACTATCCATGTGTTATGAGCGAGTTATGATGTGATATTTAAACCAGTAGGGTGCGCACCGCGCACCATGACTTGCTGTAACGCTTTCTTATTTCCGTGCGGTCCAAAGCAGAGCTTTGGGTGCAAGTGCGTTCCCAAGCAGGAGCTTGGGAACGAGGAGAAGTGCACAAACTGTGCATCTCATGCATTAGGTCATGTCGGTTTTGTATTCCCCTTTGATCCGCAATTTCTTATGGCATCGTCTATTGTAGTTCCTTTTTCCCATTGCTTTAAAACACATGCTATCCCCGCCAGACACCAGCCAAATGTTTTTAATATGGTCTTTATAATAGCTTCTTCTTTACTCATATTTCCCTCCTTAAAACAAATTTTTAAACCATTTTTTATTAACACATTATTTATTAGCAATTTGCATATTATATTGTGATTGTCTTCTGTATTCTTATTAATAAAGAATAACTTTCCCGTCCATACAATGTTCACATCTTTTATATCCTTTCATACCTTTTCCCTTTATTGTTGAGTTAGCATAATTCTCATCCGGAAATTCGGTGAAATCAACCATCTGATTGAACCGGCATTCATCTTTATGGTTTTGTATATCATGAATCCTTACAAGTTTGTTTTCTGAGACTTTTTCTTGGTGCCAATTTACTCTTATAGTCATGGTTTTCATGGTTTCCTCCAAAATTTTCCCCTCGTTCCCAAGCTCCCGCTTGGGAACGCACTTGTCCGCCAAGCTATGCTTGGCGCCGTTCACAATTCCAGCACATCAATCTCCAAAATACCCGGCAACCCCATGTAATGCCGGGCGCTGGAATAGAGCCACTCCTCCGGCCTCTCCGCCAGCCCCGCCCTCACCGGGTTGTGATGCAGATACTCCATCTTCTGGCGCAGCATCTCTTCCGAAACGATCTGCTTGGGGTGGCTCCCCTCCTGCCAGACCTGATGGACGCTGCCAATCTTGTGCTTCCGCCGGTAAAAACTTAACTGGTTCAGCAGCCACTCCTTCTTGTCCTGCTCCGCTAGTTTAATAATCTCCCTGGCCGTATGACTCTTCAGCTCTTTGATTGTCTTCCCTAAATTGTCCCCCTGGGCAATGAGGTGGAAATGATTGTCCATGATGACGTAAGCATAGATTTTCAATCCCTTGTAGCGTCGTGAATAATTGAAAGAATCTAATATGATATCAAAATAAACTTTCCTGGTAAAAACCGGCAGCCATTCAATAATCGTTGACGTGAGAAAATAGATCTGCCCGTCTTCAACAATCTTATAGCGCGTTATCATTTCCAGCGGTCCAAAGCAGAGCTTTGGGGGCAATTGCGTTCCCAAGCAGGAGCTTGGGAACGAGGAGAATATTTGCTTATTGTTATTTATTATTGTATATCTATAACACTGCCATCCATGCAATGCTTACAACGTTTAACTCTATGTAGTCCCCTATTTCTTATTGCAGTTATGGCAGAATTTTCATCTTGATAATCGCTGTAATCGACCATCTCGTCAAGAAGGCATTCCGATTGTTAATTTTCAGTGTTGTGGATCCTCACAAGTCTATCAGAGGAGACTTGTCCTTGTCTCCAATTCACTCGTATTTTCATATTTTAATCCTTATATTTTGATCTCGTTCCCAAGCTCCTGCTTGGGAACGCACTTGCCCGCAAAGCTCTGCTTGGCGCCTGTTCTCAACCCTTCAGAAATAAGGAACTCATCATTATTGGTGCGCGGTGCGCACCCTACGTCACCATATCAATCCTTAAGATCCACCAACGTCACCCCCGGGTTCAAATCCCCGTGCACGGCCTTGACCAGGGCGTGGTGTTTCAGGTGCTCCCGGACGGCCTGTTTCAGGCGGCCGGTGCCCATGCCGTGAATGATATCAACCCGCTCCTGGCCGTGCAAGGTGGCCTGGTCCAGGAGCCGGTCCACCAGGGGGAGGGCCTCCTCCACCCGCAGGCCCACCACGTTGAGGGTGGGGGGGCGCTCCGGGGCGGGCACGAAGGTGAAGCCGCCGCCGGTGCGGGGTTTCTCGGTCTCGGTGGAGGTGGTGGAAATCTCCTCCGGGGCCACCTTCAGCTTCACCTGGCGCACCTGCACGGTGAGGCGCCCGTCCCGGCCGGGTTCAGTGAGCACTTCACCGGTGAGGTTGAGCGCGGGCAGAAAGACCTGCTGGCCGGGCTCCGGCGCCGGGGCAGGCTCGGCCGGGGACGTCGGGGCCGGGGAGAGCTGCTCCAGGAGCGCGGCCTGGCGGCGGGAGAACTCCTGGCGCACCTTGCCCCAGGACTCCCGGCCGGACTCGAGACGCCGCAATATGGTTTTAAACTCCGATTCCGCGGCCTTGATGGCGGCCCGGGCCTGGCGCTGAAAATCTTCGGCCTGGCGCTCCCGCTGTGCCTGGAATTCCCGGCGCTCCCGGCTTAAAGCCTCCTGCTCCCGCTCCAGGTCGGCCCGGGCTTGGGCCAGCTCCGCCTCCCGGCGGGCCAGCTCTTCCTTGGCCGCGTCGATTTCGGCCGCCAGGCGATAGGCCCGCAGCTCCGCGGCATCCAGAAAACCTTCGGCCTCGGCGAAAATCTCCGGCGACAGACCCAACTCCCGGGCGATGGTCAGCGCGTTGCTGGTCCCGGCCACCCCATAGGTCAGGCAATAGGTGGGCCGCCGGGTTTCCGGGTCGAAGACCACGGCCACGTTTTCAAAGCCCTGCTCTCGGCCGGCGAAATCCTTGAGCAGGGGCAGGTGGGTGGTGGCCGCGCCCCAGGCGCCCCGGCTGTAAAAAGCTTTAAGGAGGGCCAGGGCCAGGGCGCCCCCCTCGGTGGGGTCGGTGGCGGTGCCCAGTTCGTCCAGGAGGAGGAGGGTGCGGGGCGCCAGGTCCCCCAGCATGGCCAGATAATGCTTTAAATGCGCGGAAAAGGTGCTCACGCCCTGCTCCAGGTCCTGGGGGTCGCCGATGTCGGCATGCACCCGGTCGAAGGGGGCGAAGCTGCTGCCTTCGGCCACGGGCGCGGGGATGCCGCTTTGCACCATGAGGGTGAGCAGGCCCAGGGTTTTGAGGGCCACGGTCTTGCCGCCGGCGTTGGCCCCGGAGATGACCAGGAAGCGCTGCTCGTCCGTGAGGCGCAGGTCCACGGGCACCACCGGCGGGGCCTCGGGCAGGGTCCTGGCGCGGTGGGCCAAAAGCGGGTGCCGGGCCTGGCGGAAGTCCACGCCGCCATAGCTCCGCAGGATGGGCTCCCGGGCCCCATGCTCCCGGGCATAGGCGGCCTTGGCGGCCACCAGGTCCACTTCGGCCAGCCCGGCCAGGTTGTCCCGCAGGGCGTCGGTCTGGTGGCGCACCAGGTCGGTGAGGCGGCGCAGCACCGCCTCTTCTTCCCGTTTCTCCTGGTTGACCAGCAGGTTAATGGCGTTGTTGGCCTCCACCACGGCCAGGGGCTCAACGTAAATGGTGGCCTTGGTCTGGGAGGTGTCGTGGATGATGCCGGGGATGACCCCCCGGTGGTCGGAGCGCACCGGAATGACGTAGCGGCCGTGGCGCTGGGTGATGATGGGCTGGGGGACCGCGTCCTGGTAACGGGGGGTGAAATAATTCTGCTTGAGCTGGCGGGTAAGGCTCTCCCGGGCCTGGGTGAGCTCCCGGCGCAGGCGGGCCAGCTCCGGGGAGGCCTGGTCCAGGATGAAATTGTGGGGGCTGACCGCCTGGCGCATGGTGTCCTGAAGGCTGCTCAGGGGGTTCAGCCGGGCGCCCAGCCGGGCCAGGGCCGGGGCGGGGATCAGGGCCAGGTAGCGCTTGACTTCGGCGGTGGTGTGCAGGACCCAGAGAACGTCGTTGAAGGCGTGGGGGGGCAGGAGGCTCCCCGGCACTGCGGCCTTGGCCAGCCAGCGGGCCAGGTCCGGGAAGTCGGCCAGGGGCACCGGCCCCTCCCGGTTGGCCAGGTCGTCAATTTCCCGGATTTCCTGGAATTTAAGCTGGATAGCCTCAAAGTCCGGCAGGGGGGCGAGGCGGGCCACCGCGGCGCGGCCCAGCTGCGACACGGCGTAGTGCTGGACCACCCGCAAGAGTCCCGGGAACTCCAGGACGGTCAAGGTTGGCTCGGTCATGCCGCGATCGCTCTCACAGACGCCGGAAAAAGGGTCAGGAGCCGAGTCGGCGCCGGACGATCTCCTGGACCGCCTTACCGTCGGCCCGGCCGGCCAGCCGGGCCATGGCGCTCTTCATCACCTTGCCCAGGTCCTTGGGGCCCTGGGCCCCCACCTCGGCGATGACGGCGGCGATTTCCGCCTCCAGCTCTTCGGGGCCGAGTTGCGGCGGCAAAAAAGAGAGGAGGAAAGTTGCTTCTTCCTCCTCTCGGTGAGCCAGGTCCAGACGCCCGGCTTTGGTGTATTCGGCGGCGGCTTCCCGCCGTTGTTTTACCTGGGTGGCAAGCACCGCCTGGAGTTCGGGCTCGGCAAGGGGGCGTTTGACATCCACTTCGCGGTAGCGCACCGCGGTGCGCAGCATCCGCAAGGTGGAAAGGGCCACCTCCCGCTTGCCCCTGAGGGCCTCCTTGAAGGCCGCGTCCAGGCGCTGGGCCAGGGACATTATGAGCCCTCGAGCTTGCGCATCTTCTTCAAAGCCCGCTTCTTGGCCGCCAACACTTTCTTCTTGCGCTTGATGCTGGGTTTCTCGTAATGCTCCCGCTTGCGGATTTCCGAGAGTATCCCAGCCTTCTCGCACTGCTTCTTAAAGCGTTTAAGGGCGACCTCGAAGGGTTCGTTGGGTTTCACCCTGATGCCTGGCATCCATCTCAGCCTCCTCCCCTGGTCAGATGACCTGTATACTCCCCTGAAAGCACCGGCCTTCCAGATGAAACGAAACCAAACTATATTTTTGTATCATGCAAGCCGGACCTGTCAAGTGGTTTTTTCCGATGAAGTCCGATCCGGCCCCGGCCCCCGGGGCAACGCTCATGGAGACAGGGAAAAAAAATCCTTCAGGGAATCCCGGGAGGAACTGAAGGCGATGAGACTCCAGGGGATGTCCCGGGGAGCGAAGACCCGGGCCTCCAGCTCCTCGTCGCCGGCGACCAGCTCCCCGTCCAGGCGGCGGGTGACGTAGGCCAACAGGACGGTGCGGGAATGACGATAGGAATAAACCTTCAGGAGCCTTTCCACCCGCACCGTCAGACCCGTTTCCTCCTGGGCCTCCCGGACCACGGCCTCCTCCACCGTTTCGCCCAGGTCCACGAAGCCTCCGGGCACCACCCAGAGGCCGTAGCCGGGCTCGATGCTGCGGCGCACCAGGACGATGCCCCCCTGGAGAGGGATGAGGGCCAGGACCGCCAGCTTGGGATCGATATAAAAGATAAAGCCGCAGTCCGTGCACACCAGGCGTTTGGGCTCCCGGGGCTTGAGGAGGCGCTCCGCCAGGGAGCCGCCGCATAGGGGACAGAATCGGTAATCGATGTCTTGCATGAGTCTTCGTTGCGGGCAGAAGCGCCGGGGGTTTTCACCGGCTGCCGGGCCGCAGACGGCACAACCTTGGCGGGCCGGGGGGGAGGGGAGAATTCCAGGGGCCGCTCCCCGTCACCTTTTCCTGCGCTCAGTTTACTGGAACCACAGACCCGTCACCAGGATGCGGTCTTTTCGCTTGCTCACCACCATCTTGATGAGGACGTCGTTTTCGCTCCGCTCAAATGTCGCCCTGTAAAGCACCACGCTCATGTTGTTCTGTTTCAAGGAACCCAGGAACGTGCGGGACTGGAGCTTGCCCAACTTGTTCATGATCTGGGTGCGCACCTGTTGAAACTTCTTTTCCGATACCGCCTCCTTCAGGGTGTCATCGAAGTCCTGAGAGTATGCCTGATAATCGTTTTCCTGGAGTCCGGCCAACAGCCGGTCCAGGATGGGGTCGGCCGCGGCCTTGACCTCCTGGTCGTTTTGGCCGACGACCGCACCGGAGGCCGGCAGGACCAGGGTCACAACCAGGATCAGGGGCAGAAGTTTTCTCAGTGGATGCATGGTGCACGCTCCTTCAGGTTGAGAATGTTGTAATACCAGAGCTTCTTGCAAAACTTACGCCGCCACGTCAGGGTTTCCGAAATATCAAAATATCAAGGGGCGCGGGGTGCACACTATAGATCTACACCTTCAAGAGTTTTTGGTCACCGTGGGACTTGCACGGTAGAAGCTATATGCCAAAACCTGAAAGGTGTCCCCGGCGCCACAGGCGGGTCCGTCATCGGCCATGATTTCCGCCTGCGGCGCCCTTATCGATCAGATATAAGGCGGGAAGCCGTCCCCGGCCCGCTCCACAAAACCCTGTTCACCGGTAGGCACCACCTCCACCTGATCGAACATGGCCGGTCCGCCCCGGGGCCCTTCCTCCTTGGGGTTGACGATCCCGGCTTTTATGATTCTGATTTCCTGTCCCCCCTGCAAATCCTTCACCGCTTTGGCCTCCAGGCTGGCCTGGGCGTACAGGGTCTTGTCGCTCAGCAGCACGGCGAAGGCCCGGCTCTGTTTGGTGCGGCGCAGTTTGACGGCCTTGATGGCCAATCCGGCGGTGTCGTCCCGGGTTTTGGCGAAATACCTTTCCAGGACCCCCAGGGCTGCGGGGCTGGAGAGCTGCCCCAGGGCCCAGACCGCGTTGAAGGGATAGGCGCCGGTGGCCCCGCCCAATTGTTGCTCGTATATCTGCCGGCGCTCCAGCAATTGGGCCAGAAGAGGCACAATGGCCTCGCCCTGCTGCACGGCCCAATGGGCGGCGTTCAGGGTGGCGCCGTAGCCGCCGCGCACCAGGCGCTGCTCCACCTGCGCCAGGGTAAGGGCGCCGTGGCCGGGCGCGGCGGCGGCCAGCTGCCAAGCCAGGGTCATAACCAACACCAGGGGGCGCATTCTCATAACCCCTTCCCTCCCTTGGACTCCGAAAGCGTCGGCGGCAAACGTCCGTCCACAGGCCGGCGGCCTGCGCCGCCAACATGTTCCCGGTTTTGAGAGAACCGCGGGCTCAGGTGCGACTGACAGGCAAATCCCCGGGGGACAGACCGTGGCGCCTGTGCTACTGAATTTGAGTTTCTGGTTTTTTCAACAAGATTTTATCTGTATCTTATTGATTTGGCAAAGTAATTGGATCATTTTTCGGTTTGGTTCCGGCCTCCAGGCCGGGATGTGTACCACAATCCCTCCCCCAACCCCTGAGCATCGTGATGAACAGGGAAGACGAGACCTTTTCCATTGTACCCCGAAGCGGGAGGGAAACCGCTCATTTTTCTCGTCCAACCCCCGCCTTCCGGGCTTATTGATTGCATGGCAAAGGCGCAAAGGTCTGTTGAGACCGTCGCCCCTGCCGTCGGGAGGACTATTTCAATACAAAGGGAGCCGGGCTGAAGGTGAGCAGAAACACGACGACGGTCATGACCCCCAGAAATTTGCGGCGCGCGTCCAGGGGCACCCAGTCCAGATAAGGCGGTGGGTGCTTGAAGCCCAGGATGGAGAGCAGCATGGCCCAGACCAGCCAGCCGTACCAGGCGATGAGGCCGATGACCACCAGGGCGGCCAGGCATCCCAGGGAGATGAGCCGGTGGTGCCGGGGAAAGAGGGCGTAGGCCACGTGGCCGCCGTCCAACTGGCCCACCGGCAGAAGGTTGAGCGTGGTGACCAGCAGGCCGATCCAACCGGCAAAAGCCACCGGATGCAGGATGACGGCCTGGTCCGCCGCCAGAGGACCGATGACCAGGTAGCTCAGGAACTTGAAGAGCAGGGGTTCCCCCAGGATCAAGGCGCCGCCGAAATCCGGCGCCAGAGGCTTGATCTGGGAAAGCCTGAGGCCGACGACCAGCACCGGGATGGACACCGCCACGCCGGTCAGGGGCCCGGCACAGCCCACGTCCAGCAAGGCCCGCTTGTCCTGGATGGGCGAACGGATGCGGATAAAGGCGCCGAACGTGCCGACAATGAAGGGAAAGGGCGGCGCCGGCAAAAAATAGGGGAGCGTCACGTCCAGGCGATGGCGCCGCGACGCCAGGTAATGCCCCATCTCATGCGTCCCTAAAATGAGGAGCAGGGTAAAGGAAAAGGGGATGCCCCGGTACAGAAGATGCGGGGTTTCCAGGGGATTGACCCCCCGTTGGATGGCCCCGGCGGTGATGGTGGTGGCCACGGTGGCCAGAAACAGGATAAGGTGGAGCCTGGTGGCCCGGGGCCGGGGCTTCTCCGGGAATCTGAAGCCCCCCGGCGGCCACTCTCTGACTGGCAAAGGCTCGGCGAACCTGTCCGGCATGATTCTCCTATGACTGGCTCAGGTCCGCTCACTTTCCTTGAGCAGCCCCTTGCGTGGGAGCGGACTGCATCAGACGCCGCAATTCCTGCCGCTCCCGGGGGGTGAGTTCCCGCCAGGCGCCCCGGGGCAGCCCGCCCAGAGACAGGGGCCCCAGGGCCAGACGCTTCAGCTTGAGGACCGGATGGCCCAGGCGCTCACACAGACGTTTCACCAGATGGTAACGCCCCTCCCGCACCGTCAGTTCCAGAGTAGTTTTGTCCGGGCTGCGCTTGAGCACTTTAACGTCGGCGGGGACGGGCCGGCCGTCCAGTTCCACCCCGTCGCCCAGGGTCGCCAGCACGGCCGGGGCCACCTCTCCCGCCAAGGTGACCCGATAGGTCCGGGCCACCTGGTAGCGGGGGTGCATCAGCCGCTGGGCCAACTCCCCGTCGTTGGTGAGCAGCAGCAGCCCGGTGGCGTCGTAATCCAGCCGTCCCACGGGATAGAGGCGCCCGAATTGCGGCCCCACCAGGTCGGTGACGACGCGGCGGCCCCGGGGGTCCGCAGTGCTGGAGAGATAGCCCGAGGGCTTGTGCAGCATGAGGACCACCGGCGCCTCGACTTTGAGCCGCTGGCCCGCCACCACCACCCGGTCCCGCTCCGGATCGATTTTGGCCCCCGGAGTGGTGACCACCCGGCCGTTGACCTTAACCGCGCCGGCGGCGATGAGCTCCTCGGCCCGCCGCCGGGAAGCCACCCCGGTGCGGGCCATGAATTTGTGGAGGCGTTCCAGGGCCATGGTGGATGGTTGGGGTTGAGGGAAGGGGCCAGGGGTCAGCGACCCCCCCTCTCTCAAACTCCCTCCCCCCTTAAAAGGATTTGCAAGCAGGGAATTTGCCATGTTGGTCCCGGCATTGCTAGGACCATAACTGCACATCCAAATTAAAGCCGATGGCCTCCCGCACTTCGGCCATGGTGCGCCGCGCCGTCCGGCGGGCCCGGGCGTTCCCGGCCAGGAGGATGTCCCGCACCTCGTCGGGGTGGTTTTCGTAATAATGCCGCCGCTCCTGCACAGGGGCCAGGTTGGCCAGCAGCGCCTCGGCCAGCATCATCTTGCAGTCCACACAGCCCAGCCGGGCGGCCCGGCATTCCACCACGATCTCGTCAAGCTTCTCCTGAGGCAGGTTGAGACGATGGAAGGGGAACGCCAGGCAACGGTCCGGCTCCCCCGGGTCTTTTTTGTAAGGGCGCTGGGTGTCGGTGACCATCTGGCGCACCTTCTCACTGATGAGCTTGGGGGGGTCGCTCAGATAGATGCAGTTCTGGTAGCTCTTGCTCATCTTGCGGCCGTCGGTGCCGGTGAGTTTGGGCGCCTCGGTGAGCAGCGCCTCGGGCTCCGGGAAGATGGGCCGGAAAAAATGGTTGAAGCGCCGGGCGATCTCCCGGGTCATCTCCACGTGGGGCACCTGGTCCACCCCCACCGGCACCCCCTGGGCTTTGTACATCAGGATGTCCGCGGCCTGGAGGATGGGGTAGCCCAGAAAGCCATAGGTGGCCAGATCCTTGTGGGCCAGCTCCTGCACCTGGTCCTTGTAGGTGGGGTTGCGCTCCAGCCAGGGCACCGGGGTGAGCATGCCGAAGATGAGATAGAGTTCGGCGTGCTCCGGCAGGGCCGACTGGACGAAAAGGGTGGATTTTTCCGGGTCCAGGCCCACGGCCAGCCAGTCCATCAGCATCTCCGGGATGTAGTCCCGGATGTTGGCGGCGTCCTCGTATTCGGTGGTGAGGGCGTGCCAGTCGGCCACGAAGTAGAAGCACTCGTATTCTTCCTGGAGCTTCACCCAGTTGTACAGAGCGCCGTAATAATTCCCCAGGTGTAGTTTGCCCGTGGGGCGCATGCCACTCAAGATGCGTCGGCGAGTCGGTTCCCGGGTCATGTCAGGTAAGACCCTCCACGTTCTCGCCGAACTCGCCGGAGCCCCACTTCACCAGGTCCCGGGGGTGGGCCATCTCTGCGGCCAGGCCGGCCATGTCCATCACCAGGTTGCGGCAGAACAGGGCGTGCTCCCGGCAGAGCCAGTCTTTTCCCTGCCACTTTGCGGTGAGGATGCGGCACTGGGTGTTGCCGAAGCGTTTTTTAAACTCGTTGGGCAACCGGTTGAAAAGACGATAGAGCCCCGGATTGCCATAAAGTTCATTGACCGCCATCCGGAAGTTGGTGGGCACCTGCCGGCGGCCGTAAACCGCCCCCAAGGCGGCCATGGCGCCGACGAGGGAGCCGCAGTTGTCCCCGAACAGGCCGCCGCCGCCGCCGAAGCCCGTCATGAGGGACATGCATTCGGTGGGCAAACCGGTGGATACGTGGTGCAACACCGCCTCCAGAACGCATTCGGCGCAGTTGAGGCCGGTCTTGAAATTATCCTTGGCCCGTTGCTTCACCCGGGCCACCAGCTCTTCCGGGTTCATGGAGATCACTCCTTCATGGAAATCAATTGAAATTCTTCTCTCATGGCATCTTTATAGATATATGCCGACTGGACAATGCCGATTTTCTCCGCAAACCAGAAATATCCCTCTTTCATCGGCATGGTGGCGGGATAGGTGATCTTCACCTTGACGCATTCCTTGAAGGCGCCGGCCGGCACCACCACCGTGTCGCTGACGCTCTCAATCCTGCCTTTGGGGCCGTCGCCGGTTCCCCACACCTCCCCCACTTTCAGAGGATCCTTGAGATAGTAAAAGGGATTGGGCAGCACGACGGGCTTGGGGTCCTTTTCTCCTTTGGTCGCCAGAAACATGACCCCTTCGCTATCCTTGCTGAAATAACCCATAAAACTGACTCCGGCCATTTCGTATTTTCTCGGCACCACCCTTTTCCGATCCAGAGTCTGCTGGGCCAGGTTGGTGACCTTCTGCTTGATCTGTTCGACGACGGCCCCGTCCTTGGTGCGTTTAACGGCATATTCCAGGGTCAGCCCCTCCTGGAGGGGGAAATAATTGTCCACATGCTTGGCGCCGAAGATGAACCCACCCGCAAAGATGATTGCGCCAAGGGCCGCCGCCAGGAGACCCCGTCGGGAAGATGTTGCAACCATCGGATCACCTCCGCTCGCGGAAATGTAAGACCTTTGGGGGATACCCTCGCCTGTCGGGCGGCCCGGCGCGCTTGTGCCGCCTCCGACCTTACTCTGCCGGCGGCTCGGCGCGCTGCCCCGGTGGGGAAGACGCCGGAACCAGACCCTCCAGGAAGGTCTGCGCCTCTTTGAGAACTTCTCCCAACTCCCGCCCGGTGTCAAGTCTCAGGAGCGGATAGTCCGCCTCGGTGGGGGGCTCGAAGTCCTGGGCCTGGGCCGCCAGCAGCTCCTCCCGCCCGTCGGAGATGGAGGAGGCGTCCGCCTGGCGGAGGCACAGGCGCTCCCGCACCACCTCCAGGGGGCAGAGGCAATAGATAAAACAGGCCCGGGCCCCCGCCTGCCGGGCCAGGTCGCGCACTTCCTGCCGTTCCTGGGCCCGCTTGAAGGAGGCGTCCAGGATCACCCCGGGGGCCGCAGCCAGCCACGCCACCGCCCGGCGCCGCATCTCGGCATAGGTTCGGGCGGAGAAGTCGTCCCGGTAAATGCCTTCCCCATAGGCCACCGGGGTGGGGGTGGTGGGCCCGAGCCCGGCCAGGACTTTGCGCACCGCATCGCTGTGCACCACCGGCCAGCCCAGGGCCTCGCCCAGGGCCAGGGCCAGGGTGGTCTTGCCCGTGCCCATGAGCCCGAAGACCACCAGGATCAGCCGTGCCACGGCCCCGCCTCCCGGACGTAGCGGCCCGCCAGGGCGAAGTAGGCCCGGGCCAGCTGTCGGGCGCGCTCTTGGGCCGCGGGTCCCAGCTCCGGCTCCCCCGCGGCCACCGCATTGATCTTGCCCCGCACGCAGGCCCGGTAGCACTTGTAAAACTGGAGGACGGTGAGAATGTCGGGGTCCTCCGAGGCCGCCGCGAAGCCTTCCACAAAATGGCGGCTCAACTCCTCCAGCCCGTGAAAATCCAAATCCATGGCCAGGAAATCGATGTCCGCCGCCACATCACCATAGCGGAAGCGGGGGTTGAATTCAATGCAGTCAAAAATGTGGACGCCGTCTGCCAGGCAGATATTTTTCATGTGCAGGTCGCCGTGGCAGTCCCGGATGCGTCCTGCGGCAATGCGCCGGTGCAGCAGCTCCCGGTGCCGGATCAGCAAGGTGCGGGAAAAATCCCGGATTTCTTCAAAGAGTGCCAGGGGGAGCAAATCCTCCACCAGGGGTTCGATGGCCGTAAAATTCTCTTCATGGTTGAAGGCGATGACCGAAGGCCGGCCGTAGCGGTTGATCCTGGGGCCCGTGGCGGCGGAGGCGTAAAAGGGCACCAGCCGCTCCACCAGGCGCGTAAGGTGGTGGGCGGTGAGCTCCCCCCGGTCGGCCACTTCGTCCATCATGCGCTCCTGGGGCAGGCGCACCATCCGCAGCAGGTAATCGAGAGGCCGTCCCGTCCCGCCCACCCTGAACCCGCCGTCCCGGGCCGTCACCGGCAACACGGCCAGGTAAATATCCGGACAGAGCCGCCGGTTGAGCCTCAGTTCCTGCTTCAGGTAATAATGCCGCCGCCACAGGGTGCTGAAATCCAGGAAGCCCAATTTCACCGGTTTTTTCAGCTTGTAGGCGTAACGGTCGGTGAGGAAGACCCAGGAGATGTGCGTCTGCACCAGGGTCACCGCGTCGGTGGGCTCAGGATACGCCGCCGGCTCCAGGAGCGCTGTAATGAGGTCCATGAGGAAGGGCAACGGGGGCAGGCTGATTGCCCCCTGGCTCAGCTATGGTTGGAAACGTCCATGGCCCTGACGAGGGCTGCCCTCGGGGATGAACAAAGGTAGAACAGCCGCCCTCGGCTGTTCTTTTAAGGAGCAGGCGAGGGCGCCTGCTCTACATTTAGGCAAAAGATTTGGGAGATTTGGTAGGGTGCGCACCGCGCACCATAACTCATGGTAACTTAACATATTTTACGGATGAAATACAGCACCCCGGCCGATTCTTTGGAAAGCTTCTGACGGGAGAGGGGGCCGGGGGTCAAAAGCCCCCATATTCCCCTCCGGTTCCCAAGCTCCTGCTTGGGAACGAGTGGATGTCCTCTGTTAACCTTCCGCGGCCACCTCCTCCAGGGTGCGGCCGCTGAGGACGGACTGGGGCTCCGTTTTCACCGGGTCCCGGGTGGGGTCGGCCAGCTCGTCGTCCACCTTGACCAGCAGCCAGGCCTCGTCCTTGCCGGTCTTAAAGCGGTTCAGGGCATAGCCTCCCCTGAGCTTCCGGCCTTCCAGCCACACTTTGACGTGGCCGTGGGCCAGGCCTTCCTCCATGGACAGGGGCTTGCCCTTCTTGGCGGTGAGGTTCCGATACACGCCCTGATCCCACACCACCACCGCCCCGGCGCCGTACTCCCCCGGGGGGATGACCCCCTCGAAGTCGGCGTAATCCAGGGGATGGTCTTCGGTGGGCACGGCCAGCCGCTTCTCTTTGGGGTCGGTGGCGGGCCCTTTGGGCACGGCCCAGGACTTGAGCACGCCCGCCACCTCTAGACGGAAATCGTAATGCAGCGTTCTGGCCCCATGTTGCTGGATCACAAATATCGGTTCGGAGCCGGGCCGGCGGCCTTTATCGTCGGGTTCCGGGGAGCGACTGAAGCAGCGCTTGTCACGGTATTCCTTCAGGGGACGGTGGTCGCTCATTTTTTTGCCGTAGTTGATTCGCCTGTCTTGACAAAAAGGTTTTTTTCTTTATATTAAATTGGATTTTTCGAGACCGTCGGGGAAAACGGGGGAGCCATGCTTCCCCGGTTGTCTTTGACGCCCCGGCCGGTGCGTCTCCAGCAAACTAAAGAGAGGGGGCTGATCGCCATGCACTGTGTAAGTGTAAAACCGGGTGTTGACTGTACCTTTATGTCCAAGAAAGGCTGCACCTTCAACGGCGGCAAGTGCCGCCCCGCGGTCGAGAACTGTGAGGGTTGCGACCGGATTTTGAACTATGAAGGCGGCGTCTTCTGCAACGCCTTCCCCGACCCGGCGGTGAAGTGGCGCCGGGGGGTTTGCAACCTGGCCACCCACCAAAAAGTGGAAAAAGGCAACGGGAACGGCACCAAAATCAACCCGCTCAAGGCCTCCAAGCGCAAGGCGGCCGGGCGGTAAGACCAGCCACGTTGACCGGGCAGCGCGGCCGCCTGCGGGTGCGGCCGGCCGCGCTCACCCCGCCTGATTTCCCTACTTCAGTTTCCCCAAGGCCTCTTTGATGCGATCCACCCCGGTGGCGATGCGCTCCCGGGAAGTGGCGAAGGACAACCGGAGACAACTGTCTTCCCCGAACTCTGCGCCGGGCACCATGGCCACCTGGGCCTCCTCCAACAGATATTCCGCCAGGCACTGGGAAGAGGTCTGCCCCGGCTTGGGCGTCAGCTTGGAGAAGTGGGCGGAAAAATTGGGAAAAATGTAGAAAGCGCCGCCCGGCCTGGTGCTGGTCACCCCGGGAATCTCCAGCAACCGCCGATGGATGTCGTCCCGCCGCCAGGCGAATTCCTCCACCATCCTGGCCACTGTCTCCTGGGAGCCGTTCAGGGCCGCCACGCCGGCCTTCTGGGCGATGGAGTTGGGGTTGGAGGTGCTCTGGCTCTGCAGGTTCACCGCCGCGGTGATGGCCGCCTCCGGCCCCGCGGCGTAGCCGATGCGCCAGCCCGTCATGGCGTAGGTCTTGGACAGGCCGTTCAGGACGAAGGTGCGGGCCTTGAGTTCCGGGCCCAGCATGGCCAGGTTGCAGAAGGCCGCCCCGTCAAAGATGATGCGGTCATAGATGTCGTCGGAGATGACGATGAGGTTATGTTCCAGCACCACCTCGGCCAGGGCTTCCAGTTCCTTCTTCGTATAGACCGAACCCGTAGGATTGGAGGGGCTGTTCAGGATGAGGCCCCGGGTTTTGGGGGTGAGGCGGGCCTTCAGTTCGGCCGCAGTGAGCCGGAAGCCGTTTTCCTCCCGAGTGGGCGCAATTACGGGCGCCGCTTCGGCCAACATCAGCATGGGCGGGTAGGACACCCAGAACGGCGCCGGCACCACCACCTCGTCCCCCTGCTGGAAGAGCACCATAAAGAGATTATAGAGGGCGTGTTTGCCGCCGCAGGAGACCATGATCTCGCCGGGGCGATAGCTGAGCCCCAGATTTTCCTGGAAGCTGCGGCAGACGGCCTCTTTGAGGTCGGGGATGCCCCCCACCGGGGTGTAACGGGTGAAGCCCTGCCGGATGGCCTGGATGGCGGCCTCCTTGATGTGCTCCGGGGTTTCGAAATCGGGCTCCCCCACGCCGAAATTGACCACGTCCACGCCCTGGGCCTTGAGCTCGTTGGCCTTGGCGTTCAAGGCCAGGGTGGCCGAGGGGGGGATTTGCTGGATGCGTCGGGCAAGTTGCACGGCTGTGTGCTCCTTCGGTGGTTAAAGTGAAACGGGCGGGACCGGAGAGAATTCCCCCTCCCCTCCCCCCTTTTCGTCTCCCCGCCGCCCGCCGGCGACCGGCGACAATTTTTGAAAATTATCGGAGAATATGGTAATTGTCAATGGCGGGAGAACGGTCGGTGCACACCCTCACCATCATCACCAAGAAACACAAACCTGCGGCCTGGCAGGCCGGCGAGGGCCTGCGGGACTGGTGCCGCCGCCGGGGCCTGGCCGCCCACCTGCTGGAAAACGAACCCGATCCCCAGACGCCGCCGCTTCCGGCGGGCACCCAGCTCATCGTGGTCATGGGCGGCGACGGCACCCTGCTCAGCGTGGCCCGGCACTACGGCCATCTGGGCGTCCCCGTCCTGGGCGTCAACGTGGGCGGCCTGGGCTTCCTCACGGAAGTCTCCCTGGAGGAGCTCTATCCCGCCCTGGAGCAGGTGCTGGCCGGCGCCTTCGAGCTGGAGGAGCGCCTGATGCTCACCGTTACGCTGGTGCGCCGGGGCGTGCGCTGCTGGGAGGAATGGGCCCTGAACGACGCGGTCATCAACAAGGGGGCCCTGGCCCGCATTGTGGACCTCACCGCCTGGATCGACGGCGAGTATCTCACCAACTACCGGGCCGACGGGCTCATCATCGCCACCCCCACCGGCTCCACGGCCTACACCATGTCCGCCGGCGGCCCCATTGCCTATCCCACCCTGCAACACCTCATCCTCCTGCCCATCTGCCCCCACACCCTGAGCAACCGGCCCCTCATCCTGCCGGCCGGGGCCACCATCTGCGTCAGCCTCAATCAGCGGGTGCGGGACACCCACCTCACCGTGGACGGCCAGGTGGGCCAGGCCCTGGAAAGCGGCGACCGGGTGGAGGTCAAGGCCGCGCCCCATTTTCTGAAATTCATCAAGTCGCCCCGGCGCAGCTATTTCGAGATCCTGCGCACCAAGCTGGGCTGGGGCGAGATGACCGGCACCCGGGGCAACGGCGTGGAATGAACTGACCGCAGGTGTTATGATAAAATTGTCTTGCCGGGCCAAGGAAAAAATCCAGAGACTCTTCCGTCTTTATGAAAAATAACGCAACGGGCGGGATGCGCTTCGCTTTACCTCTACAAGTGTTATCAATAGGTTACCCAAAGAGTTTGTTGCATTTCAAACAGAACCTGGTTTGATTTCGTCGGGACCATGATGGTGTTGAAGTCGCCCTCGTCCCCTCACCACCTCCCCGGCACCTTTGCACCGGTTGCCGTGGGAATGAGACCAGGAACGGATCGGTGCCAAGCACTCAGGAACGCCCCATGGAGCCCATGGTCGAACGCCCCATCCTGCGCTATCGGCGGGGCGGCCTGGAATCACTGCCCGACCCGGTGGTGGTGGAAGAACCCCTGCAGATCCGTCTGGCGGGCGAACCTTTCCAGGTGTTGATGCGCCTGCCGGGCTGGGAAAAGGAGCTGGCCCTGGGTTTCCTCCACACCGAGGGCATCATAAGGAGCCTGGCCGAGGTCGTCACCATCCACTTCTGCGGCACGGCCACGGACCCTTTGCTCCCTCCCAACGTAGTGGACGTCAGCCTCACCCCGGAGGCCCTGGAGCGCCGCGGGCGTCGCCACCTGGAGGTGGCCTACTCCAGTTGCGGGCTGTGCGCCAAGGAGGCGGTGAGTGAAATCTGTCGGCGAACCCCTGCGGTGGCCAGCTCTTTGAGCTTGACCACCGGGGAGCTGATGGCTCTCATGGGTCTGCTGCCTAAGGCCCAGCCTGTCTTTCACCGTACCGGCGGCGCCCACGCCGTGGCCCTGGCCTCAGCGGACGGCGGCGTTTTCCTGAGCGCCGAAGACGTGGGCCGGCACAATGCCATGGACAAGGTCATCGGCCGGGCCCTGATGGAGCGCCGGGACCTGACCCGCCTGGTGGCCCTGCTGAGCGGGCGCATCAGCTTCGAGATGGCCTTGAAGGCCATCCGGGCGGGCATCCCCGTCCTGGCCGCGGTCTCCGCCCCCACCACCATGGCCCTGGACCTGGCCCGGGAGCTCAACCTCACCCTGGTGGGCTTTGCCCGGGAGGACCGCTTCAATATTTACACCCACCCCCAACGCCTTCGCGATCTGGTCGGGTAGGGTGCGCGCCGCGCACCATAAAAAGACCGGGGCGCCCCCGCGGCAGCCCCGGTAATTTTTCAGGTAAAGAGCCTGCTTCCTGCCGTTCACCCTCAGGTCGGGGATTGGGTGATGGCGGAAAGCTGCCAGGGATTGCTTCCCACCGGCCGGGTAAAAGTCCAGTATTCCTCGAATTTCACCGGGTCCGTTTTGCTGCCTTCCAGCACCGCGCCGGTCTTGGCGTCCACGGTGTAGTCCAGCAGGCTGGCCAGGATGCGCGCCGTCAGATAGTCCTGGCCCTGCTCCTGCCAGGCCTCGGTGAGGTCCACGGACCGCACCGCCACGCTCTCCAGCTTGTTTACCTTACCCTCCTGCCTGAGCCGGGCCGCGTCCTCCTGGAGCAGGCGGAACATCTCCTCCGAGAGGATGGACCTGGCCGGGGTCATATCCCGGTCGGCCCAGGCGCCCTGCACTTTGAAAAAGATGTCCATGGCCTGGTCCCGGAACCTGGTTTCGTCGAAGGAGGGGTCCATCTGCCGGATGAATTGCAGGCCCCGCTCCAGGTCCTGGTCGCCCATGGGTTGGGATTGCTGGTCGTAATAGGGCGGGGCGTTGGGCTGGGGGGCTTGCATGGATTGGGCCGAATACTGGGACGGCCCGGCGGCCACCGCCTCCTGGCGTCTGCTCTTGATGAAGTAATAAATCGCAAAGGCGATGCCGCCCAGGATGAGGATGTCCAGCAGTCCGAAGCTGCTGCCGCTGCTGCCGGCGGTGCCGCCGGCGCCCGAAGTGGCCGTAGCCGGCGAGCCCCCGAACAGGCTGCGGTAAAGAAAACCACCCGCCAGGCCGCCCAACATGCCGCCGCCGAAGCTCCGCCAGAAACTGCCGGTGCCCTGGGCAGGCGAGGCCAGGGGCCGGGAGCCCGGGGCCTGGGTGGCCGGTGGCGTATAGCTGGGCTGGGAAGGCTTGGTGGGCGAGGGCGTATAGGTCTTGGGCGGCGAATAGGTCCGGGACCCCCGGCTGCCCATGGAGCGGCCCCCTCCCGCCCTTTGGGCCAGAGCCTCACTCAGAAAGACCCAGGTGCAGAAAAACAGCGCAGCCAGGACAACAAGGCCGGTCTTCCGCCAGGTTGCACCTATCATTGCAAATCCTCCGTCATGAAAGGTTGGGTTCTCTTATCGCCTCCGGAAGCCAACGACTGCCGGGGCTGGCAAACGAGAAAGGCGATTGTTGTGCTCTTCCCGCACGGTTTCGTCTCACGACCCTTTGGGGGGTTTCAGGTCCATCTTCTCCAATTCCTGGCAACACAGAGGGTGTCCCAGGCGACAGCCCTGCTGGAAGTCGGCCACCGCCTTCTCCTTCTGATTCAGGTGGCGGAGATAGACCTGTCCCCGGGCAAAATAGAACAGGGGCGTCTCGGGCTTGAGGCGGATGGCGGTGCTGAACGCCGCGGCCGCCTCTTTGTTCTGGGCCAGGCAGAGGTGCACCATGCCCAGCTTGTAGTAGGCCCAGGCGTCCGTGGGGGCCAGGGCCACGGCCCGGCTGAGGTCATTGAGGGCCTCGTCCAGCCTCCCTTCCTGGGCCAGGGTCTCGCCCCGTTCTTTCAGGGCCTCAGTGTTGGAAGGCTCCAACTTCAAAATGGCGCTGAAGGTGTCGATGGCTTCCGGCCGACGCTCCAGGGCTGCCAGCATTCTGCCCTTGTCGAACAGCAGGGGCG
The DNA here is from genome assembly GCA_016874975.1 of Deltaproteobacteria bacterium. GTDB lineage: Bacteria > Desulfobacterota > Desulfobaccia > Desulfobaccales > 0-14-0-80-60-11 > VGSQ01. The sequence goes on from VGSQ01000006.1 coordinate 49,616, forward strand.
TCTCTCTGGGGGTGTAGGAGAGGCCCCGGTCCAAGTCCGCCAGGGCCTCGGCCTGACGTCCCAGGGCCTCCAGGCAAGCCGCCCGGGTCCGCCATCCCTCCACAGTGTGAGGGTATTTTTTCAGGTGCTGCCCCAGCAAGTCGATGGCCTTGGCGTAATTCTTGGCTTGGAAGGCCGCCAACCCCTGGGCCAGCAGGTCCTCACCCAACGCGGGAACCGGTTTTAGCAGGAAGAAAACGCCCACCACCAGGTGGGCCCACCAGCGCCAATTCCGAGTCATGCGCCCCCCTTCCGTCTGATCGCCCGGCACTTAACACCTCGCCGCTTTCATTCTCCCTCACTCGTCCACCGGGGTTCCCCCGCCGTGGACCGAACGGCCGCCACCCGACGCCGGTCAGCGCTTGCCGGGAGGCGGCGGCTTAAGGCGGCCTTGCTCAATAGCTCCGCATGGCCCGCAGGCGCGCAATACGCTCCTCAATGGGGGGATGCGTGCTGAAAAGATTCATGAGACCGCCGCCGGTCAGGGGATTGACGATGAACATATGGGCCGTGGCCGGGCTGGCGTCCATGGGGACGGCCTGCACCCCGTAAGCCAATTTCTCCAGGGCCCGGGCCAGGGACTCGGGATTGTGGCTGAACCGCGCCCCGGCTTCGTCCGCCAGGTACTCCCGGGACCGGGAGATGGCCATCTGGATGAGCATGGCGCCGATGGGGGCGATGATGGCCATGACCAACGTGCCAAAGGTCCCCAGGCCCCCTTCCTCGTTGTCCCGACTCCCGCCGAAGATGGCGCCGATACGGGCAATGTCCGCCAGGATCATCACCGCCCCCGCCATGGTGGCGGCCACCGTCTGGATAAGGATGTCCCGGTTGCGGATGTGGCCGATCTCATGGGCCAGCACCCCCCTGAGTTCGGTGGGGTTGAGCAGCCGCATGATGCCCTCGGTGACGGCCACCACTCCATGTTCCGGGTTCCTCCCGGTGGCGAAGGCGTTGGGGGTGTCGCCGGGGACAATGTACACCCGGGGCTTGGGGATGCCCGCCTCACGGGACAGCTCTTCCACCATGCGGTGCAACTCCGGCATCTCGGCCGGATTCACTTCCTGGGCGCCGTACATTTTGAGGACAATCTTGTCGGCGAACCAGTAGCTGAAGAAGTTCATGGCCAGGGCGATGATAAAGGCGATATACATCCCCGTGCGGCCGCCCAGCAACTTTCCCATAAACACCAGAAACACCGTCAGGCCGGCCAGCAACAACACAGTTTTTATGCGGTTATCCATTTGTTTGCTCCTGATTGCTCGTGACTTTCCCGCCGGTGGCCCTGATGCCGCCGGCTATTGTTGCACATAAGTTCTGTTTGCCGCCCGGTCAAGAGGGGGAGGGCGGCGGCCATGCTTTTTCCCCCACCCAAGGGGGGCCGGTTGCAACGCCACAGGAAATCGTCATGTTCCACCCAAAGCTTAAACGGCGGGGTGCACCCGGCCAAGAACCTGCCGTTTATTGAATTATATCACACTTTACCGACCCATAAACATTTTCCGGCGGGAAACCGTCCCGGGGACATCCGCAGGAGGCAAGGCAAAGGTCCCGGCCCCCCGCCCCGGCAGCCTCTTCTCCGGAACCTGTCAGGACAGCAATAAAAAAAACTCCTGGTTTCCCTTGGGTCCCTTAAGGGGCGACGGAAAAGCCTGGCTCACCCTGAATCCCAAAGCCCGAGCCGCCCCGGCCACCCTGGCCACCGCTTCCTGTTGCAGGGCGGCGTCCCGCACCACCCCCCCCTTTCCCACCTGCCCCTTTCCCACCTCGAACTGGGGTTTGACCAGGGCCAGGATGCGGCCGGCGGGACGGAGCAGCCCCTTGACCACAGGGAGCACCAGGGTGAGAGAAATGAAGGACAGGTCCAGGGTGGCCAGGTCGATGGGCTCGGGCAGGGCGTCGGGCGCCAGGGCCCGCAGGTTGGTGCGCTCCAGGACCGCCACCCTGGGGTCGTAGCGCACCTTGGGGTCGAGCTGCCCGAAGCCCACGTCCACGGCGTACACCCGGCGGGCGCCCCGAAGCAGCAGGCAGTGGGTGAAGCCGCCGGTGGAGGCCCCCGCGTCCAGAACCGCCAGGCCGGCGGGGTCCACCCGAAAATGGTCCAGGGCGGCGGCCAGCTTGTCGCCTCCCCGGCTTACGTAAGGGGAGGCAGGGGCCTTCAGGGACACCGGGGCTTCCCGGGAAATGAGCGCGCCGGCCTTGGTCACCGGCTCCCCCTCCACCAGCACCCGGCCGGCCAGGATGAGGCCCTGGGCCTGGGCCCGGCTGTCGGCCAGCCCCCGGGCCACCAGCAGGTGGTCCAGGCGGGTCCGCCCGCCCCCGGGGGTGGCGCCTGCCCCCTTGCCAGCCCTCCTGGCCATGATGCTCCCAGCGTCAGTGCGTCTTTCCGGCGCCGGGCGGCGAGGCGCCCGTCAATCCCCGGACTGCCGGATCAGCTTACCGGTCTTGTCGATATAGCCCCAGCGGTCCTCATCCAGCTCCACCGCGGCCAGCCCGCCCCAGAAGGATACGGTGTCCCCCTCCACGGTCACCATGAAGCGGGGGGGGATGACCATGCGGCCGGTCTTATCGATGTACCCGTACTTCCCTTCCAGCTCCACCGCCGCCAGCCCCTCGGAGAAGGGGTGGGCCCGATAAAACTGCGCAGGAATGACCACTTTCCCCGTCTTGTCGATGTATCCCCACTGCTCCTCCAGGGCCACCGGGGCCAGACCCTCGGAGAAGGACAGCGCCTGGGTGAATTGCGCGGAGATCACCATTTTGCCGGAGCGGTCGATAAAACCGTATTTTTCCCCCACCTTGACCACCGCCAGCCCCTCGGCAAAAGGGAAACCATCGGCATAATCGGCCGGAATGACCATCTGGCCGGTGCGGTCCAGGTAGCCCACCCGCCGCTGCAGGCGCACCCGGGCCCGGCCCTCGGCAAAGCTGGGCGAGGCCGCGTCTTCAACCGTGACCTCATACCGGGCCGGGATGACCACTTTGCCGGATTTATTGATGAAACCGTACTTTCCCTGGATGAGCACCGCCGCCAGGCCCTCGGAGAAGTTCTCCACCGCTTCAAAACGGGGGCTGATGACCATGGCCCCGGTTTGGTCGATGAATCCCAGGCCCTTGCCCGGCACGGCCACCCCGGCCAGACCCTCGGCAAAATCATTGGTGGAGGTGAAGCTGAAAGGTATGACCACCTTGCCGGAGGGGTCGATGAACCCCCGTTTCAAATCCTTTTCCACCCAGGCCCGGCCTTCGGAGAATTCCCCGGCCGAATCGAACTCGGCCGGGATCACCACCTTGCCGGTGCGGTCCATGTAGCCCCATTTCCCTTGTTGCTGAATGGGGAAAAGCTGGCGCGCCTCCCGGGGGGAGCTCCAGGCAGGGGGTGCGGCTCCCAGCCACAGCGCCAGCCCCAGGCCGCAGAGCAGCAGACCAAGCCGGATCGCCTCCCATCGGGCTCGCCGGCCTCTGTCGTCAGGCGAAACGCCGCCGTCCAATTTGCGCACCATTCACCCTGGCTATTGACACCTGGAGATTTTGCCGGGTTCGTCAACTTGCGGGCCAGCCGACGCCTTCAACCGGGGTCCTCCTGCGGCGGGACGGGAAAATCGGCTTCCCCCTGGACCGCGGTCTTGCAGCCGGAGACACGCCCTGGGGGGCGACGGCGGTCCATGTGCATGTCCCGCAGCCGAAACCCCATTGGCGCTAACTTAAGAAAAAACCAGTTTACATCATAACATGCCGATTTTACTTAAAATCCCCCTAAATCCCCCTTTTCCAAAGGGGGACTTCGGGTCACCGACTGCTCATTCCCCCCTTTGGCAAAGGGGGGTAAGGGGGGATTTATCTTGACTGTTCAACAGGTTACCCTTGGCATACCCACTGCTTGCTTAAGTTAGCGCCAATGAGCCGAAACCCCCGCCCTGACGCGGCTATTTGAAAGTTCCCCAGACCACTTTCTTGTGTTGGGCCGGCTGTTCCAGAAGTTCCAGGGAGACCTTGAGGATGCCCGGAGCATCCAGGCCGTACTTCTGCCGGAGAATCTCCTGGGAGCCGTGTTCCATGAAGCTGTCGGGCGCCGCCAGGCGGCGGACCGGGATGCCCGACAAGCCGCGGTCGGCCATGAGTTCCAGAACGGCGCTGCCGAAGCCCCCCATGGCCACGTTTTCCTCCACGGTGAGGAGACGTCCGCAGCGGGCCGCCCAGGTGAGGATGAGGCTTTCATCCAGGGGCTTGACGAAGCGGGCGTTCACCACCGCCACCCGGTGGCCCCCCTTCTCCAACTCGGCAGCCGCCTCCAGGGAGAAATGGACCGAGGCCCCCAAGGCCACGATGAGTAGGTCGTCACCCTCCCGGAGCAGTTCCCCCTGGCCCACGGGAATTTTTTGGAGCGTGGGGGCCAGCGGCACCCCCACCCCCCGGCCCCGGGGATAGCGCAAGGCGATGGGCCCGGGGTGTTCCACCGCGGTGTAGAGCATGTGGCGCAGTTCGTCTTCATCTTTGGGGGCCACAAGCACCAGGTTGGGCAGGTGGCGCAGATACGACAAGTCAAAGAGCCCCTGGTGGGTCTCCCCGTCTTCGCCGACGACGCCCCCCCGGTCCATGGCGAACACCACCGGCAGATTCTGGAGACAGACGTCATGCAGCACCTGGTCATAGGCCCGCTGCAGAAAAGTGGAATAGACCGCCACCACGGGCCGCAAACCCTCCACCGCCAGGCCGCCGGCGAAGGTGACGGCGTGCTGCTCGCAGATGCCCACGTCGAAGAAGCGATCCTTGAACTGGGTGCGGAAGTCCACCAGGCCGGTGCCGTCGGGCATGGCCGCCGTGATGGCCACGATTTTCCGGTTGTTATGGGCCAGGCGCACCAGGGTGTCCCCGAACACTTCCGTATAAGTGGCCACCTGGCCCACGCTTTTTTTGGGCTCCCCCGTGTCGGGGTCGAACTTGCCCAATCCGTGAAAGCCGGTGGGGTCGGTCTCGGCGGGCAGATACCCCTTCCCCTTGGTGGTGAGCACGTGCACCAGGATGGGGCCGTCCAGGTTCTTGACGTTGTTGAAGGTCTCGATGAGATGGTCCAGGCGGTGGCCTTTCACCGGTCCCAGATAATTGAATTTTAAAGCCTCAAAGAGCATGCCCGGCGTAAAAAAGGCCTTCAGGGTTTCCTCACTCTTTTTGGCCCAGGCCAACAGTTCGTCGCCGATCCCCGGCAGGGAGCCCAGCAGGTATTCCACCTGTTTCTTGAGGAAGACCATGGTGCGGCCGGTGAGCTTGCGGCTGAAAAAGGAGGATAAGGCCCCCACGTTGGGGGCGATGGACATGCCGTTGTCGTTGAGGACCACGATCAAATCTTTGTGCAGGTCCCCGGCGTTGTTGAGCCCCTCGAAGGCCAGCCCGGCGGTGAGAGCCCCGTCGCCGATGACCGCGATGACCCGGCCTTTCTCCCGCTTGATGCAGCGGGCGCTGGCGATGCCCAGGGCGGCCGACACCGAGGTGGAGCTGTGTCCGGTGTCAAAAGCGTCATAGGGGCTTTCGCAGCGCTTGGGAAAGCCGCTGATGCCGCCGTACTGACGCAGCGTGTGGAAGCGCTCCCGCCGCCCGGTGAGCAGCTTGTGGGCGTAAGCCTGATGGCCCACGTCCCAGACGATCTTGTCCCGGGGGGTGTCAAAGACATAGTGGAGGGCGATGGTGAGTTCCACCACCCCCAGGCTGGGGGCCAGGTGCCCGCCGGTGCGGGATACGGTGCCGATGATCAGCTCCCGGAGCTCCTGGGCCACGTGGGGCAGAAGCTCTTGTTTCAATTTCTTAAGATCCGCAGGGCTGCTGATGGCGTCCAACAGGCGGCGCCGTTCCAACTCCGGTCGGGTAATGAGTCGATCTTCCATAGCGTTGTCCTCGTCTAACTCCGGCGCACCAAAAGATAGCGGGCGATCTCCCGGAGAGGCTGGGCCTGGTCACCGAATCCCTCCAGTTCCTCAACGGCCTCTTCCACCAGGCGTCGGGCCCACTGTCGGGCCTGTTCCGGGCCCAGAATGGCCGGATAAGTGGCTTTCTGGCGGCGGGCGTCCATTCCCGGCTCCTTGCCCATGTCGGACGCCTGCCCCTCCACGTCCAAAAGATCGTCGGTGATCTGAAAGGCCAGACCGAATTTCTCTCCGAAACCGGTGAGATGGGCCACATCCACCCGGCTGCCCCCGCCCACCAGGGCCCCGGCGCGCAGGGACACGGTGAGCAGCGCCCCGGTTTTAAGCCGGTGGATGGTCTCCAGCTCTTTGAGGGTGATTTTTCTCCCTTCGGCCTGGAGGTCCAGCATCTGCCCGCCCACCATGCCCTGGTAGCCCGCGGCCGCGCCCACCAGTTCGATAATTTCCAAAAGCACCGCTTCCCGGTCCTGAAAATGAGAGGCCAGCGCCCCCAGGAGACGGAAGGCCTCGGTGAGCAGGCCGTCCCCCGCCAGGATGGCGGTGGCTTCGTCATACTGCTTGTGGCAGGTGGGCCGCCCCCGGCGCAGGTCGTCGTCGTCCATGGCCGGCAGGTCGTCGTGGATCAGGGAATAGGTGTGGATCATCTCCAGGGCGCAGGCCACCGGCAGGGCCTCCTGCGGGTTGCCCTCCACCGCCTCGGCCGCCGCCAGACACAGAATGGGCCGGAGACGTTTCCCCCCCGCCATCAGGCTGTAATGCATGGCCTCCACCACCCGGAAGGCCGGCCCCCGCACCCGGGGAAGATAGGCCTCCAGGGCCCGGTTCACCAAAGCCCGCCGCTCCTCCAGGTAGGCTTTAAGATCCACCTTCCGCCTCATCCTCGGGGAAGGGCCGGGTGACGAAACGACCCGCCTCATCCTTGAGCAGGAGTTCCACCCGACGCTCCACCCGGTCCAACTGATCGTGGCAGTGCTTCACCAGGCGCACGCCCTCTTCGAAGGCCCGCACCGACTCCTCCAGACTGAGGCCGCCGTGCTCCAGGTTTTCCAGCACTTCCTCCAGACGGGTGAGGGCCTGCTCAAAACTTTCGCCCTCCGCCTCCGGCGCCGCGGGGGCGGCCTTCGATGGCGTTCCCCGGGTTTTCCTCTCTTTTTCCGCCATACCTGTCCCCCCGAGACCGGAGATGCCGGTCCACTGCACGCCAGGCAGGCCCTGCAGGCGCTCCTCTGGGCCTCTTATCGACACATCCTGTAAAAAAATTCTTAATAAATTAAGAGTTCTTATATAATTCTCCGGCCGCTACGCCGAAGTTTCGCCAGATTTTTTTCTATCCTTAGGTCAGCTCACCTCTCCGTCGTCTCCAACACCCGGCAGTCCAGCCGTCCTCGGGCCAGCCGCACCCGCACCTGGTCCCCGGGTGAAACCTGCGCCGATGTCCGAATCACCCGCTCCTCCGGCAGAGTGAGGGCTATCGAATAGCCCCGGGCCAGGATGGCGGCAGGGTCCAGTTTCTCCAGATGGCTCCGATACATTTCCAGGTGTCGGCGCAGGTCTCCCGCCTGCCGTTGCCAGGCCCTGAAGAGCCGCGGCGCTGCCGCCGCCAGGCGTTGCCGGGCCGGATACAGGGAACGCCGGGGACTCAGGAGCATGAGCCGCGAGGACGCCAGCCGCAGGTCTTGCCGGCTTCCCTCCACCAGACGTCTCAAGCGCCTTCCCAGAGTCTCGGCCCGGTCGTCGAGGCGCAGACGCAGGTCCCCCAGCCGTCGCCGCACATCCGGCAGACGCCGCCGCATCTGCTCCAAATGACGGCGTTCCGCTGCCAGGTGCCGCCGCCAATGGCGATACAGGGATCCTCCCAGCCGTTCCAGCCTCCCCGCCAGCTCGCCCCGGTCAGGAACCACCAGGGCCACGGCGGCGCTGGGGGTGGGAGCCCGCACGTCCGCCACAAAATCCGCGATGGTGAAGTCCACTTCGTGACCCACCGCGGACACCACCGGGATCGCCGAGCGGGCGATGGCCCGGGCCACCGTCTCTTCATTGAAGGGCCACAGTTCCTCCAGGGAACCGCCGCCCCGAGCCAGAACGATCACCTCAACTCCGGGATGGCGTTGCAACTCGTCCAAAGCCTGGGCGATTTCCCCCGCCGCCTCCGCTCCCTGGACCTTGACCGGATAGATTACCACCTCCAGGTTGGCGAATCTCTTCTTGAGGAGGCGGAGAAAATCCCACACCACCGCGCCGGTGGGGGAAGTCACCAGGGCCAGACGGCGAGGCAGGAACGGCAGAGGCTTCTTGCGGGAGGCGTCAAAGAGCCCTTCGGTCTGGAGCTGGACCTTCAGGGCCTCAAAGGCCTGGGCCAATGCCCCCAAACCCAGGGGTTCCAGGTAGTCCACGATGAGCTGGTAGTCGCCCCGGGACTCGTACACGGTAATGCGGCCCCGGCACA
>VGSQ01000007.1 GCA_016874975.1 Deltaproteobacteria bacterium
TAGTGGTAAAACTTTGTTCACAAGACTTAACCCATTGATATACAATATTTATTTTTTAACAACTGTCGAAGATGGGTAATACAGAATCCCTTAAAAAGGAAGATAATCTGTCGGAGTAGTACTAAATAACATACAATAATCGAAACCTGGTCAAGGGACCGGGACTGCAGGCCCTATGGGCGTCCAGGCGTCGCCGGGGTCCCCGGAGGTTCGAGTCACCTCTCGAGGCCCGCATATCTGCTGATGAAGCGCGCCAGGGCGCCGATCTCCTCAGGGGCAAAGACCGGCAAGGCCGACGCCGACGGCATGGGGCTCACCAAAGCGATGAGGTGGGGGTAAGGCGGCATGAGGTCCGGCTGACGGGGGTCGATGAGGGCGATTTTGGGAAGGCCTCCGGATTTATAACCTTCCACCAGGATCAGGTCGGCTTCCGGGGCCAGGAGGGCCAGGACTTCGTCCAGGGCCGGCTCCCCCTGGGGAAAAACAGTGGCCTGGAGCCACCCCGGTCCCCACCAGCCCGCGGCCGCGACACCGGTCCGGTGGAGGCGGCGGGCCATCTCAGGGGCCATCCCCCACCCGGCGTGGTGGCTGTGCTTGACCACCGCCACCCTCCATCCCCGGGCGGAGAAGTGCTCCACCAGGCGGCAGATCAGGGTGGTCTTGCCGGAGTCGGACGGACCGGCCACTCCGATGGCAGGCGGCACTGCGGCCTGAAGACCGGTCATGGCAGCACCAGTTTATCTGAAGATAGCTTTCCGGCGTCGGCTTTCAGGCAAAAAAATGCGGGCCGGGCTCCGCCCCCCTTGGCGGACGGTCCCACCGTCTTGACCTGGCCGCCGGGGTGCGGTACATTGCCGGGGTAATGGCCAGGATACTGTATGCAGTCCACGGCACCGGGCACGGACACGCAATCCGGGCGCTCACCGTGGCCCGCCGGCTCCGGGAGCACGACCTGCTCTTTATCAGCCACGGCGCCGGCCTGGAACTGCTGCGGCCCGAATTTCCCGTGGAAGACTGCCCCAGCCTGGTCACCGTGATCAAGGCCCACAAAGTGGCGGGGGCGGCCACGGTCAGGGCCAACCTCAGGATCCTGCTGCAAAGCCGGGCGGTGCTGGAACGCCTCCATGACATTATAAAACACTTTCGTCCGGAGGTCGCCCTCACCGACTACGAATTTTTTCTCCCCCGGGTCTGTCGGCGTCTGGGCCTGCCCTGCCTCTCCCTGGATCACCAGCACGTGCTCACCTGTTGCCGCCACCCGGTGCCGCTGTCCCGTCGGCCGGCCTCCCTCGTCACCCGGCAGGTGGTGGCCCGTTTGTTCAGCCGGGCCGACGCCTTCCTGGTCACCTCCTTTTTCCGGCCCCCCCTGAAACCGGGCCTGGACAACGTCCGGCTGCTGCCGCCGCTCCTGCGGGAGACGGTGCTGCAACGTCGGCCGGAGCCGGGCGGGCACGTGGTGGCTTACCAGGGCTACGCCACCTTCCGCCGGTTTTTCCCCTTTCTCCGGGCCATCCCCCGGGAGGTGCGGGTCTACGGCTTTGAGAGGGAAGGCCGCGAGGGCAACCTCATTTTCAAGAGGCCCTCCGAGGCCGGCTTCCTGGACGATCTGGCCTCCTGCGCCTATGTGGTCTGCGGCGGCAGCCACTCGCTGCTCTCCGAAGCCCTCTACTACGGCAAGCCGGTCTTGTCCTTCCCCATCCGCAACGCCTTTGAGCAGTATCTCAACGCCTTTTACCTGGAACGCCTGGGCTTCGGCCTGGCCTGCACCGGCTTCCGCCCCAAGCCGACGCTGATTTCCACCTTTGAAGAACGCCTGCCCCACTTCCGGGCCGCCATCGCCGCCGGCCACTTTTTGGGCAACCCGGAGATCTTGAGCCATCTGCATCACTTCATCCGCCATCACACCCTGCCGCCGGTCTGAGAATCCGGGGTCCCGGCCCCTTGGAGTCGGAGCAATGCCAACGCCGCACGAGACCCCGGTCACCCCGGCCCTGCCGTGCCGCTCGAGGCCTGGTCCCGACCACCGGGACCGCCTCCGGACCCGTTAAAAATCCTGCTTGACAGATGAAGCTTTTGGCTATATGAACAATCTTCAGTGGGAGAATGGAACTCCCTGCGGCGGGAAGTCCGGACAAATCCCGGACAATTCAGGGAATAGCCCCGGAGAGTCCCCGACCATTCCGGGCTGACCTTAGAGTTGTTTCCGGCAGTAACCCAACCAGGGGAAATTCATTCGGCCAGAGCCGAAGAAGCCCTTTTCACAGACTGAACCTTTACCCCTGAAGAAAAGGCCATGAAGGTCTGGCGGCCAGGCGCCGCCCGGTTTTCATGGCTTTTTTTTTCCCCTGTCCGGACCGCGGGGGCAGGGCCGCAGCACCAAAAAGGAAGGGCGGCCTCCCGGCAAGGAAATTCCGCCCTTCCCCCGGACCGACACCCTGAGGGGGATTTCCGGCCCTTCGACTTTCTTACCAGAACAGGGGCCGGCATGCAAATCGAAAGGAGAAAGGAACATGCGACACAGGCTCCTGGCAGTATGGTGGGCGTTTCTGGTCGCGGCCGGAATTATTCTGGGAGCGGGGGCGCCCCTGCCGGCCGAGGAAGTGAAAATAGAGGAAGCTCAGAAAAAAGAAGCCCGGGACAAGACGGAGGCCCTGCCCGAAATCGTCGTCGGGGCCACCAAGACGGAGCGCAACCCGGCGGACGTGCCGGCCAGCATCACCGTCATCACCAAAGAGGACATCAAGCGGAAAAACATCCAGACCACGGACGAGGCCCTGCAGCAGGTGCCGGGGACCTTCGCCCGCCGGGGCAAGGGCCTGGCCGACACCCTGTCCAGCGTCAATCTGCGGGGCTTCCCGGCGGACGGCCAGAAGCGCACCCTGGTCCTGGTGAACGGCCAGGACATTTCCACCGGTTACACCAACAGTGTCACCTGGGCCAGCATCCCGGTGGAGAGCATCGAACGCATCGAAGTGATCCGGGGGCCCTTCTCCGCCCTGTACGGCGGCACCGCCATGGGGGGGCTCATCAACATCGTCACCAAGATGCCCCGGAAACTGGAAATGGAGCTCTCCGGCGGTTACGGCACCTATGACAGCTGGACCTGGTACGCCTCAGTGGGCCACCGGGTGCGGGATAAGTTCAGTTTCCGGGTGGACTATAAATATCAGGGCATGGAAGGCTACCCCACCAACCTGGTGACCCGGACCGCCAGTACCGGCACCGCCGTCACCAAAGTGGTGGGCTGGCGGGGCACCACCACGGCCCAGGGGGCGCCCACCTACATCACCGGGGACAGCGGCGACAATTCCGCCTTCAACCATATCATTTCCACCCGCCTGCAGTGGGACGCGGCCCCGGGGCACCGGGTGGACTTCACCGCCCTGTTCAACTGGACCGGCTACGGCTACGGCATGCCCAACAGTTACCTGCGCAACGCCGCCACGGGGGCGCCGATCCTCAGCACCACCACCAACACCCAGTTGCTGGGCCTGAACAGGCGCTTTGCGGCCATCCGGCCGGGGTCGTGGTCCAGTGGCGACGGCCAGGAGCATACCCAGGTTTACATCCTGAGCAGCGAACACCGTCTCCGGGACACCACCACCCTGAAACTCCGGGCCGGCGGCCTGGTTCAGCCCGAGAACTGGTACACCACGCCTTCCTCCACCAGCACCCAGACCAATTTCGCGGGCGGGCCCGGGAGCATCGCCAAGACGCCCAGCCACAGTTGGAACGTGGAGGCCCAGGTGGACCAGCAGGTGGCCCAGAAGCACGTGCTCACCGGCGGTCTGGTTTACAAATCCGCCTGGGCGGCCACCAAGGAATACGCCCTGCTCAACTGGACGGAGATCAGGACGCAAACCCGGCGCACCTACCAGTCGGAAGGATATGACCGCACCTTCGCCTTCTACCTGCAGGGGGAATCGAACTGGCACCCCAAACTGACCACCATCGTGGGGGTGCGCCTGGACTGGTGGCAGACCTACGGCGGGCTGTACCAGCTCTCAGCCACCGCCCCGGTGGTGAAGCTGCCCAGTCGGGACCAGGTGTCGGTCAGTCCCAAGTTCGCGGTGCTCTACCGGCCCTGGGAGTGGTGGTCCTGGCGGGCCTCGGTGGGCACCGCCTTCCGCCCCCCCAATGTCTATGAACTCTATCGCACCTGGGTCTCCAGCGCCGGCACCATCTTTAAAGCCAATCCCTATCTCAAGCCCGAAACCAACCTGGGCTGGGAGGTGGGCACCACCGTGAAGCCCTTCAAGGGCACCACCATCACCGCCACCCTGTTCCAGAATCTGGTGGACGACCTCATCTACCGGGTGACGGACCCCACCGATCCCACCGGCAGGACTCGGGATTTCCGCAACGCCGCCGAAGCCCGCATCCTGGGCGGGGAAATGGAAATCACCCAAAAGGTGGGGCCCTGGCTGGAGCTGTTCGCCAACGCCACCCTGCTGAATGCCCGCATTTTCAAGAACCCGTTGGACCGCGCATCGGTGGGCAAGAAGATCACCTTTGTGCCGCGCCAGCAGTTCAACTTCGGCGCCAACGTGAACTACCGCTGGGTCAATTTCAACCTCACCGGGCGCTACGTCAGCAAGATGCACACCCGCAGCGACAACGACGACACGGTGAACAACGTTAAGGGCTCCTACGATCCCTTCTTCACCCTGGACACCAAGGTGACCGTCACCCCCCTGATGGACGTCAATCCGGCCCTGGGCAAGACGTATATCTCCTTTGCGGTGAACAACCTGCTGAACCGCCAATACTTTTACTCGTATGTCACCCCCGGCCGGACCTGGTGGCTGCAGATGGGGGTTAAATATTGAGGAGGGCTGTGTATAATCTGAACAGACAACTCCGCGTCGGGGCGCTGGCAGGGTTGGCGCTGGTGAGCCTGCTGCTGGGCGCCCCGATTGCCGCCGCGGGCGCGGACGACCTCATCCCCCCCGGCGGCGCCCGGCGGGTGGTGCTTTTCGAGGGCTACGAGCTGGCCGCGGCTCTCCACCCCTGGGATCGGGTGGCGGGCCTCTCCCGCTATGCCTATGACAATGACCTGTTGCAGCGCCTCGTGCCCCACCTGCGGCAGATCCCCTCGCCGGGCAGCGGCTTTGACGTGAATATCGAGGGCCTCCTGACCATCAAGCCCGACCTGGTCATCACCTGGTCCCGCAAGCCGGAGACGGTGGACTACCTCAAACGTCGCGGCCTGCCGGTGCTGACCATCTACCCCGAGGGCATGGAGGACCTGGCCCGAGACCTGGTGCTGCTGGGCCGGGTCTTCGACCGGGAGGAGCGCGCCCGCCGGGTGGCCGCGGCCATGGCCGGAAGTCTGGCGGAACTCCGGCGGCGCCTGTCCGGCGTCCCGCCCGGGAGCCGGCCCCGGGCGCTGTGGACCTGGGGCAAACCCACCATCGTCAGCGGCAACAAGGGGGTGGTGCCGGAAATGATGGAAACGGCGGGCGGCAGGAACCTGGGGGCGCACCTGGAGGACTTCAACCGGGAACTTTCCATGGAGACCATCGTCAGCCAGGCCCCGGAGGTGGTGTTCATCTGGGGCTCCGCCTCCTATGGGGTGGATACTCTGCTGCACGACCCCAAATGGCAGGCCACCCCCGCGGTGAAGAACCGGCGCATTTTTAAAGCCACGCGGGCCTCCACCTGGTCGCCCCGGGTGGTGGCGCTGGCCTGGTGGATGGCCGGCTGTCTGCATCCCCAGCATATCAGCGAGGCCGACGTGCAAGAGGCCACCGAGCGGATTTACCGGGAATGCTTCGGCATCCCCTTCACCTCCCTGCCATGAAGAGCCGGGGCCTGTGGGTGTGGCTTCTGAGCCTGGCGCCGGCGCCGGTCTTCGTCCTGGCCCTGCACGTGGGGGCGTATCCCATCTCGCTCACCGAGCTCTGGCAGGCGCTGACTCCGGGCTCCGGCGTCCCCGAGCAACTGCGGGCCGTCATCCTGCAGGTGCGCCTGCCCCGCATCGTCCTGGCGCTGCTGGTGGGGATGGCCCTGTCCCTGGCCGGGGCCACCCTCCAGGCCGTCTTCCGCAATCCCCTGGTGGACGCCTACATCCTGGGGCTGTCCGCCGGGGCGGCCTTCGGCTGCGCCGTGTCCGTGGCCTTTCTGCCGGCCTGGCCGGTGCAGATCTGCGCCTTTGCCTGCGCGCTGCTGGCCGCGATGCTGACCTTCGGCCTGGCCCGCACCCGGGCCGAGGTGCCCACCCTGTCCCTCATCCTGGCCGGCATTGTGGTCTCGGCCCTGTTCACCGCCCTGGTGTCTTTGATAAAATTTCTGGTGGACCCACACAAGCTGGCCAGCATCGTCTTCTGGCTCATGGGGAGCCTCTCCCTGGCGGACTGGCACACCGTAATGAAGGCCCTCCCCTGGATCGCCGCCGGCGCCCTGGCCCTGTGGCTGAGCCGCTGGCGCCTGAACGCCCTGTCCATGGGCGACCAGGAGGCCAAATCCCTGGGGGTGGAGGTGGGCCGGGAACGCGGCTTCTTTCTGCTGGCCGCCGCCCTCATGGTGGCCGCGGCGGTGTCGGTGAGCGGCATCATCGGCTGGGTGGGGCTCATGATCCCCCACCTGGTGCGCATGCTGGTGGGCCCGGACCACCGCCGGGTGATCCCCCTGTCCATGACCCTGGGGGCCGCCTTCCTCATGCTCTCCGACACCCTGGCCCGCACGGTCACCGGCGGGGAGATCCCCGTGGGCATCATCACCACGGTGTGCGGCGCGCCCTTCTTCATCTATCTCCTGAAGCGGGGCGGCCAGGAGTCCTGGAAGCTATGATCAGCGCCCAACAGGTGAGCCTGCGCCTCAACGGCCGGGAGATTCTGCACCAGGTGGACCTCACCGCCCGGCCGGGGGAGGTCACGGTCCTGCTGGGGCCCAACGGCTCCGGCAAGACCACCCTGTTTTTGTGCCTGAGCGCCCAGCTCACGGCCGAGCGCGGGGCTATTTTCCTGGGTGAGCAGGACCTGCGCCGGCTCTCCCGCCGCCAACTGGCCCGCCGCCTGGCCACCGTGCCCCAGGAGCACCACCCCGTTTTCCCCTACCTGGTGCGGGACCTGGTGCTGCTGGGACGGCTGCCGCGCCTGGGCTTCTTCGCCCAGCCCCGGGGGGCCGACCGCCGGGTGGTGGAGGATATTTTGGAACTCCTGGGCCTGACGGACCTGGCGGACAAGCCTTACACCCGCATCAGCGGCGGCGAGCGCCAGTTGGCCCTCATCGGCCGCTGTCTGGCCCAGGAGCCGGAGATCCTGCTGCTGGACGAACCCACCAGCCACCTGGATCTGCGCAACCAGGTGATGGTGCTGAAGCTTCTGAAAAACCTGGCGACCACGCAAAAATTGACGGTGCTCCTCACTCTCCACGACCCCAACCTGGCGCTGCTCTTCGCCGACCGGGTGGTGCTGCTGGAAGCGGGCCGGGTGCTGGCCCAGGGATTGCCCGAGGACGTGGTCAACCCCGAGAACATCAAGAAGCTGTACGGCCTGGACATGGAGATGATCTCCCAGGGCGCGCGGCGGCTGCTGTATCCACGTCTGTCATGATCGTCACCCACGAACTGAGCAAGTATTACGGCAAGACCACGGCCCTGGAAAAATTGTCTTTATCCATCGGCGAAGGGGAGATCTTCGGCCTCCTGGGCCCCAACGGCGCGGGCAAGACCACCACCATCAAGATACTCACCACCCTGGCCTTCCCCAGCGGGGGCTGGGCGCGCATTGCCGGATATGACGTGGTCCATGACCGTCCCCGACTCAAACCCCTGATTGCCGTCTGCCCCCAGGAGATCAACCTGGACAAGGAGCTCACCGCCTTTGAGAACCTGTGGTTTTACGGGCGGCTCTACCGGGTCCCGGAGCTCTCCCGGCGCATCGGTGAACTGCTGGAGTGGGGCCAGTTGGCGGACCGGGCCGGGGACCGGGTGAAGCATTTCTCCGGCGGCATGCAGCGCCGCCTGCTCATCGTGCGGGCGCTCCTGTCCCGGCCCCGGATGCTGTTCCTGGATGAGCCCACCGTGGGGCTGGACCCCCAGATCCGCCGCCAGCTCTGGGACCTGATCCGGCAGCTCAAGGCCGACGGCATCACCGTGCTCCTCACCACCCACTACATCGAGGAGGCGGAGATGCTCTCCGACCGGGTGGCCATCCTCAACCGGGGCCGCCTCATGGCCCTGGACACGCCCGCCGCCCTGGTGGCCCAGGTGGGGGGCTACGTGGTGGAGACCATCAACGGTCACCACACCAGCTACCATCTGGTTCAAAATAAGGAAGAAGCCTACCGTCGGGCCCGGGCCCAGGCCGCGGGCGTGCTCATCCGCCAGGCCAACCTGGAAGACGTCTTCATCCAGCTCACCGGGGAGCGCCTGAGCCCATGACCTGGTTCACCATCTTCCTCAAGGACATGCTCCTCTTCCAGCGGCGGCTGCTCCGGCTGGGCTACGTGATTTCCACCCTGTTCGCGCCGCTCCTCTATCTGGGCGCCTTCGGTCTGGGGCTGGGCAAACGGGTGGTGATTTCCGGGGGCTCCTACCTGGACTTCCTGCTGCCGGGGCTGGTGGCCATGAGCTCCATGACCAACTCCTACACCTGGGTGGCCAACAGCCTGAACATGGGCCGCCTGTATTTCCGCACCTTCCAGATTTACCTCCAGGCGCCGGTGTCCGCCGGTGCAATTGTCGCCGGGCAGGTGGCGGCCGGGATGGTGCGGGGGCTGTTCGCCTCCCTCATCATCCTGGTCCTGGGGCTGGCCCTGGGCAGACGCATGCAGTTCAACCTCATGTTCGCCCTGGGCATGCTGGCCAACGGCCTGGTATTTTCAGCCTTCGGGGTGGTGGTGGGGCTCAAATCCCGCTCCCACGAAGACACGGCCACCTTCACCAATTTTTTCATCCTGCCCATGGCCTTTTTCTGCGGCACCTTTTTTCCCGTAGACGAACTGCCCTGGGGCCTGCGCGGCCTCATCCGGACTTTGCCCCTGACCCATACCAACGAGTTGCTGCGGCATCCGGAGATGAACCGCGACAACCTCGTTTCCCTGCTTATTCTGATGGGTTATGGGCTTCTGTGCGTCGTCCTGGGCATTATCTTCATCCGGAGGTACAGCGAATGAGCGCCAAATTCACCGGTGTGGTGGTGATGTGGAACTCCTATGTGCCCACCCTCAGGGAGGCGGCCCGGGACTGCCCCTGGCTGGACCTGAAAGTTTACTCCCACCGGGCCTTGGGCGAAAAGCCGGAACTCCTGGCCCAGGCCCTGAAGGACATGGCCGCGGCCCACGTCATTCTCCTGTACCGCACCCCGGACGCCTTCTGGGACGCGGCCGACCGGGAGCTCAAGGAGATCGCCGCCCGCGTGCCCGTCATCGTCACCGGCACCGACCCCTCGGTCTGGGGGCAGTCCGGCGCCCGGGCGAACCTGGCCGCCCAGGCCTATCTTTATCTCATGCGCAACGGCCGGGAGAATTTCCGCCGCCTCCTCACCCTGCTGGGCCGGGAGGTGCTGGGGCTGGACCTGGAGGTGCTGCCGCCTGAGGAACTCCCCTGGGAGGGGTTCTATCACCCCCAGGCGCCGACGTATTTCCCCGGCATCGAAGCATACCTTTCCTGGTACCGGGACGCCGGTTTCCCGACGCAGCCACTGGTGGGCCTCATGTTTTCCCGCTCCGACTGGGCCGGCGGCAGCCTGGAACTGGAGGACTTTCTCATCCGGGCCCTGGAGGCCCGGGGCCTGGGCGTGGTCCCCATCTTTTACTATTCCCTGAAAGACGACGGCCTGGGGACCCGGGGGGGCGACGAGATTATCCGGGACTGGCTGACGGACGGCGACGGCAAATCCCGCATCCAGGCCCTTATCAAACTCACCGCCTTTTTCCTGGGGAGCAGCCGGGGGACCGCCGCCGAGGGGGCCACGGCCCGGTCCGGGGCGGAACTGCTCCAATCCCTCAATATTCCACTGATTCAGCCCCTCACCGCGTACTACAAAACCCCGGAGGAGTGGGAGGCCGACCCCCAGGGGCTGGGCATGGAGGTGGGCTGGAGCGTGGCCATGCCCGAGTTCGAGGGGGTCATCGAGCCGATGCTGGTGGCCGCCGGAGTGGAGCACCGGGACGGCGACGGCGGGCTCATCGCCGGGCGCACGCCGGTGGCGGAGCGGGCCCAGCGCCTGGCCGAGCGGGTGGCCCGCTGGGTCAGGCTCCGGCAAAAGCCCCCCCAGGAGCGCAAGGTGGCCATCATCCTGCACAACAACCCCTGCGCCTCGGTGGAGGCCTCGGTGGGGGCGGGCGCGCACCTGGACACCCTGGAGAGCGTGGCCCGCATCCTCCACGCCCTCAGGCAGGCCGGCTACGCCATCGACGCCCCGCCCGCGGACGGCAGGGAGCTCATCGAGACCATCATGGGCCGCAAGGCCATCAGCGAATTCCGCTGGACCACGGTGGAGGAGATCGTGGCCAAGGGGGGCCACCTGGCCCTAATCCCCGTGGACGATTATCTGCGGCGCTTTGAACGGTTCCCGGAGAAGCTGCAGGCGCGCCTCACCGAGGCCTGGGGCGAGCCGCCGGGCCGGGCCCAAAACGGCATCCCCGCGGCCATGGTGCACCAGGGGCGCATCGTGGTCACCGGCGTCCCTTTCGGGCATGCCGTGGTCTGCGTCCAGCCCAAGCGGGGCTGCGCCGGGTCCCGCTGCGACGGCCGGGTCTGCAAGATTCTGCACGACCCGGAGGTGCCGCCCCCGCACCAGTACCTGGCCACCTACCAGTATTTGGAGGAGGAGTTCGGCGCGGACGTCATCGTCCACGTGGGCACCCACGGCAACCTTGAATTTCTTCCCGGCAAAAACGTCGCCCTGTCCGCGGCCTGCAGCCCCGACGCGGCCCTGGGGACCCTGCCCCACCTGTACATCTACAACGCCGACAACCCGCCCGAAGGCACCATCGCCAAGCGCCGCAGCTACGCCGCCCTGGTGGACCACATGCAGACGGTGCTCACCTCCTCCGGGCTTTACGAGGAACTGGGAGAACTGGACCGTCTCCTGGCCGAATGGGAGCGTCTGCACGTCCTGGAGCCGGGCCGGGCCCATCTGCTGGAGCACCTCATCATTGAGGCCCTGGAGAAGAGCCGGCTCAACCAGCAGTTGACCCTGACCCCTGACCTGCCTTTCGATGAGGTGGTGCGCCGCATCCACGAGGGGCTCTCGGTCATCCGCACCACCCACCTGGCCGACGGCATGCACATCTTCGGGGAACTGCCGCAAGGCGAGCGCCGGGCCGACTTCCTGCACGCGGTGCTGCGCTTCCCGGCCGCGGACGGGCCGTCCTGGCGGGGGCTGTTGAGCCGCCTGCTGGCCGTCGATCTGGACGATGACGCCTCGGGCCGCGCCGCCGAAGCCGTGGACCAGGCGGGCCGGACCCTCATCAGCCGCTGGCTGGAGGCCCCGGACCGGCCCCTGGCGGAGGTGGTGCGGCAGGTGGCCCTGGCCGGTCATCTGACGGCCCTGGAACAGGGTGTGACATATTTCGACCAACGCCTGCGGGACCTGGTCGCCCGTCTGGAGGCATCGAGGGAGATGGACGCCCTGCTCAACGGCTTAAGCGGCGGCTACATCCCCCCGGGCCCCTCCGGCCTCATCACCCGGGGCCGGGACGACGTGCTGCCCACGGGCCGCAATTTTTATTCCCTGGACCCCCAGCGGGCGCCCACCCGGGGCGCCTGGGAGGTGGGGAAGCGCCTGGCCCAGGCCCTCATCGAGAAATATCTCGTGGAAAACGGCGACTACCCCCAAAACGTGGCCCTCTTCTGGATGGCCAACGACATCATGTGGGCCGACGGCGAGGGCATGGCCCAGATCATGGCGCTGTTGGGCGTGCGGCCGGTGTGGCAGAGCAACGGCCGCATCAAGGGCTTCGAGGTGATCCCCCTGGCGGAACTGAAAAGGCCCCGCATCGACGTCACCGTCAAGGTGTCGGGCATCACCCGGGACAATTTCCCCAATTGCATCGAGCTCTTGGACGAAGCCATCCAGGCGGTGGCGTCCCTGCCGGAAGACCCGCAGAACAATTATGTGCGCCGCCACAGCCTGGAACTCCTGGAGAAGCTCCAGAGCAACCCCGGCGACGGCCCGGCCTGGCGCCAGGCCACCTACCGCATCTTCGCCAGCAAGCCCGGCACCTACTCCGCCGGCACCCAACTGGCGGTGTACGCCTCGGCCTGGAAGGAGGAGGCGGACCTGGCCCAGGTCTTCCTCTACTGGAACGGCTACGCCTACGGCAAGGGGGTCTTCGGCGAGGCCGCGGCCCCGGCCCTGGCCCACAGCCTGAGCCGCACCTCCGTGACCTACAACAAGGTGGTCACCGACGAATACGACCTGTTCGGCTGCTGCTCGTACTTCGGCAACCACGGCGGCATGACCGCGGCGGCCCGGCACCTCTCCGGGAGCCACGTGCACACCTATTTCGGCGACACCCGAGACCCGCATCAGGTGGCGGTGCGCACCCTGGCAGACGAAATCCGCCGGGTGGCCCGGGCCAAGCTCCTCAACCCCAAGTGGATCGACGGCATGAAAAACCACGGCTACAAGGGCGCGGGGGAAATCAGCAAGCGGGTGGGCCGGGTCTACGGCTGGGAGGCCACCACCCGGGAAGTGGACGACTGGATCTTCGACGACATCACCCGGACCTTTGTCCTCAACCCGGAAAACCGGGAATTCTTTGAGCAAAACAACCCCTGGGCCCTGGAGGAGATCGCCCGCCGCCTCCTGGAGGCCGAGCAGCGGGGCCTGTGGCAGGCCGCCCCCCAGGTGCTGGAGGAACTGAAACAGCTCTACCTGGAAATCGAGGGCTGGCTGGAGGAAAACATGGGCGAGCACGCCGGCGGCCACTTCCAGGGCGGCGCGGTGGATGTGGTCACCGCCGAGGAAGTGGAGGGCTGGAAGCAGGCCATGAACAAGGTCCTGGAAAAAATCGGCCACGGAGGCAGGAAATGAACGGGGAGCGCTGCACCTATCCCTTTGCGGCCCTGGTGGGCCAGGAGCGTTTGAAAAAGTCTCTCATCCTCAACGCCGTCAACCCCCGGCTGGGCGGGGTGCTCATCCGGGGGCAGAAAGGCACCGCCAAGTCCACCGCGGCCCGGGGGCTGGCCGCGCTGCTGCCGCCTCTGACGGTGGTGGCCGACTGCCCCTTTCACTGCCACCCCGAGGACCCGGAACTGATGTGCGACGCCTGCCGCCGGCGCCGTGCCGCGGGAGAGAACCTGCCCCGCCGCGCGCTGCCCATGCCCCTCATCGACCTGCCCCTGGGCACCACCGAAGACCGCCTGCTGGGTGCCATCGACCTGGAAAAGGCCCTCAAGAGCGGCGAAAAGCACTTCGAGCCGGGGCTGCTGGCCGCAGCCCACCGGGGTATTTTGTACGTGGACGAAGTGAATCTCCTGGATGACCACCTGGTGGATGTGCTCCTGGACGCCGCGGCCATGGGCGTCAACGTGGTGGAGCGGGAGGGCGTCTCCTTCACACACCCGGCGCAGTTCATCCTGGTGGGCACCATGAACCCGGAGGAAGGGGAGCTCAGGCCCCAGTTGCTGGACCGCTTCGGGCTCTGCGTGGAGATCGCCGGCCTGCCGGACCCGGAGGCCCGCATGACCGTGGTGAAGCGCCGCCTGGAATTTGAGGCCGACGCGGTCGGCTTCGCCCGGCGCTGGCAGCCGGAGCAGGAAGAGCTCGCCGCCGGCGTCCTGGCGGCCCGGGAGCGGCTGGGCGGCGTCGCCTACACCGACGACATCCTGCACCTCATCACCACCATCTGCCTGGACCAGGGGGTGGACGGCCACCGGGCCGACATCTTCATGCTCAAGACGGCCCAGGCCCTGGCCGCCTGGCACGGCCGGGAAGAGGTGACCGAAGCGGAGGTGCGGGAGGCCGCGGAGCTGGTCCTGCCCCACCGCATGCGGCGCCAGCCCTTCCAGGAGCCCCAGGTGGACCGGGAGAAATTGGAGGAGAGCATCCGCAAACACCAGCAGGAGCAGCAGCGCCCCCACCAGCCGCCCCCCCAGGAGCCGCCGCCCCCGGAGCACCAGCCCCAGGAGCCCTCCCAGGGCCACGACGAGACGACCTTCGCCCCGGGCGAGCCCTTCCCGGTGCGCCGCCTTGACCTGCCCGCCGAGCGGGAGGCCAAAAAGGCCAAGGGACGCCGCACCCAGGCCAGGACCGACGACCGCCGGGGCCGCTATGTCCGGCCCACCCTCACCAAAGAGGGGCCGCCGGACCTGGCCCTGGACGCCACGCTCCGGGCCGCCGCGCCCCACCAGGCGGTCAGGGACAAAGGCAACCTGGCCGTGGCCGTCACCGACGCGGACCTGCGCCATAAGGTGCGGGAGCGCCGCATCGGCCACCACATCCTCTTCGTGGTGGATGCCAGCGGCTCCATGGGGGCCAACCGGCGCATGGTGGAGACCAAGGCGGCCATCCTGTCGCTCTTGACCGACGCCTACCAGAAGCGGGAGCGGGTGGGGCTGGCGGTCTTCCGGGGGGAGTCGGCCCGGCTGCTGTTGCCCTTCACCAACAGCGTGGAGTTGGCCCGGAAGCGCCTGGAGGAGCTGCCCACCGGCGGCAAGACGCCGCTGCCCCACGCCCTGCGCCTGGCCCACGAGGTGCTGAGCCGGGAGAAGGCCAGGGCGCCCCAGGACTCCTTCCTGCTGGTGCTCATCTCCGACGGCAAGGCGAATCTCAGTCTGGGCGGGCAGTCCCCCCGGGCCGAAGTGGCGGAGCTGGCCGCGGCCATCAAGGCCTTGGGCGTCGCCGCCCTGGTCCTGGACACGGAAAGCGGCTTCCTCAGCCTGGGCTGCCTGCCCGAAGTGGCCGAAACAATGGGCGCCAGATATTACCGCCTGGAGGAGCTGCGGGCCGCGCAGGTGGTGGCTAGAATCGAGGAAATGGAGGGATTGCCAAAGAAATAATCATCCTCGCCTTTTTCCCTTGACGCCGGGTTGCGGGAGTCCTATGATAGAACCCGTAATCGGCGGTACAGGCGCCCCCAGGGGCTTAATAGGGAAGCCGGTGCAAATCCGGCGCGGTCCCGCCGCTGTAACCGGGGACGAAACCTGCACGGCCACTGTCCTGGCACACCGGGATGGGAAGGCGCAGGGAGTAGGGCGATCCGGAAGTCAGAAGACCTGCCTGTACATGACTTGGCCGCCGCCGACGCAGGATTGGCGCGGCCGGGCTGGAGAGGGACGGCACACCTCTCCGGCGCCTCCTGAGGATGAAGCAAGCTGGGTGCAATCCTTGGGTCCCCGCGGACTCAAGGATTTTTTTGTTCCGGGGGCCGGGCGCCGCCGCCGGAAGCCGGAGTGCATCCATCTTTCCTCAAGGAGGTCCCTATGGGTCCGGTATTGATCGTTTATCTCCCGGGGCGGGCGGTGCTGCCCGAGGATTTTTGCCCCCAACATTACAGCCCCACCCTGGCCCGGCTGGCGTCCCACCTGCACGTGGTGATCGCCCGGCCGGGGGTCTATGAACTGGACGAGGCCTGGCAGGACCTGCGCCGCCTCGGCCACGCCCCCATCTATCTGTTGGTGAGCGATCCCGCCGCCGGCGCCTTCCAACCCCAGCACCCCCTGGTGCGCCTGGACTGGGTGCAGCGGGTGTCCGCAGCGCAGTTCGACGGCGCCGCCTGGGCGGGGGGGCTGCAATGAGACGCCTGGGGCCGGTGGTGGGGGGCCTGTTGTGGGGGTTGCTGGTCCTGATGGCCACCCCCCTGTGGGCCAAGGAAGCCAAGGGCGAAAAGGCCCAGGTGTTGGAGGAGGTGGCGGTCACGGCCACCCGCACCGAAGTGTCCCTTAAGGAAACGGGGGTGGCCACCACGGTGATCACCGCCCAGGAGATGGAGGACCGCCAGGCCACCCGGGTGGAGGAGATGCTGCGCACTGTCCCCGGCGCGGTGGTGAATCAGACCGGCAGCCGGGGGGGAACCACCTCCCTGTTCGTCCGGGGCGGCGAAAACGACCACACCCAGGTGCGCTTCAACGGCATCAAGTTGAACAACGTGGGGGGCGACTTCGACTGGTCCATTCTCACCACGGACAATCTGCAGCGGATCGAGGTGGTGCGCGGTCCCATGAGCGCCCTCTACGGCGCCGACTCCCTCACCGGGGTGGTCAACCTCATTACCAAAAAGGGCAAGGGTGCGCCCAGCCTCAGCGTCACCACCACCTGGGGGGCGCACAGCGAGGGCCACAGCAAGAACAACCTCATCGGCGAGCAGCGGGCCGGCCTGTCCGGGTCCTACAAAATCTTTTCCTATGCCATTGCCTACAGCCGTCTGGACGACACCGGCATCCTCTCTATCAACAACCGCTTCGGCAGCAATGTGCTGAACAGCCGCCTGGATCTGGATCCCACGGAGCAGGTGTCCTTCACCTTCCACACCCTGCTGCTGGACAGCTATTTCGGCTTTCCCACGGTGAACTCCGGGGACCGCTTCGACGCCAAGAACGTGGGCGGGCCGGGGTTGGACCCGGACCAGAACAACCGCCGCTTCGACCTGGTGCTGGGCCTGACCGGGAGATACCACCCCACGGACTGGTGGGACCATGAAGTGGTGCTGAGTCACGCCTATTTCGACCGGCGCTACCGCAACCCGGCCAACCCCCTGGCCACCGACGCCGACCTCTTCGGCTCCTTTTTCAGCCGCAACCTGGAGCGCCACTACACCCTGGACTACCACACCAATTTCCGCTTTGGCGACAAGAGCCGGGTGGCCTCGGTGACGACCTTGGGGGTGGAGCTCTTCGGCGCCCAACTCAAGGCCCGCACCGACGGTTTCTCCACCTGGACCGGGCCGTACTTCACCCAGGACAAGTTCCGCCAGGGGAGCACCTCCTGGTATCTGCAACAGCAGGTGGCCATCCGGAATCGGCTCTTTCTCACCGCGGGCGGCCGCCTGGAGGACAACCGCGCCTTCAACAAGCTGGAGTTCGCCCCCCGGGGCTCGGTGGCCCTGCGCTTCCCGGAGACGGACACCACCCTCCGGGCCGGGGGCGGCCGGGGGATCAAGTCGCCCAACTTCCTGGAATCGCACGCACGGACCGCCTTTACGGTGGGCAACCCCAATCTCAAACCGGAGCAGAACGTGGGCTGGGAAGCGGGCATTGACCAGTATCTCTGGCAGGACCGGTTCCAGGTGGGCCTGACTTACTTCGAGAACCACTTCAAGGACTTTATCACCCTTTACAATATCGGGCCTTTTCCGCGCACCTTTGTGAACCTGGGCGCGGTGCGCACCACGGGCCTGGAATTGGCCGTGCGGGCCCGCCCCGGCTATGGCCTGACCCTGAGCGCGGCCTACACCCACCTCTTTCAGTTCCAGGTGCTGGACGACGGCGGACTGGGGCGGGTCAACCCCTTCTTCCGGGCCGGCTCCCACCTGCTGCGCCGTCCCCGCAACATCTTCTCCTTTGATGTGGACTGGAAGTGGAAGCGCCTGGGCCTGCACCTCAACGGCTTGTACACGGGCCGGCGGGACGACAACTACTACGACTGGGCCACCTTTGCGGCCAGCCGGGTGGTGAACGGCGGCTTTTTCGTCCTCAATGTGGCGGCCTCCTATGAGGTGGTGCGGGATTTGGGGTATATTAAATCCGTGCAGCTCCTGGCCCGGGCCAACAATCTGTTCGACCGGTTCTATGAGGAATCGTACGGTTATTCCTCCCCCCGCTTCAGCATCGTGGGGGGCGTCAAGGCGGTATTCTGAAACACCGGGTCAGGGTGGCGGGGCGCCTGCTGCCCCTCCACCTGCCCAAGCGACCTCCGGCCGAACTGTGAACCTGAAGAGCCTTCTTTCCCTATTGTCGGCGCTGGTTCTGTGCTTTCTGGCCCTGCCCGGCGGCGGACATCCCGCCCCCGAGGGGAGGTCAAGCCGGCTGCCGCCTCCCCCTGACCCCCGGCGGGTGGTCACCCTGGCCCCCAGCCTGACGGAAATCGTTTACGCCCTGGGCCAGGAGCACCGGCTGGCGGGAGTCTCCCAGGACAGCGATTTTCCGGAAGGGGCGAAAACCCTCCCCAAAGTGGGCTCCTATGTGCAACCTGACCTGGAGCGCATCCTGGCCCTGCAGCCGGACCTGTGTCTGGGCGCCACGGACAGCACCCCCGCCCCCCTGGTGGCCCGGCTGGAGGACCTGAAGGTCCCGGTGCTGCTGGTCCATCCCCGCAGCCTGGATGAGGTGGTCCGGACGGTGGAGCACATCGGCCGGGTCCTGGGGGCGGAAGCCCGGGCCGACTCCCTGGCCGCCGAGCTGCGGGAGCGCCTCCGCCGGGTGCGGGAGCGGGTGGCGACGGCGCCGGTCCGCCCCCGGGTCTTCTTCCAGATCGGCGTCACGCCCCTGGTGGCGGTGGGCGAGGGCACCTTCATCCACGAGTTGATCGTTACGGCAGGCGGGCGCAACATGATCAAGGGGCCGGCGCCTTACCCCCAGGTCGGCCTGGAGCAGGTTCTGGCCGGCCGGCCCGAGGTGATCATCGTCACCACCATGGCCCGGGGCGTGGACATGGAGCGGGTGCTGGCGGGCTGGCGGTCCTACCCCGCGTTGCCGGCCGTGCGCCTTCGCCGCGTCCACGTGGTGGACTCCGATATCTTTGACCGTCCCGGCCCCCGGTTGGTGGAGGGGCTGGAAATACTGGCCCGCCTGCTGCATCCGGAGCTTTGGGCCTCGGAGGGGAAAGTTGTCGGCGGGGAAAGGCCACAGGGGCCGTTGGGCCCTTTGCCATCGCCGACCGGCCGGGCCGGACCAGAGTTGTCCTCCCGGCGTTCCTCGGTCGAAACTAGAAGCATTCCTGGCCGATGCCTTGGCCGTTGAGGACGGGCACCTGGCCCCCGGCGCAGACCCGGCAGAGCGTCTGCTCTTGCTGCTGAACAGCCCGGGAAGCCATCATCTGCTCGCCGCAGACGCTGCAAAGCAGGGACTCAAAGATAGGGGCATAGGCCGGCATGGTGATGTGCAGGGATTGGATCTGGAACTGGTCTTCCAGGGGGGTCTGCAATTCCCGGCGGGAGATGGCTTCAAAGAGATGGTGGAAGCGATGCCTCTCTTCGGGGGTGCCTTGCCGCTCAACGACGATCTTCTCAAATAACGGGGCGGCATTGGGGTACCTGGCCAGCATTTTGGGTCGGTAGTCGGGCCGGACGATGAGGCGCACTGCCATGCCGTCCTCCCGGCGGGCCACGGTCACCGCGGTCTTCCCCAGGTCCCGGAAGATGAGGGCATTGTTCCCGAAGGTGCAGCCGGTCACCATCTGGATGCCGTCGGTGAAACAGTTGTTGCACTCCACGATGGCCACCACTTCCTCCATGCCGGTATTACGCCGGTTCAAGGCGGCCATGGCGTATTGGCCCGCCTTGACCCCCAGGCCGACAAAGGGGCACAGGTGGCCGTGCAAGGTGTGCGCCTGATGCAACAGGCCCTCCAGGTCCCGGTTTCTGATCATCGTCTCGATATGTCGCCGTCCATGGGCATGTTCGTGCATGGTTTCCTCCGGATGAGTCGTCTCATTTCCTGCATGATCAATCGGCCAGGTGGAACTTCAGCGGGACCTGGATGGTGAGGCGCTCCCGGTCCAGGTCGGCGGGGAAGGGGGGGAATTGCCCCACCCGCCGCACCGTCTCTTGGGCGGCCTGGTCCAGGATGCCGTGTCCTGAAGATTTTCCGATGCCGGAGGATTCGAGGCGACCGCCCCTGCCGATGGTGAAGCGCACCACCACCACGCCCTCCATGTTCTGCCGCCGGGCCAGGGGTGGGTAATGCTTGTTCTGCTCAAGCAGCCGCCGCACCTGCTGCAGGTAGGCCTTCAAAGCCGCCCCTGACCCCGGTCCCGTCCCCCGGCCCGCCGCTCCCGTCCCGGCCCCTGGGCCCGTGCCCGACCCTGTTCCGGCGCCGACCCCCGTTCCGGTTCCCGTGCCGGAACCCGCGCCGGTCTCTCCGCCGGTCCTGCCCCTGCCCGGGGTCGCACTCAACGCGGGGCTGGGGGTGGGCGCCGGCGCCGGCGGGGCGGGCCGGGGCGGCGCCGTATAGGTGGGCGCCGACGGCGGCGGCGTGGGCAGAGGCTCCGGACGGGGACGGGGTTTGGGAGTGACCCGCTGGACCGGTTTGGGGGGCGGGGGGACCACCTTGGGCTGCACCGCGGGAGGAGGCGTCGGCTTGGGGGCCGGAGGTGTCTGGATTTCCCGACCGCCGCCGCCCCGCCGTCCGGGGGAGCCGGGCACCAGGGAAACGGCCTCCACCGGCACCACCTTTTTCACCTTGGGACGCTCAGCCACCGGAGTCCGATGCACCAGCGCCAACAGCAGGGCATGCAGGATCACCGACCCCATGATGGCCAGGGTCCAGGTGCGGGCCTGGCTCCGGTTGAGCGTGAACGCGCCGTTCATCCCTGCCTTATTTCTGCTCCACTTCAATGCCGATCTTGTGCACCTTCAGCGTCTTCAGGCGGTCGATGACCTCGATGAGCCGCCCATGCCGGGTGTCCTGGTCCGCAGCGATGACGGCCGCCGGCTCCTTGCCGTGCCCCTGGGCCTGAAAAACCTTTTCGAATTCCCCGTCCTGGGTGAGCCTGATGCCGTTGATGGCGATTTTTCCTTCCCGGTCGATGCTGACGATGACCGGCACGCTCTCCGGCTTGTCGGCCTGGGCCGCCTTGGGCAGCGCGATACCGAAGGTGCGGGGCATCATCACCGTGGCGGACAGGAGAAAAATGATAAGAATCACCAGGACGATGTCCACGAAGGGGGTCATATTGATTTCCGTGATGGGACCGTGAATATTGCCTTTCATGTCCGTCCTCCCGCCCGCAGGACCGTCCTGGGTTCGCCGGCGTCGCAGGATTCCGCGGGTTCCTGGAGATATGTCAGGAGAAGCTGCGACAGCCGCCGGGAGCGCTCCAAAACTACGTGCAGGCGCCGGTGAAAGAGATTGTACATCACCACCGCGGGGATGGCCACCAGCAGGCCCACGGCCGTGGCCACCAGGGCCTCGGCGATGCCCGCCATCACCGCCGGCCCCCCGCCGCCTTCGGCCAGGGACAGGTCTTTGAAGGCGTGAATGATGCCCAAGACGGTGCCGAACAGCCCGATGAAGGGCGCGTTGGCCCCCAGGGTGCCCAAGAAACTCAAACGTTTTTCCAAGAACAGACCGGCATTGATGCGCTCCCCCTCCATGGCCTCCTGGGCGGCCTCCCGGCCGCGGGGCGCCTGTCTCAGACCGGCCAGCAGCACCCGGGCTTCCCAGGCCCGGCTTTGTTCGCACAACGCCATGGCCTCCGACCACCGGGCCTGGAGCAGGCAGGTCTCAATCCTGGGCACGAATTCTCTTTCCCGGAAGCGGTGCCGGTAGAAAGTCACGCTGCGCTCCAACATGACGGCCACTGAAGCCAGACTCAGCCCGATCAACAGCCAGAGCACCCAGACGCTGCCCCCCACCGCCATATTCAGCAGGGTTTTTGTTAAGTCATCCATCTCAGGCTCTCCAAAAAAAAGCCACCAAGGCAGGGGTTCACCCCTTCAATGCCTTCGTGGCTGATCATTCCTGGTGCAGATGGTCCGCCGGGTTATCCCGCCGGGGCGAATTCATTCGCCGATTGCCGTGAGTATATACTCTTCAGACCGGCGTGGTCAATGGATTTTCCCCTTCGGCGGCCGGACCGCAAGCCCGGGCGCGGTTTTCCGGAAAGACTTGACAGCCACCTTCCCATTTCCTATCTTCCAGGCAGTCGCGCATGAGCCGAGGGCTCACCCGCAACTCAGGAACTCGCCCCCACGGCAGGGTTTTCATCCCCGGGGGCGGCCCTCCCTCGCGGCTGCCATCATGACTGAGCCTTTGCTGGAAATCAATGGGCTGACGGTGGACTTCCACACCCCCGGGGGCTGGCTCCGGGCCGTGAGCGGCGTGGATTTTGAGGTGCATCGCGGCGAAACCCTGGGGTTGGTGGGAGAGTCGGGCTGCGGCAAGACGGTAACCGCCCTGTCCATCCTGCGGTTGCTGCCGCCGCATCTGACCCAGGTGTCCGGGGGCGTCCGCTTTGCCGGGGAAGACCTGCTGGAACTGGACGACGA
Source organism: Deltaproteobacteria bacterium (assembly GCA_016874975.1). Lineage (GTDB taxonomy): Bacteria > Desulfobacterota > Desulfobaccia > Desulfobaccales > 0-14-0-80-60-11 > VGSQ01. The sequence goes on from VGSQ01000007.1 coordinate 22,102, forward strand.
GCGTCTGCGCGACCTCAGGGGCAACCACATCTCCATGATCTTCCAGGAGCCCATGACCGCTTTAAACCCGGTCCTCACCATCGGCGACCAGGTGGCCGAAGTGGTCCGGCAGCATCGGCAGGTGAGCCGTCAGGAGGCCGAGGAAGCGGCAGTCCAGGCCCTGACTCGGGTGGGGCTGCCCGACGCGGCCGGCCGCCTGCACCAGTACCCCCATCAGCTCTCCGGGGGCCTGCGGCAGCGGGTCCTCATCGCCATGGCCCTGGCCCTCACGCCCCAGCTTCTCATTGCCGACGAACCCACCACCGCCCTGGACGTCACCATCCAGGCCCAGATTCTGGCGCTGCTGGCCCGGCTCAAGGCGGAGATGGACCTGGCGGTGCTCTTCATCACCCACAATCTGGGCATCGTGGCCCAGACCACGGACCGGGTGGCGGTGATGTACGCCGGACTCATCGTGGAAGCCTCCCCCACCGCGCACCTCTTCCAGTCCCCGGCCCACCCCTATACCCGGGGGCTGCTCCAGGCCGTCCCCCGCCTGGACTTTGAGCACCAGCCCGGGGCCGTCCTGGCCGCCATTCCCGGCCACGTTCCGGGCCTATGGGAGCACACGCCGGGCTGCCTGTTCGCCGACCGCTGCCCCAAGCGCCATGACCGCTGCGAGCAGCCGCCTCCCTGGGCGGAGGTGGGGCGGGCGCACCAGGCGAGGTGTTGGCTCTATGGCTGAGACGCTCCTGGAAGCCCGGGAGGTGAGCCGCACCTTCCGCCTGGCGGGGCCCTGGGGGCGGGGGCCCCTGCTCACTGCGGTGCACCGGGTGAGCTTTGCCTTGCAGGCCGGTGAAACCCTGGGACTGGTGGGGGAGTCGGGGTGCGGCAAATCCACCCTGGGACGATTGGCCCTGGCTCTCCTTCCCCCCACCGGGGGGCAGGTCAGGTTTCTGGGAGAGGACCTCTTCAGACTGCCTCCCAAGCGCCTCAAGGCCCTGCGCCGGGAGATGCAGATTATTTTCCAGGACCCCTATTCCTCCCTGAATCCACGCCTCACCGTGCGCCGGATCCTGGAGGAGCCCTTCATCATCCACGGCCTGGGCAGCCGCTCCCAGCGTTTGCAGTGGGTTGAGGCGCTTCTGGCCGAAGTGGGGCTGGAAACCGAGCATCTGTACCGGTATCCCCACGAATTCAGCGGCGGCCAGCGGCAGCGCTTGGGAATAGCCCGGGCTTTGGCCTTAAAGCCCCGGCTGATCGTCGCCGACGAGCCCGTGTCCGCCCTGGACGTCTCCATCCAGGCCCAGATTCTCAACCTGCTGGCCGAACTCCAGAGCCGGCATGGCCTCACCTACCTGTTCATTTCCCACGATCTCTCCGTCATCTCCCAGATCAGCGACCGCGTCGCCGTCATGTACCTGGGCCGGATCGTGGACCTGGCGCCCCGACAGGTTTTCGCCCGGGGCCGGTTGCACCCTTACTCCGAAGCCCTCCTGGCTGCGGTGCCCCTGCCCGACCCGGCGCGCCCCTTCCGTCCCCCGACCTTGAAAGGCGATCCTCCCTCGCCCATTCACATCCCTTCGGGGTGCCCTTTCCATCCCCGCTGCCCCGAGGCCCAACTCCCCCGGTGCCGGGAGACGGAGCCGCCCCTCAGGGAGTCCGCCTCGGGCCACTGGGTGGCGTGTCATTTCCGGTGAGGCGGAGCAGGCGAGGGCAGGTTCCGGTTGCCGGGCGCCGGCAACCCTCGTTCCCAATCTGTCCTTGGGAACGGGGTCTTCCGCCAGGCTAAATCTGGCGGCCGTTTTTCTCCGCGCCGCGGCGGGAAAAACATCTCTCGCCTAAACACAAAGACGCAACGGCTTATTTCCCTAACGGGGAACATGCGGGACTACCTGATGGGAATCATCCAATTGCTGGTGGGGCTGGGGGTGATGGCCCTGCTTCTGTACCTGGGGGCGACGAGCGAGGGCTGGTTGGCCCTGCTGTGTTTTCTGGGGTTGGCCGTGGTGTTTCACACCTGGTATGCGGTGTTGCTGCGCCTGGCCCGGCGCAAATTGGGATGCAACCCGGATGATGACGACCAGCCTTTCTTCCCGGGTTAAGGAGCTGGAACCGCCGCCCTGGCTCTATGCCCGGCTGGCGGCCGGGGGCCGGTTCCGGCGGCTTTACGCGCGCCTGGCCGCGGACCTGGCGCCCCGGCTCCCCCTGGGGGGCCGCCTCCTGGACGTGGGCACCGGCCCCGGGGGCCTGCCCGCGGTCCTGGCCTGCCGGCGGCCCGACCTGACCATCGTCGGCCTGGACCTGGCCCCGGCCATGCTGCGCCAGGGCAGGAAGCTGCTGCCGCCCTCGCCGCCCTGCGCCGCCGTCGCCCTGGTGGCCGGCGACGTCCACGCCCTCCCCTTTCCCGCCGCCGCCTTTCAGGCCGCCTGCGCCACCTTCAGCCTGCATCACTGGGAGCACCCGCTCCAGGGCCTGCGGGAAATGACCCGGGTGCTGGCCCCCGGCGGGGTGGCCTGTCTCTATGAACTCAACGGTGACGCCTATCCCGGCCAGGTGCGCGCCTTTGCCCGGGCCGAGGGCCTGCCCGCCCTGCTGGTCTGGGCGGCCGTCAGAATCCTGGGACGGCGCCACGGCCTGAGCCGCGCCCGCTTCGTCTCCCTCCTGGACCGCACGGCCGCCGCCCACCGGGAACTCGCCCCCTTCCACCACATCTTTTGGCGCTGCTCCCTCACCGCGCCGAACTGACGCCGCCTGGCAGTCTGGCAGCGACTCAGACTAAAAAACCTGTGGGAACGCAGGGTTGCCATTAGCACCCGCCTCCCCCAACCCCCTCCCACCGGGAGGAGGGGGCTTAATATCATGTTCCGTTTCCCGTGCAACAAACGTTTATGCAGGGGTGGTTCGCGAACCGCCTCTACGTTATTATCTTATTTCGAGGCTCATTGCAGGTTAATGTGAAAACGGTAAAAAAACATGCCACTGCAAAATCCCTAATAGAATGCCAGCATGTTTTGATATGATTAAGGAAGGCAGATGGCTGTCCGTTGTGTTTCAGCATTGGAAGATGTAGTATTTTGAGCCTTATACGTATTCTGCAAAAATTATTCTGATAAAATAATTTATGGGGAATATTTTCTTAATCAATTGGCTCTTGAAGCATGGAAATTCGTAATAATAATAGGATTAAGATTAAAGAAAGAAGATTATTCCCCTGGGATCGTCTCAGTAATAGCAGGTCAGGCCGAATTGGAGAAAACCGACGTTGAAGGCGGGATTTTCCTTGTAGAGGCCGGCGTTGGAGGAATGCCGGAAGCGATAGGCGAAGGTGAGGCCCCAGTGCTCCCCGAGGGCCACCTCCACCCCGGCCCCGACCTGGGGGGTGAAGTTGAAGGTGTGGCCGATGGCCGGACTGTTGATGCATTCCCAGATGACGCCGGCGCCGCCCTCCAGAAAGAGAAGAGCCCGGCGGCGGAGGGGCACGCTGAGTTTCAGGAGAGGGGTGAGGCCCACTTCCCAACCCGGGCTTTCGGCCTCGGCGCCGCCGATGACGCCCTCCACCACGGCGGACAGGCCCAGGGGCCCCAGCCAGCCCTGGCCGGGACGGGAGAGGAAGAGACCCCAGCGGGGAAAGAGGCAATAGAGGTGCACTGACGCCTTTTGCAAGGACTTGCCGTAGGCGAAGCGGAGGCCGGCCTCCCGGGAAAATTTCTCCAGGGCGAATCCCTGGGCCTGCGCCTCGCCGGGCAGCGCCGCCGCCATGAGCATCAGAAGCGCCAGTCCTGGCCACCCCAGCAGACCTTTCCGCAACTTGCTCCCCCCCAGGGAACCCGAATTCTTCCGTGACCGCGCCGTCATATGGCCGTCAGGCGCCTTGCCCGGCCCCTGCATCACCCCGCACCTTAGCAGCAGTCCGGCCGGGTGTCAAAGATTTTTGCCGGGGGGCGTGGTCAACCGCCACCGCCGAGGAACTCATGAGTTCGCCGGCCATCACCGTGACGACGGAGACGCCTCTCAGTGAGGTTGCCCATATCTTTGTGCAGCAGGGCGTCAGCCGGGTTCCCGTGGTGGATGGGGAGAGCCGCCTCATAGGCTTGGTATCCCGCTCCGAACTGGTAAAGGCGGCTCTCAGGAAGGCCTCAGTAAAGGGGAAAGAGGCGCGATAACCGGGGGGCAATCATCCGGGGGCCTGTGCGGGCGGAGGCAAGGGCGTGAAGCGGGGCCGGCAGGGCGCGTACCGGCGGGCCGGCAGGGTTGTCCCACCCCCATCAGGTGCGCAGGGAGAGCCTCTCCACCAGACGGTCGGCGAAAGCCAGGATGAAGTCCCGCTGCTGGCGGGTGGCATAGGCGATGCACGGGCAGCGCATGGTCTTCTCGCTGCGGATGAGGAATTCGAAGCGCACGAAGCGGTCGCCCACCTCCACCGCAAACCGGAAGGGTCGGCACTCCTGGTGTTCAAACTGCACCGGCCCCAGCAGGTCGTCCCCCAGGTTCACCCACCAGACGTCGTCGAGCCTGGAGGCAAGCGCGTGTTCATCCAGATATTCCCTGATGCGGGGCAGGTCGTCCCTGCTGATTTCGTCCAGAAGATATTGTCGCATGGAATGGTCCTTGGCAATGAGCGTGATGTTCCGGCCAGGCAGAGCCTGGCGGGCAGGTCCGTTCCCAAGCGGAGCTTGGGAACGAGGGGGAAAGATATCCCTCCCATTTGTCCTGCGTTTACACCGTCGGGGGCGGCGGCGCTACATTTTCAGTGAGGGATTCACCGGCGAAACGCCGGCGCCACCGGCGCTTGCCCTGAACCGGTTATGCACCGAAGACCCAAGGCCTGAAACCCGGAAGCCAATCCCCACCTAAAACCCAAAACCCAAAACCTGGCACCTGGCACCTGGCACCTGACACCTGCCCCCTACTCCGGCCGGGTGCGCCGGGGGAAGGGCAGGTATTCCACCGAAGGCGTCTGGCGCACGGGCTGGGGGAAATAGCTCATGAGCTCCATGATCTCCTTGGGCATCTCCGAGGAGACCGGCAGCCCCAGGGATTTGGCGGCATCGAAGGTGATGGGGAAGTCGTGGGTCCAGGTGCCTTCGGAAAGCAGCCGCGCCAGTCCTTCGGCCTCGGCAGGCGGGAATTTGTCGGCGATGAGCTCGATGATGCTGTTGCGCACCTCGGCGATGGCCATCTCCGCCTGGTGGGCCAGGATGAGAGTTTTGTCCTCCAGTTCGTTGACGGACTTCTTGGCCACCGCCTTGAGCAGGGAGACGGCCGGGAACTGGGCGATCTGCGGGTCCACCGGCCCCAGCACGGCGTGTTCGCACATGACGATCTCATCTGCGGCCAGGGCGATGAGGGTGCCGCCGCTCATGGCGTAGTGGGGCACGAAAATGGTCACCTTGCCGGGATGGCGCTTCAGGGCCCGGGCGATTTGCAGCGAGGCCAGCACCAGCCCGCCGGGGGTGTGCAGGATGAGGTCCAGGGGCATGTCGTCGTCGGTGAGGTGGATGGCCCGGATGACCTCTTCGGAATCGTTGATGTCGATAAATCGGAAGATGGGGAACCCCAGGATACCCATGGTTTCCTGGCGGTGCACCATGATGATCACCCGGGAGGCGCGCTGCTGCTCCAGGCGGCCGATGAAGCGCTTGCGGGAATAGTCCAGGGCCTTTTGCCGGAAGAGGGGCTGCAGGAAGATGAAGATGAGGAAGATCCAGAGGATATCGGTGGTGGACATCAGGCCTCCGGAGGCGGCGGGCCGCCGCGCAGACCGGCGTCCAGGGCTCCGTAGGTCCACACCGCCAGCAACAGGCCGCCGGGAATGAGAAACATGGGACTGGTCGCCATGGATGCCAGGATGGCCCGGATGATGTCTCCGGTCAGGGGTTTGGGGTAATAAACCGCCAGATATTCCTGGGAAAAGAGGATGACGCCCACCAGAGCCGTGGTCCCCAGCAGGAGGTTGGCCAGGAGGATGAGGAGGATGCCCTTGCCCTGGTCCTGCTTATAGAGCTGACCCAGGCCGGGGAAGACGAACGCGGACAGCAGAAAGGCTTTGATAAACACGGACCGCCCCACTGACAGAATTGACGCCGGGAGGTGGAGGCTCACACCCCCGGCGAAAAGCTTTTTGTATCTTATCCGAAGGGTTAATCCCGGTCAAGCCGGGGGCGCAGCGCACGGCAACCCTTTGCTTTTCCGTGTCAATGCGTTAAGATGAAGCGGACCCGAACCCGGAAGATAGCTTTCAGGTTTCAGCTTTCAGGTTTTGGATTTCGAGTGCGCCCCGGACCAGAAAAAGCACTGGTGGCACCGGCGTCTCGCCGGTGATTCCCTGACCCCGCTCCGAATCGGAATATTGCGGCCGGTCGCCCGGGAGCCTGCAGTTCACACTAAAAAATATCGAAAATCAAATAGTTATGCTGCGCGGTGCGCACCCTGCCCAGACTAACCCGGAAACAAAGGAGGCGCCCGCCTCGTTCCCAAGCTCCCGCTTGGGAACGCACTTGCGCGCCAAGCTCGGCTTGGCCGGAGTGTTGCCGCATCGCCTGGTGGGCGGAGCCCACCCTACGTTTTCCCAGGCTGAAAGCTGACTGCTGCAAGCTGGTTCCGGATAAAGGCATGGTGCGCAGACCCACCCGACGACAAAATTATTCAAGAGGCCCGGATGGACTATAAAGCAACCCTGAACCTGCCCCGGACACCTTTTCCCATGAAGGCCTCCCTCACCCAGCGGGAGCCGGAGATGCTGCAGCGCTGGGCCGCCATGGACCTCTACGGGCAGCTCCGCCGCCAGGGCGGGGGCCGGCCCCGCTTCGTGCTCCACGACGGCCCGCCGTACGCCAACGGACACATCCACCTGGGGCACGCCCTCAACAAGATACTCAAAGACGTCATCGTCAAGAGCCGGCAGATGGCCGGCTGGGACTGTCCCTACGTGCCGGGCTGGGACTGCCACGGCCTGCCCATCGAACACCAGGTGGCCAAGGAGCTCAAGGCCGAGGGGGCCTCGCTCAGCCAGGTGGAGGTGCGGCAGCGCTGCCGGGCCTACGCCGACAAGTTCATGGACATCCAGCGGCGGGAGTTCGTGCGTCTGGGCGTCCTGGGGGACTGGGAGCGCCCCTACCTCACCATGAAGCCGGCCTATGTCGCCGCCATTGTTTCCGAATTCGCCCGCTTCTTCCTGGACGGCGCGGTCTACCGCAGCAAGAAGCCGGTGCATTGGTGCGCCCACTGCCTCACCGCTCTGGCCGAAGCCGAGGTGGAGTACCACGACCACCGCACACCCTCCATCTACGTGAAATTTCCCCTGGTCCGCCCGCCCGCGGCGGCCCCGGAGCTGGGACGGGGGGCCGTCGCCCTGGTCATCTGGACCACCACCCCCTGGACTCTGCCCGCCAACCAGGCCATCGCGGTGCATCCGGAGCTGGATTATGCGGCCCTGCAGGTCAACGGGGAGGTTTTGGTGGTGGCCGCGGACCTGGCCGCGGGATTGCTGTCCTACCTGGGCCTGACGGGCCGGGAAATCTGGCGGGGGCCGGGGACGGCGCTCCAGGGCGCGGTCTGCCGCCATCCCTGGCTGGAGCGGGATTCCCAGGTCATCCTGGCCGACTACGTCACCCTGGCCGCGGGCTCGGGCCTGGTGCACATCGCCCCGGGCCACGGCCAGGAGGACTACGACAGCGGCCGCCGCTATGGCCTGGCCCCCTATTCGCCGGTGGACGACCACGGCCGCTTCACCAGCGAGGCGCCGGAGTTCGCCGGTCAAATGGTCTGGGCCGCCAACGCCGGCATCATGGAGTTGCTGCAGGGCCGCGGGGCGCTGCTCCAGGCAGAGGAGACCACCCACAGCTACCCCCATTGCTGGCGCTGCAAGGAGCCCATCATCTTCCGGGCCACGGAGCAGTGGTTCATCTCCATGGCGACCAACGGCCTGCGGGAAAAAGCCCTCACGGCCATCGACGGCGTGGCCTGGATCCCCCGCTGGGGCCGGGAGCGCATCTACCAGATGGTGGAGGCCCGCCCGGACTGGTGCATCTCCCGCCAGCGGGCCTGGGGCGTGCCCATCGTCGCTTTTCACTGCCGGAGCTGCGGGGAGGTGCTGAAGAGCGCAGAAGTGCTCAACTCCCTCATCGCCCGCATGGGGCGGGAGGGCGCGGACTTCTGGTTCGCCTCGCCCGCGGCCGACCTCCTCCCGCCCGGCGTCCGCTGCCAGGCCTGCGGCGGCGCCGACTTCACCAAGGAGACGGACATCCTGGACGTCTGGTTCGACTCCGGGGTGAGCTGGGCCGCGGTGTTGGAGCCCGACCCCGGCCTGGCCTTCCCTGCGGACCTCTATCTCGAAGGCTCCGACCAGCACCGGGGCTGGTTTCACAGCAGCCTCCTCACCGCGGTGGGCACCCGGGGCCGGGCGCCCTACCGGGCCGTCCTCACGCACGGCTTCGTGGTGGACGGCGACGGCCGCAAGATGTCCAAATCCCTGGGGAATGTTATCTCCCCTCAGGAGATCATGGAGGCCTTCGGGGCGGAAATCCTGCGTCTCTGGGTGGCCGCGGAAGACTACCGGGACGACGTCCGGGTCTCGGACAACATCCTCAAACAACTGGGCGACGCCTACCGCCGCTTCCGCAACACCGCCCGCTTCATGCTGGGAAATCTCTTCGACTTCGACCCGGCCAGCCATTGGGTACCCTATGACCGGCGGGAGGAGCTGGACCACCTGGCCCTGTCCTGGATGGCCCAGCTCATCGACCGGGTCAGGCGGGCCTACCAGGACTACGAATTTCATCTGGTCTTCCACCGGCTGCACCAGTTCTGTGCGGTGGAACTGAGCGCGATCTACCTGGACATTTTGAAGGACCGCCTCTACATCTCCCGGCCGGACAGCCCGGCCCGGCGCTGCGCCCAGTCCACCCTGTACGATCTTCTTATGGACCTGCTGAAACTTTTAGCCCCCATCCTCTCCTTCACCGCGGAGGAAGCCTGGGGGTATCTGCCCGGATCGGACCGGCCCGCCAGCGTGCATCTGGCCTTTTTCCCCCAACCGGCGCCGGGCTTCCCCGACGAGGCGCTGCTGGCCAAATACGATTTGATTTTCAAGGTGCGTGACGAAATCAACCGGCATCTGGACCTGGCCAAGAAGAATAAGGTGGTGTCGTCCTCCCAGGAGGCCAAGGCGATTTTGGGGGTTAAGCCCGCGGCCCTGAAGGGCGGCGTGGAGGTAGTGGACCACCTCCGTGAACTGGCGGAATATGTCCGGGAAATCAAGACGGTGGCCCAACTGGAGCATCTGGAGATCGTCTCCGGCCCGGTGGGGGAAGGGGAGCCCGGCCCCGCCCTCCCCTGGCTCACCGTGGCCATCGACAAAGCCCCCGGCGGCAAGTGCGTCCGCTGTTGGTTTCACCGCCCCGGCGTCGGCGACCACCCCGACCACCCCCAGGTGTGCGCCTGCTGCCGGGAAATTCTGGGAGTCTGAACCCCATGGCCCGCAAATTCGCCGTGTTGCTCCCTATCCTGCTGGTGGGCGTGGTGTTGGACCAACTCACCAAGCTGGCGGTGGTGCGCCTCCTGCCCCTGGGGGCCCAGGTGCCGGTGTTCCAGGGGTTCTTCAACCTGGTGCACATCCGCAACCGGGGCGTGGCCTTCGGGCTTCTGGCCAACCTGGGGGTCAGCTATGCCTGGCTCTTTTTTGTCTTCACCACCCTGCTGGTGTTGATCGTAGTGGGCTGGCTCTGGTGGCGCCTGCCCCCGGGCCTGCCCACCGCAAACCTGGCCTACAGCCTCATCATCACCGGGGCGATGGGCAACTTTATCGACCGGGTGCGCCTGGGGGAGGTCATCGACTTCCTGGACTTCTATGTGAGCCGCTACCACTGGCCCGCTTTCAATGTGGCCGACAGCCTGGTCTGCCTGGGGGCCGCGCTCCTGGTCTATGTGATTCTCACCGAAAAAGAGGGGGACGATGTATCCCATCCTGTATGACCTGGGGCCCATCCGCATCTTCACCTACGGCTTCTTCCTGGCCCTGGCCTTCATGACGGCCATCTTCATCGCCGGACGGGAGGCCAGGCGCCAGGGGATCCACCCGGGCCGGTTTTACGACATGTGCTTCCTCATCATCGTCTCGGCCCTGGCGGGTTCCCGGCTGCTCTTCGTCATCCTGGAATATGACAGGTTTATCGCCAATCCCCTGAAAATCTTTGCCATGTGGGAAGGCGGCCTGGTCTTCCACGGCGGCCTCATCGCCGCGGTGGTTATGGCCTTCTGGTACATGCGGCGCCACGGCCTGCCCTGGCGGGCCACCTTTGACGCCCTGGCCGTGGGCATGCCCTTCGGCCAGGCCCTGGGACGCATCGGCTGTTTCATGGCCGGCTGCTGCTACGGCACTCCCAGCAGCCTGCCCTGGGCGGTGACCTTCACGCACCCGGAAACCTTATGTCCGGTGCGGGAACCCCTCCATCCCAGCCAGCTTTACGAGGCGGGTCTGGCCCTGGGGGTGTTCGCCGTGGTCTTCTGGCTCCGAACCCGCAAACGTTTCGACGGCCAGGTCATCCTCACCTACTTCTGCCTGGCCGGGCTGGTGCGCTTCACGGTGGAATTCGTGCGCCACCCCGGCGACTACCGGGGCCCGGTGTGGTTCGGCATGCCCTCCACCCAGGTGACGGCCCTGGTTATCGCCCTGCTGAGCGGCGCGGTCCTCCTCTGGGCCTTGCTAAGGGCGAGGCGATCTCAACTCTAACCTGATCCAGGGGGAAACATTCCGGTGCATCTGCAACGCTGGCTCACGGCCGTCATCGCCCTGCCCGTCCTGTTCCTGATCATCTGGAAGGGCGGCCGCGCCGTCTTTTGCGCCGCCGTCCTGTTGGTGAACGGGCTGGGCCAGTGGGAATTTCTGCGGATGTTCCAGGCCGACGGGGATGCGGCCCGCCGCATCAAGGCCGTGCTGTTGGGCTCCCTGGTGCTGCTGAGCTACTACCCCGTAACCACCTCCGGCTTCCTCCCCCTGCTGGCCCTGGCCGTGGGCCTCTTTTCCTTCTTCGCCTTTTACCTCATGAGCTACGGCCTTATCGAGGACCTGAGCCGGGACCTGGCGGTGAACGCCCTGGGCCTCCTTTATCTGCCCTTCCTCCTGGGGCACCTGGTGTGGCTGCGCAACCTGCCCGACGGACAGTGGTGGGTGCTGTGGCTGCTGCTGGTCATGTTTGCCGGGGACACCTGCGCCTTTTATGTGGGCCGGACCTTCGGCCGCAAAAAACTCTTTCCCGAGGTGAGCCCCGGCAAGACCTGGGCCGGCACCCTGGGGGGCTGGGCCGCCAGCATCCTGGCCGCCGTGCTGCTGGGGAGCTGGCTCCTTCCCCTCTTCCCCCTGGCCGGCCTGGCGGGCCTGGGGGCCTTCCTGGGCCTGGTGGGCATCCTGGGGGATCTCTTTGAATCCATGCTCAAACGCCAGGCCCAGGTGAAAGATGCCGGCCAACTGCTGCCCGGCCACGGCGGCATGCTGGACCGGCTGGACAGCATCCTCTTCGCCGCGCCGGTGGTGGTCTATGCCCGGCTGCTGTTCTTTAAAATGTGATGTCATAGGAGGAAACGGGCGAGGACCGGCGGCGGGAGGAAGGTTTTAAGTTTCAGGTTTTGGGTTTTAGGGTTTAGGTTGCGGGTTTTTGGTTGTTGCTTCTGATTCTCGGATTATTTCTTCCGGGTCTTGGATTTTGGCCCCTGGATTTTCAAGCTGCTACCTTAACCAGCTCAAGAATCCATGAATTCCCCCCCTTTTGTAACGGAGGGGTCAGGGGGGATTTGTTGGTATTTGTCGTACGGTTAATCAACAATTCCACCTATGAGTATGAGATGCAGGCCAGAACCAGGATAAGCCCTGGTGGCACCGGCGTCCCGCCGGTGATTTCCTTACGACACCGCGGCAAAGCAGAATGGCGGATGCCCCTATTCTCCTTGTTCCCAAGCTCCCGCTTGGGAACGTACTTGCCCGCCAAGCTCTGCTTGGCCGCAGCATCGCGGGACACCACGGGAGGCCCCGGGTTGAAAAGTCGCCGGGCAGAGGCTGAAGAATGAAGGTGGGAACCCAAGCACATGAGGACAAAACTTTCAGGAGGAGCCCCCCATGGAACTTTTAACCGGATTGAAGGAACGTCGCAGCATCCGGGCCTATACCCCGGAGCCGGTCCCTCGCGACCTGGTGGAAAAAATCCTGGACAACTCCCGCTGGTCCCCCTCCTGGGGGAACACCCAGCCCTGGGAACTGGTCGTGGCCGGCGGGGAGACGGTTAAGCGCCTCACCGCCGAAATGGCGGAGCGTTTTGCCCAGAAGGCTCCCCCCACCCCCGACGTGCCCATGCCCCAGACCTTTCCCGACGCCTGCCGGGATCGCTACATGGCCTGCGCCGCGGGGCTGTTCGGCGCCATGGGCATCGCCCGGGAGGAAAAAGGCCGGCGCTTTGAGCACATGCTCAACATGACCCGGGCCTTCGGCGCCCCGGTTATCATTTACGTCCTCTTTTCGGACGACCTGCAGGTGCCCTACACCATGTTCGATCTGGGGGCCATCACCCACGCCATCGCCCTGGCGGCCCACGCCCACGGTCTGGGAACCTGCCTCGAGGCCCAACTGGCCCTCTACCCCGACCTGGTGCGGCGGCATCTCAATCTCCCGGACACCCGCAAGGTGGTGGTGGGCATCGCCCTGGGCCATCCGGACCCCGAGGCCCCGGCCAACCGCTTCCGCACCGCGCGGGAGCCTCTGGAGCAGTTCGTCACCTGGGTGGACCTCTGAGCCGGGGCGTCGATTTGGGTAAATGGGGTGACCCTGCGGCTCCCTCACAGGGTCACCCTGGCCTGCGGCGCTTTAATGCCCCCACGTTTTTCCCCACGGGGCAAGAAATGCCGCTTAACCTGTTGATCGCGGGCATGGCGTTTGCCATGCAGTAAATCCGTCGGATTGTCGCCCCTTCCCCCCCGGCTGACCCTGCCCCGCCCGGGGCTGACCCTCATCCGGGCGCGCTGCTCCTGCGTCTTTTCCTCTTATTCCTTCTCACCCCTGGGAGGAAGCGGTCGGAGAAAGGAGGAGAGCCTTCCCTGCCCTCAAACCGGCCCTCCGTGGTGCAGGGTGAGTTTTCCGGGAGTCTCGTGCTGGTAGGCCTCAACTATTCATGTTATAATTAAAGGTCCAGGAAAAGGTGCGACGGATTCGGTCGTTTCCGTCGCCCGGGACGAGGCGCCGGCGTGCTCCCCTTGGAAATGCGGGAAACTTCGCCTGCCCTGCCGATCAGGGGCGACCTCGGGCGCCTGAGCCGTAGCCCTCAGGAGAAACTATGTTTTTTTCCCGCACCCTGATCCCCACTCTCAAGGAGAATCCGGCCGAGGCCGAGGCCGTCTCCCATCGCCTCCTGCTGCGGGCCGGCCTGATCCGCAAACTGGCTTCGGGCATCTACAACTATCTCCCCCTGGGTTTGCGGACCCTGCGCAAGGTGGAGGCCATCGTCCGGGAGGAGATGAACCGGGCCGGGGCCCAGGAGGTGCTGCTGCCCGCGGTGCAGCCCGCCGAACTCTGGCAGGAGACGGGCCGCTGGCAGATCTACGGCAAGGAGCTCTTGCGCTTCAAGGACCGGCACCAGCGGGACTGCTGCTTCGGCCCCACCCATGAAGAGGTGATCACCGACCTGGTGCGCCGGGAGGTGCATTCCTATCGGCAACTGCCCCTGAACCTCTACCAGATCCAGGTGAAGTTCCGGGACGAAATCCGGCCCCGCTTCGGACTCATCCGGGGCCGGGAATTCATCATGAAGGACGCCTACAGCTTCCACGCCGACGAGGCCGACGCCGAGGCCTGCTACCAGGCCATGTACGAAGCCTACAATGCCATTTTCCGGCGCTGCGGCCTCACCTTCAAGGTGGTGGAGGCCGACTCCGGGCCCATCGGCGGCAGCTTCTCCCATGAATTCATGGTCCTGGCCGACACCGGCGAGGACCTGCTGGCCTCCTGCACCGCCTGCGCCTACGCCGCCAACCTGGAGAAGGCCGAGGCGCCGGCCCCCGCGGTGTCGGGGGACGCGCCCCCGCCCGGCCCGCCCCAGGAGGTGGCCACCCCCGGCGTGCGCAGCGTGGAGGAGGTGGCCGCCTTCCTGCAAGTGCAGCCACAAGAGATCGTCAAGACGCTCATTTATGAAACGGAGGCGGGCCCCGCCGCGGTCCTCATCCGGGGCGACCACGAGGTGAATGAAGTAAAGGTGAGAAATCTTCTGGGAGCCACGGACCTCATCCTGGCCGGGCCCGAACAGGTGCGGGAGCTCACCGGCGCGCAAGTGGGTTTTGCCGGACCGCTGGGGCTGGCCATCCCCCTCTACGCCGACCAGGCGGTGGCCGCGCTGCCCCGGATGGTCACCGGCGCCAACCGGGACGGCCATCACCTCACGGGCGTCAACCTGGCCCGGGACGTGAACCCCGTCCGGGTGGCGGACCTCCGGGTGGTGACCGAGCGCGACCCCTGCCCCCGCTGCGGCCGGGCTCTGACCATCCTGCGGGGCATCGAGGTGGGCCATATTTTCAAACTGGGCCTCAAGTATTCCCAATCTCTGAAGGCCACCTATCTGGACGCGGAGGGTCGGGAGCAGTTCATCTTCATGGGCTGCTACGGCATCGGCGTCAGCCGCATCGTCGCCGCGGCCATCGAACAGGGGCACGACGCCGACGGCATCATCTGGCCCGCGGCCCTGGCCCCGGCGCCGGTGGTCCTGATTCCCATCTCCCTCACCGACGCGCCCACCCGGGAGGCGGCCGGCAAGTTGCATGACGACCTGGAGGCCGCGGGCCTGGAGGTCCTCCTGGACGACCGGGACGAGCGCCCCGGCGTCAAATTCAAGGACGCGGACCTCCTGGGCATTCCCTGGCGGCTGGTGGTGGGGCCCAAAACCTTGGAGAAAGGACAGGTGGAGCTGCGCCACCGACGCACCCGGGAAACGGTCTTCGTCCCTGTCGGCGACGCCTCCCGTTTCGTACGAGAGAAACTCTCCCAGGAACTTTATGGTTAGAATCATCCGCCTCCAGGATATTGAGGAGGAGGTGCTCAAGCACCACCCCGGAGCGGATACCGGTTTGATCAAGAAAGCCTACGTCTTTTCAGCCCGGGCGCACGAAGGCCAGGAGCGCCTCAGCGGCGAACCCTACCTCTCCCACCCCCTGGAAGTCGCTTATCTGCTGGCCCGGATGGGTCTGGGCCCCATTACCGTCTCCTGCGGTCTGCTCCACGACACGGTGGAGGACACGGACACTTCCCTGGACGAACTGGACGAATATTTCGGCGAGGAAGTCACCGACATCATCAACGGGGTCACCAAGATCGGCCAGCTGGTCTTCGGGGACAAGCTGACCCAGCAGGCGGAGAGCCTGCGCAAGATGGTCGTCTCCATGGCCCACGACATCCGGGTGATCCTGGTGAAGCTGGCCGACCGCCTGCACAACATGCGCACCCTGGGGTTCATGGACCCGGTCCGCCAGAAGCGCATCGCCCGGGAGACCATCGACATCTACGCCCCCCTGGCCGGCCGCCTGGGCATGTTCCGCCTCAAGGCGGAGCTGGAAGACCTGGCCTTCTTCTACCTCGAACCCGAGGCCTACCAGCAGATTCAGGAGGGACTGTCCCGCAAGAAAGGGGAGCGGGAAAAGTACATCGCGGAGGTCTGCCGGCTCCTCCAGGAAAAGCTGGAGGAGCATGGCCTGCACGGCGAGGTGAGCGGCCGCCTCAAGCACCACTACAGCATCTACCGCAAACTCCAGGCCCAGCAGATCACCCTGGACGAACTCCACGACATCCTGGCCTTTCGGGTTATCCTGAACTCGGTGGCCGAATGCTATGAGGCCCTGGGGGTGGTCAACAATCTCTTCCGGCCGGTGCCGGGGCGGCTCAAGGACTATATCGGCATGCCCAAGGGCAACCTCTATCAGTCCATTCACACCACCGTCATCGGCATGTACGGCGAACGCATGGAGGTGCAGATCCGCACCCAGGAGATGCACCGGGTGGCCGAGGAGGGCATCGCCGCCCACTGGAGCTACAAGGAAAAAAAGCCCTTCCGGGAAAAGGAGGCGCAGCGCTTCACCTGGCTCCGCCAGATGGTGGACCTGCAAAAGGAGCTGAAAAACCCCCAGGAGCTCCTGGAAGGCGTGCGCCTGGAGCTCTACCCCGAAGAGGTCTACGTCTTCACCCCCCGGGGGGAGGTCAAGGAACTCCCCCGGGGCGCCACTCCGGTGGACTTCGCCTACGCCATCCACACCGAAGTGGGCAACCGCTGCACCGGCGCCAAGGTCAACGGCCGCATGGTGCCCCTGCGCTACGAACTGGAAAACGGCGACCGGGTGGAGATCATCACCTCCCCGCACCACCATCCCAGCCGGGACTGGCTCCAATTCGTCAAGACCCCCCGGGCCCGGAACAAAATCCGGCAATGGCTCAAAGCCACGGAGCGGGAGCAGAGCCTGGCCCTGGGCAAGGAACTCCTGGAGCGGGAATTGCGCAAGCAGGGCATGAGCCTCACCAAGCTCCTGAAGGACGGCGAAGACCTGAAAAAGGTGGCCCAGGGGATGTCCCTGGTGCGGGTCGACGACCTGCTGGAAGCCATCGGCCACGGCAAGCTCTCGCCGGGCCAGGTGGTGAACCGCATGCTGCGGGCCGCGCCGCCGCCGGCCGAGGAGGCTGTGCCCGCCGAACCGGAGACCAAACCGGACCTGGGGCCCATCCGCATCAAGGACCTGGCCGACCTCCTGGTGCGCCTGGCCAACTGCTGCCATCCCATTCCCGGCGACCCCATCGTCGGCTACATCACCCGGGGCAAAGGGGTCACCATTCACCAGGAGGACTGCCCCTACCTCTCCCGCACCGAGTCTTTCCGGCAGATCCCGGCGGAATGGGACGGCAACCAGCACCATCTCTATCCGGTGAGCATCCAGGTGCTCACCGTGGACAAGCCGGGACTCCTGGCCGACATCACCACAGCCCTCAAGATGGCCGAAGTGAACGTCACCCGGGCCTCGGTGGAAACCACCCAGGACAACCGGGGCATCGCCAACTTCACCATCCAGGTGGCCCACCGGGAACATCTGGACAAGGTCTTCGCGGCCTTGAAGCGACTGAAGGAAGTAATTTCGGTGCGGCGGCTGACGGGGTGAGGAGGACCCGGAGGGGGTGGGCCGGGGGGAGTATGGGGTCAGGCGCCGGGATTCCCCCATCACCAAGTTAAATTTGGGAACCGGAGCCGCGTGGGGGTAGGGGCGGGGGCAGTGGTCCGCCCCCCAGGCCTCCTCCCCCCAGACCTGTTTCAGGGCGCAGCTAGATTCGCTGCAGCAGGCCGGCCTTGATGCGGTCGAATTCCTCGGGGGTGATGACGCCGGAGTCCTTCAGGCGGGAGAATTCCTCCAGTTCCTCCCGCACCCGCTCGGGGTCAAGGTGGGAGTGCACCGCCACCGTTTCCGCCTCGAGGACGTCGGGGCCGGTGAGGGCCAGGGGCGGCGGCGCGGCCTGGGGCAGGCCTTCGGGAAAAAGGCTCTGCTGTCCCCGGGTGCGCAGGGTCAAGAAGCCGCTGAGGAGCGTAATCTCCACATCCTTGCCGGTCCGGGTGGCTTCCCGCACCAGGTCCTGGAACTCGCCGCCGTGGGCGGCCAGTTTCTTTTTGAAGCGGCTCCAACTGCGGTAAAGCCGGTAGACGACAAAGGTCAGGAGCACCGCGAAACCGGCGAAGATATAGGCGTTGAAGCCCAGGATGCCGGTGAGCCAGACCAGGGCGACGATGAGGATGAAGGGAATGACGGTGAGAAAGATCAACAGCCCGTAAAAACTGCTGATGTTGCCCCAGCTGGCGCCGGTGGGGTCCGGCTCTTTGAATTTGAAGCGGGAAAAGAATCTGCCCATGGGTTGCATCCGCTGGCTTGAAAGGTTTAAGGGGGGAGGGGGCGGGGGGGCAAAGACCCCTGCCTCTCCCCCCGGAAACTCAATTGTCCATCCTCACCCCCCGGGGGCGGTGAAGAAGGTTTTGTAGGCCTTGTAGGTCATGTACAGATCGGCCTTGGAGGCCACCTCCAGGGGCGAATGCATGGACAACAGCGGGGTGCCGCAGTCGATGATCTCCAGGCCGTGCACCGCCAGGTATTTGGCGATGGTGCCGCCGCCGCCTTCGTCCACCTTGCCCAGATGGGAGGCCTGCCAGAGCACCCCGGCTTCATTGAAGATGCGCCTGAGCCAGACCAGGTATTCGGCGTGGGCGTCGTTGGCCGCATACTTGCCGCCGTGGCCGGTGAATTTGGTGAGGCAGACGCCGTAGCCCAGTTTGGCGGCGTTGCGTTTCTCGTGCACTTCCGGGTAGTCGGGGTCGATGCCGCCGCTCACGTCCGCGGAGATGGCCCGGGAAGCCATGAGCACCCGCCGCCTGAGGAGCGGGCTTTGCCCCTGGCGCTCCAGCAGCTGCTCCACCAGTTCCTCCAGGAGGCAGCTCTTGGCCGAGGTGTTGCCGTCGCTGCCGATTTCCTCTTTGTCGTAGAACAGGGCCAGGCAGGTGTGTTCCGGGTCCCGGGTCTCCAGGACGGCCTCCAGGGCGGCATAGGCGCAGGAGCGGTCGTCCTGGCCGTAGCCGCCCACCAGGCTGCGGTCCCAGCCCAGGTCCACGGCGGGGCCGGCGGGCACCACCTCCATCTCGGCGCTCACCAGGTCTTCCTCAATAATGCCGTACTGGTCCTCCAGGAACTTGAGGAAGGCCAGTTTGAAGCGCTCCTTGGTGTCCGGGTCGCCCAGGGGCAGCGAGCCCACCAGCACGTTCAATTTTTCCCCTTCGAAGGCCTCGGAGACCTTTTTTTCCATCTGCACCTTACGGCCCAGGTGCGGCGGGAGGTCCACCACGGTGAAGACGGGGTCCCCCGGCTCTTCCCCCACCCGGAGCTCCACGGTGCGGCCGTCCAGGGTGAGCACCACGCCGTGCAGGGCCAGGGGGCGGGCCAGCCATTGGTACTTTTTGATTCCCCCGTAGTAGTGGGTCTTGAGGAAAACCAGATCGGTGTCTTCATAGACCGGATTCTGCTTCAGGTCCAGCCGGGGAGAGTCGATGTGGGCGGCCACCAGACGGATGCCGTCGCTCAGGGGCCGGCGCCCCTCCACCACCAGGGCGATGGTTTTGCCTTTATAGGAATAGAACACGCGCGTGCCGGGTTCCTGCCGGGCCAGGTCCACGAAGCCCGCGGCCTGGGCCTGACGTTCGATTTCCTTCACGGCTTCGCGCTCCGTCTTGGCGCGGTTCAGAAACTGCTTGTAGCGTTCCGCATAGGCCGTCATGGCGGCCCGTTCAGTATCATCGGCCTGGTCCCACACCAACTTGGGGGTGACCAGAAGGCGTTTGCGCAGTTCTTCCAGACTTTCTTTGTCCAGGGGTGCAGTCACGTTGCTCCTCCACGCGGGTCTCGGTTTGCCCTGAAAAATTTCTTGGGGCATTTATGCAGGACGCCCGCCCCCGGGGGTCCAGGCAAAGCTTATAGGGCGTCCCGCGGCCGCCGATCTCGGCGTGCACGGCACGCCCTATGACTAAGGCTCACGGGGGACTGTTTTAAGCAGAAACCTATGTCAGGATAACACGGATTTCCCGAAAAAACAACGTGGCCGGGACAATTTAGCCCATCTCTCCGTCATTGCCTTGACTTGCTTGCGGAAAGTAAATAAATTGAACATGATACCTGCGAGAGTGGCGGAATCCGGCAGACGCACTGGACTTAGGATCCAGCGGCCCCGGGCCGTGGGGGTTCGAGTCCCCCCTCTCGCACCCCCGGGCGGGGGTCAGGCTGCCCCCGGCTCCCCAGATCATCTTAGAAAGCGGCGGAACATGAGCGAATTTCCCATAAAAGTGGAAGTTGAACATCTCAGCGACATCAAGAGGCGGTTGGACATCGTGGTGTCCGGTCGGGAAGTGACCCAGGCGGTGGAGCAAGCCTATCGCGATCTGGGTAAGCGGGCCAAAGTCAAAGGCTTTCGCCCCGGCAAAATTCCCCGGTCGGTTTTGGAACTTTACTACAAGAAGCAGGTGGACGCCGAGGTGTCCGACATCCTGGTGCGCCGCTCCCTGCGCGAGGCCTTGCGGGAGAAGTCCCTCACCGCGGTGGAGCTGGACTGGCCCGAACCCCTGCCCCAGGTGGTGGAAGGCCAGGAGTACCGGTTTATTGTGGATCTGGAGGTGCCTCCGGACTTCAACCTGGCGGAGAACTACCGCGACCACACCCTGGAAGACCCCGGCGCCGAGGTGGCCGAGGAGGAGGTGGACGCCCGTCTGGAGGAGGTTCGGCAAAACAACGCCCTGGTCCAGCCGGTGACGGAGCCCCGGGGCATCGCTCCGGGCGACTTTGTGGTGCTCTCCTACCAGGGCTACTTTGCCGGGCAGGCCCTGGCCGAAGCCAAAGGGGAGAATGTTTACCTGGAGGTGGGGGCCGGCAAGTTCAACCCGGACTTTGAGCGCCAACTCCTGGGTCTCGCGACCGGCGCGGAGTCCCGCTTTGCGGTGCACCTGCCGGCGAACTTCTTCAACCCGTTGCTGGCCGACAAGGTCATCGAGTTCATGGTCATCATTCACGAGATCAAAGAGAAGGTGGTCCCCGACCTGGACGATGCCCTGGCCCAGAACCTGGGCGGGAACTTTGCCGACCTGGCCGACTTGCGTCGGCAGGTCCGAGAAGATATTATTAGAAGAAAAGAGCGGGAGCGGCAGGAGCACCTGGAACGGCAGGTGATGGACCGGCTGCTCGCCGCACATTCCTTCGAGGTGCCGCCCGCTCTCGTCAAACAGGAGCAGGAGCGGCTGCTGGCGGACCAGATGTACCGGATGCAGGCCCACGGCCTGTCCGTGGCCGGGATGGACAAGGAGAAGCTCCTGGAGGCCCTCAAGCCCGCGGCGGAGCGCCGGGTGCGGGGGGGCCTGATTATGGACCGCCTGGCCGCCCGGGAAGGCATCGCCGTGGAGGACGCGGAACTGGACGCCGCCCTGGCCCGCATCGCCGTCACCAGGGGCCAGGAGGTGACCCAGGTGCGGCAGTTCTACCAGGAGCACCACCTCATGGAGGGCCTCCGGCGGCAGCTGCGGGATGGCAAGGTTATCAAGTCGCTGCTGGACCAGGCCACCCTGATTCCCACAGCCGCCGTGCCGGCGGAGGAAAAGGCGTAAGCATGCCGTTGATTCCCATTGTCGTGGAGCAAACCAGCCGGGGGGAGCGGGCCTACGATATCTATTCCCGCCTCCTCAAGGACCGCATCATCTTTTTGGGGACGGGCGTCACCGACGAGGTGGCCAACCTCATCGTCGCCCAGATGCTCTTTCTGGAGGCCGAAGACTCGGAGCGGGAAATCCACTTTTACATCAATTCGCCGGGGGGCCTGGTCACGGCCGGACTGGCGGTCTATGACACCATGCAGTACATCCGCGCCCCGGTGGCCACCTATTGTGTGGGTCAGGCCTCCAGCATGGGGGCGCTGCTGCTGGCCGCGGGGGAGTCCGGCAAACGCTACGCCCTGCCCCACGCCCGCATCCTCATCCACCAGGTCATGGGCGGGTTTTCCGGCCAGGCCAGTGACGTGGATATTCAGGCGCGGGAGATTCTCCGCCTCCGGGAGGAGCTGAACCAGATCCTGGCCCGCCACACCGGCCAGCCTCTGGACCGCATCATGGCCGACACGGACCGGGATTTTTACATGTCCGGCGAACAGGCCAAGGAATACGGCATCGTCGACCAGGTCATCATCCACCGGGAACTGACCCAGCGTCCCTGAGCCCGGGGGGATGCCCCCCGGCATTATGGAACCGCGGCCCGGTGCCGATATATAACCCGAACAAGACGGGGAAACCAGGAATTACAGGCCGCCGAACAGGCCTGGAAACCTGGGGAGGTGCATACCCTATGAGCAAGCGCAGTGCCGACAAAAGCACCGACCTGTTGTGCTCCTTTTGCGGCAAAAGCCAGAGCGAGGTGAAGAAGCTCATCGCCGGCCCTGGCGTCTACATCTGCGATGAATGCATCGAGCTGTGCAACGACATCATCGCCGAAGAGTACGAGAAAGAAGAGGCCAAGACCTCCCGGCTGGCCATTCCGGATCCCGCCGCCATCAAGAAACAGATCGACGAATACGTCATCGGCCAGGAGCGGGCCAAAAAGATCCTCTCGGTGGCCGTTTACAACCATTACAAGCGCATCAGCACCCGGGTGGACATGAACGGGGTGGAGCTCCAGAAGAGCAACATCCTGTTGGTGGGCCCCACCGGTTCCGGCAAGACCCTGCTGGCCCAGACCCTGGCGCGCATTCTGAATGTGCCGTTCACCATCGCCGACGCCACCACCCTGACCGAAGCAGGCTATGTGGGTGAGGACGTGGAGAACATCATCCTCAACCTGCTGCAGGTGGCGGATTACGACGTGGACAAGGCCTCCCGGGGCATCGTCTATATTGACGAAGTGGACAAGATCGCCCGCAAGAGCGACAGCCCCTCCATCACCCGGGACGTTTCCGGCGAGGGGGTGCAGCAGGCGCTGCTTAAGATCATCGAAGGCACCATGGCTTCGGTGCCGCCCAAGGGCGGGCGCAAGCACCCGCAGCAGGAGTTCATCAAGGTGGACACCACCAACATCCTGTTCATCTGCGGCGGCGCCTTCAACGGTCTGGAAGACATCATCGGCGCCCGCATCGGCCGCAAGTCCATGGGGTTCGGGGCCGACATCAAGACCAGGCAATCCCGGCCCCTGGGCGAGACCCTGTCCCGGGTGCAGCCCCCGGACCTCCTCAAGTTCGGGCTCATCCCCGAGTTTGTGGGCCGGCTGCCGGTCATCGCCACTCTGGACGAGCTGGACGAAGAGGCCCTGGTGCGCATCCTCACTGAGCCCAAAAACGCCCTGGTGAAGCAGTTCCAGAAACTCCTGGAGATGGACCAGGTGAGCCTCAAGTTCACCGACAGCGCCCTGGAGGCGGTGGCCCGGGAGGCTCTGAAGCGCAAGTCCGGCGCCCGGGGTCTGCGCGCCATCCTGGAAGGGGCCATGCTGGACATCATGTATGAACTGCCGTCGCTGAATAACGTCAAGGAGTGCCTGATCAACGAGGACTTTATTCTCAAGCACGCGGCGCCCATCCTCAAGTACGACATGAGCGCCGAACCGGCCTGGGACCAGCCAGGGATGGTGGCGGAAAAATGATCTTTCGACTGAACCGGACCCGGGGAGGCGAAGGGGGCCCGCAGCGGCTGCACGCGGTGCCCATGCTGCCGTTGAGGGACATCGTGGTTTTCCCCCACATGGTGGTGCCCCTGTTCATCGGGCGGGAGCGCTCCATCTCGGCCCTGGAGCACGCCATGGGCCAGGAGAAGCAGGTGCTCCTGTGCACCCAGAAGGACGCCCGCCGGGACGAGCCCCGGGAATCGGAAATCTACCGGATGGGCACCCTGGCCACCATCCTGCAGATGCTGCGCCTGCCGGACGGCACCGTCAAGGTGCTCATCGAAGGCAAGTGCCGGGGCCAGGTGCGCGCCTTCATCTCCAACACCAATTTCTTCCAGGTGGAGGTGGAAGAGCTCGCCGAGGTCTGGGACAACAACCCGGAGTTGGAAGCCCTGCGGCGATCCGTCATCAACGCCTTCGAAACTTACGCCAAGCTCAACAAGAAGGTCCCCCAGGAGGCCACCCAGACCGTCTCCGGCCTGGAGGACTCCAGCCGCCTGGCCGACACCGTGGCCGGCCACCTGGCCGTCAAGTCCGAAGAAAAACAGGCGGTCCTGGAGCTGCTGGACCCCACCCGCCGCCTGGAAAAGGTCCTGCTCCTGCTCAACCGGGAGAATGAGGTCCTCTCCATCGAAAACCGCATCAAGAACCGGGTCAAGAAGCAGATGGAGAAGACCCAGCGGGAATACTACCTGAATGAGCAGATGCGGGCCATCCAGAAGGAGATGGGGGACAAGGAGGACCTCAAAGGGGAAATCCAGGAGCTGGAGCGGCGCCTGCGCAAGAAGAAGATGAGCGCGGAGGCCGTCAACCGGGTGCGCCATGAAATCAAGAAGCTCAAACTCATGAGCCCCATGTCCGCGGAAGCCACCGTGGTGCGCAATTACATCGACTGGATTCTCTCGCTCCCCTGGGCGGAAAAGACCAGGGACCACCACGACCTGGAGGCCGCGGAGCAGATCCTGCACGAAGACCACTACGGCCTGGAGAAGCCCAAGGAGCGCATCCTGGAGCATCTGGCGGTGCAGAGCCTGGTGAAAAAGATGAAGGGCCCCATCCTCTGCCTGGTGGGGCCGCCCGGCGTGGGCAAGACCTCCCTGGCCAAGTCCGTGGCCCGGGCCCTGGGGCGCAATTTTGTGCGGCTTTCCCTGGGCGGCGTGCGGGACGAAGCGGAGATCCGGGGCCACCGGCGCACCTATATCGGCGCCCTGCCCGGCAAGATCATCCAGTCGCTCCGCAAGGCCAAGACCAACAACCCGGTCTTCTGCCTGGACGAAGTGGACAAGATGAGCACCGACTTTCGGGGCGACCCCTCCGCGGCGCTGCTGGAGGTGTTGGACCCGGAGCAGAACTTCGCCTTCAACGACCACTACCTGGACCTGGACTATGACCTCTCCGAGGTGATGTTCATCACCACGGCCAACAACCTCTACTCCATCCCCCTGCCCCTGCAGGACCGCATGGAGATCATCCGCCTGCCCGGTTACACCGAGGTGGAGAAGCTGCAGATCGCCGAGAAATTCCTCATTCCCAAGCAGTGTCAGGCCAACGGCCTGGCCGTGGACAACATTCAATTCTCGGAAAACGCGGTCCTCACCATCATCCGCCTCTACACCCGGGAAGCGGGGGTGCGCAACCTGGAGCGGGAAATCGCCTCCGTCTGCCGCAAGGTGGCCAAGGAAGTGGCCGTCAAAGGGAAGGACCACAAGGTCCAGGTGAACAGCCAGTCCATCCCCAAGTTCCTGGGGGTGCCCAAGTTCCGCTACGGCCGCACCGAGGAAGCGGACGAGGTGGGCCTCACCAACGGCCTGGCCTGGACGGAATTCGGCGGCGAACTGCTGCAGACGGAAGTGGTGGTGCTGCCCGGCCGGGGCAAGCTCCTCATCACCGGGAAATTGGGCGAAGTCATGCAGGAGTCGGCCCACGCCGCCCTGAGCTACGTGCGCTCCATTGCCGAGAGCCTGGGGCTCCCCGCCGACTTCTACCGCAAAATCGACCTGCACGTGCACGTGCCCGAAGGCGCCATCCCCAAGGACGGGCCCTCCGCGGGCATCACCATCGGCACCAGCATCGTCTCGGCGCTGCTCAAGATGCCGGTGAAGCGGGACGTGGCCATGACCGGGGAGATCACCCTCAGGGGCCGGGTCCTGCCCATCGGCGGGCTCAAGGAAAAGATCATCGCGGCGCACCGCCACCAGGTCAAGACCGTGCTCATCCCCCGGGACAACGAGAAAGACATCAAGGAAATCCCGGCCCGCATCCTCAAGGCGGTGGAACTGGTCCCGGTGGACCACATGAATGAGGTGCTGCGCCTGGCCCTGGCCGTGGACGACCCGGAGAGCATCTTCAAACCCGCGCCGCCGCCCGTGGCCGTGGAGGAGCCGGCCTTCCTGCCGGCCGAGGCGCCCACCGCGGAAATCCAGGCGCATTAATAAGCATCTGATCTCGGGGGCGTAGTTCAGCTTGGTTAGAACGCCGGCCTGTCACGCCGGAGGTCGCGAGTTCGAGTCTCGTCGTCCCCGCCACGACTTCATACGGGGCCATCCTGAAGGGGTTGGCCCTTTTGCTTTTTCCTTCGACCTCGGCTCCCTTGCCCCCGGTTTATATGAAAATAGCTTTCCGCGGGCAGCTTTCAGGTTTCAGGAAAAAGGGTCGCAGGGCAGGCTCTGCCCGCCGCCGGCCCCGGCAATGGTGCGCGGTGCGCACCCTACGGAACTTGGTTCATTTCATAGGTCCTAGGGCGTGCCGTGCACGCCGAAGTCGGCGGCCGCGGGCCGCCCTAGGAGCTGTGCCTGGACTTTCAAGACAATCACTCATGAGCCTGGGACTCACCCGCAAAGCATGATAAGCTCTCCCCCTCACTCCGGCCCCGCTATTTGCCGATGCAGAACCTCGAAAAAATGCGGTCCAGGACCTCTTCCCCCACTTCCTCGCCGGTAATCTGCCCCAGCTCCCGCACGGCCTCCCGCATTTCGAAGGCCGCCAGCTCCCAGGGGGCGTCCTCCCGCCGCCGACGGGGGACCAATTTATCGGCCCGCTCCAGACAGGCCAGGCAGTTACGCAGATGGTGGGCGTGCCGTTCCTGGGTGATGAGCTGCCGCCCGGCGGAGAGGCCCCCCTCCAGCACCAGGTTCAGGATGGCCCCTTTCAGCTCCTCCACCCCCTGGCCGGTGAGGGCCGACAGCCGCAGGACGGGCAGCGGCGCGGCGGTCCTGATCTCGTCGTCCCTGAGCGTTTGGGGCAGGTCCGCCTTGTTCACCACCGCCAGGGCGGGGCGGTGGGCCAGTTCGGCCAGCGCAGCCCGGTCCGCCTCGTCAAAAGGCTGGGAGCCGTCCAGCAGGTAGAGGACCAGGTCCGCCCGGGCCAGGCGCTCCCGGGTGCGGGCCACGCCGATCTCCTCCACCGGGTCCCGGGCCTCCCGCAGGCCGGCGGTGTCCGTGAGGCGCACCGGCACCCCGCCCACATCCAGGGTCTCCTCGATGAGGTCCCGGGTGGTGCCGGGGATGTCGGTGACGATGGCCCGTTCCGTGGCCAACAGGCGGTTCAGCAGGCTGGACTTGCCCACGTTGGGACGCCCGGCGATGACCACCAGCAGCCCCTCCCGGAGGAGACGGCCCTCCCGGTAGGAGTCCACCCAGGCCGCCACCAGGGATTTCTGGGCCAGCAACTCGTGGGTGACGTCCAGGGAGTAGACCTCGGGGGCTTCCTCGCCGAAGTCCAGCATGGCCTCCATGAAGGCCAGCAGTTCCAGCAGGGTCGCCCGGCACTGCTGCACCCGGCGCCCGAGTCCTCCCGCCAGGTGGTCCGCGGCCACCCGGAGGCCGGCCTCGGTGCGGGCGGCGATGAGTTCGGCCACGGCCTCCGCCTGGGTGAGATCCAGGCGTCCCGAGAGAAAGGCCCGCAGGGTGAATTCGCCAGGGCCGGCCGGCCGCGCCCCCGCGGCCAGCACCTCGCCCAGGATGCGGCGCAGCACCGCGATGCCTGAGTGGCACTGGATTTCCACCACGTCCTGTCGGGTATAGGTGTGGGGGGCTTGCATGAAAGCCAGCAGGACTTCGTCGATGACCGCGCCCCGGGCGTCGACGATATGGCCCAGGGTGAGACGGTGGGACTGCCAGGCGTGGCGGGGGCGGCGGGGGCGGAAGAGGCGGCGGGCGATGGCGGGGGCGTCCGGGCCGCTCAGCCGCACGATGCCGATGCCCCCGGCGCCCAGGGGCGTGGAGATGGCGGCGATGGTGTCGCCCGTGTGCCAGGGGTCCATGGGAGGCGGCTGCCTGGAGGTTTACTTCCAAGACTGGTTCCCAGGCTCCTGCCTGGGAACCGCCTTGCCCGCCAAGCTCCCGCCTGGCCGGAGTAGCATTGCCAATCAGGTGAGGCCGGGGAAGGCCCGGAAAATCCCCAAGCAGAGCTTGGGGGAAAAATTGCGTTCACAAGCAGGAGCTTGGGAACGAGAAAAGAAAACCGTCAAGAAAGGTTCCCGGCAGCTCAACCGAGCCCGGCGTCCTCTTCCTGGGGTTCCTTCTTTTTTACCGGGTAGACGATGATTTTTTTATAAAATCCCTCGCCCCGGCTCATGGTTTTGAGTTCCTTGTCGCCCTGGAGAGCCAGGTGCACCAGGCGGCGGTCGTGCGGGTTCATGGGATTCAAGGTCACGGGCTTGCCGCTCTTCTTGGCCTTTTCGCCGTATTTCAGGGCCAGGTTGGTGAGAGCCTGGTGGTGGCGGACGCGGTAGGACTCAATGTCGATGACCAGCCGCACTTTTTTCCTGGTCTTTTTGGAGATGATCTTGGTGACCAGATATTGCAGGGCTTCCAGGGTCTGCCCCTGCTTGCCGATAAGCAGGCCGGCGTCTTCGGCGGCCACCGTCAGGTTCAGGCGGTCGCCATCCAGGGAGGCCGTCACCCGGGCCGTCTCTCCCATCTGCGTTAACATCTGCTCCAGGGTTTCCTGAGCCAGGGCCAGGAGGTCGGGCTCAGCCTCCTGGCGGGGGACCGCCCGCACCCGGGCCTTTTTGCCGCCCAGGCCGAAGATGCCGGGGGAGCCCACCGACAGAATTTCGATTTCCAAATGTTCGGCGGGAAGTGCGAAATGGGCGCAGGCGTTCTCGATGGCCTCCTCCGTGGTCTTCCCTTCGAATTCCAGATATTCCATGGCCGCTTCTCCCGGGCCTCAGGTAAGGTACTTGTTGGTGTAATGCTGCTGCACGATGGCCAGGATGTTGTTCACCAGCCAGTAAATCACCAGGCCGGAGGCAAAATTGAGGAACAGAAAGGTGAAGACGATAGGCAGAAACATCATCATCTTGGCCTGGGTCGGATCGCCCGGCGAGGGGGTCATCTGCTGCTGGATAAACATGGAGGCCCCCATGATCAGGGGCGAAATGAGCAGGGGGTCCTTGGCGGACAGATCGCTCAACCAGACGATATTGGTCAGCGGGATGGTGGAGATAAAGGGGGCGTGGCGCAGTTCAATGGCGTAGCTCAGGACATTGTAGAGGGCGATGAACACCGGAAACTGCAGGAACATGGGGAGACAGCCCGCCATGGGGTTGACCTTGAAGGTGCGGTACAGGCTGATGAGCTCCTTGTTCATGGTCTCCTTGTCGTCTTTGTACTTCTCCCGGATCTTGGCCACCTTGGGCTGGATCTTTTGCATCTCCTTCATGGACTTGTAGCTTTTGTGGTTGGGGTACCAGAAGACCAGCCGGGTGATCAGGGTGAGGATGACCAGGGACCAACCCCAGTTGTTGACATAGCGGTTGATGAATTTAAGGACGTAGAGCAAAGGTTTGGCCAGAAAGTCGAACCAACCGAAGTCCACCGTTCTTTCCAGTCCCAAGTTGACGGCTTTGAGGTCGTCCAGGTCTTTGGGACCGAAATAAAGGGCCGCGGTCAACACGGTCTCCTGCGCCGGCGCCAGGGACTCGGGCTGGCGCAGGGTGACGGTGAGGAATTCGTTCGCCGCCTCTTTGACGGTGACCAGGGCCTTGGGGCTGGACTGGGGCACCAGGGCCATGAGGAAGTAGCCCTCGTCCACCGTGGCCCAATCCACTTTGCCGGTGAAGGTTTGCAACCCTTTGTTCTTGCCGCCCACCCTCAGGTCTTCCAGGCGGTTGTTGATGGAGCCGAGGAAGCCCAGCAGGGCGCGCTGGTCGCTGGCCAGGTCGCTGAAATTGGTGGTCAGGGCCAGGTCCAGATGGCCTTCCAGGTTCTGGGAGGACTGGTTGACCACCTTGGCTTTCAGGTCGAACTGATAGCCGGCGGCCTGAAAGGTGAAGGTCTTAGTGATGGCCAAGCCTTCAGGGGTGACGGTGCTGAAGCTGAGAGTCCCGGCCTCGCCGCTTTTCAGGATGAGCTCTGTCTGGGAGGCGTCATAAAGTAGTCCCGCCGGGGCCGACAGGGTTTTGCCGTCAACCGTGAGGCTCAGGGGCAATTCCCCGGCGCCGGCCCGCACCAGGTCCTTGAGTCGGCGCGGCATGACGTTGGGATCCTGGTAGCGCTCCACTTCAAGCCCAAAGAACCACAGTCCGAGCTTGAAGATGGTCTGAAAGGGCAAGGACTCCTGGTACCTTTTCAGTTGGAAGCTCTGGAGGGCGGCGCCCTGCTCGGTGAACACCGCCCGGTACAGGGGCGTGTCCACTACCACTTCCCGGGCCGGCCGGGTGGTCGGCGGCGCCGTCGGCTTGACCGGGGAGGGCGGCGCGACAGGGGGGGGAGCCGTGCTG
>VGSQ01000008.1 GCA_016874975.1 Deltaproteobacteria bacterium
TAGGGTGCGCACCGCGCACCAGGATATTCCGGAAACCATAACGCTGCGGCGGAAGTTTTGCAAGAAGCTCAAGGATTATTGGAGATGGTGCGCTCGGGTCTTGCCCAGACACTGTTCACTTTAGCCACAACTCTGGTTTCATGTGGAGCAGGCGCCCCCGCCTGCTCTGTTAAATGAACAGTCGGGGGCGGCTGTTCTACAACCTATTCTGCTTAAGGGATGCTCCCTGTCAAGATGGATAGCCTTAAGCGAACAGCATTGGGTCTTGTCCTGGTTCTTCACAGTTCTTTTCTGGAAGGGGGGAGGTTGCAACCAGCCGCGAATCGTGCCGGAAACGTAAACGAAATAGGTAACGCCAAGACATTGCTTCAATTTCCCTGAGGGGCTGCAATATTGCCGGCCCACCCCCGCGGATTCCGGTGGTCGTGGGAGGATAAAGAAGGACGGTGAGACCCGCTTCTTTTGGTCAGCAGGAGGATGATGGGGGCAAGGATAATTTTAGTCAGTAGCTTCAAGGTGTTATATTTCCTGATCTGTGCTGCGAGGTAGGGACTGGAGCGATAATAGGCCCGGACGAATTGCCGACCGAGGGAAGTGCGGGAAAGACAGGAGTCCCGGAAGTTTTGCAGCAGAACAACCTCCTGGGCCAGGGGGGAGCCGTAAGCGGCGGTGGCGATAAAGCAGAACCGCTTTTTCGCGGCTTTATCAGGGGCATCGGTTTTGCCCGGTTCCGGGGGAGTTTCGGCGGAGGCAGGCAGCGCTGGTTTTATCGGCGTTACTTCGGGAATCTGGGAGAGAGCTTCATCAAAGGGGAGAGAGCCAGGGGCCTGGCCATTTGTTGTACAGGGAATATGATCGCCACCGGTTGGCGCATCATCGTCAGGTGAAACTTCAGGGGGAAGTGGAGACGACAAGTCTTTTGCCGCCGATAGCGTTGGTGTTTGAGACCGGGGCTCGGGGGTTTCGATGATGCTAAGGTAATGGCTGTAATAACGTTGACTTAACTCCTTCTTTACCAATTCCTTTTCATCGGGATCGGCCAGATGAGTTAAGATGACTTCCAGTTGCTCCGTGGAATATTTGGAGTATTTTGAGTCGATGGTGGTCACTTCCTTTAAATAATCATTCCAGGAATATTTCTTCCGCTTCGGCGAACGGAATGGAGAAACCAGCAGTTTCCGGGAAGAAATGGTGGATCCAGGATATTATCGGGAAGCTGTCATCCGATTTGGCTGGTTCCCTGGTCTTGAGATAACCCTAGAAGAATTTGCGCCCTGTGTGGGGGCAAAGAAATTAATTCTATTTCATCCAAGGGCAGCGTGACAATTTCCACGGTTTCCAGATTTTTCTTTACGGCCTCGGCCACCATTACAATACCGAATATCTTCATTATTTCAAAGAAGTCCAGTTGATTCTGAGCGTTGTTGCGTATTAAGTTTAGCGTTGGGAGCTTCTTCTTGAGGGAGCCGACGTTGTCTTGAACCTTTTCGATTCCGGCAACATAATTATTCCATTCATCCTTAAAATAAATTAAGGATTGTTCTCTATCATTAAGGTTTGCCAATACGTGCTCTTTTACTTTGCTGTCCTCGTTGCCGATAGATTCGGCATCTTTTATTAATTTACGCAGATTTTCCATGGTCTCATCAATTTTCTGAAGTTCTTTTTGAGATATATTTAGGATATCGTCAATGCCGTCCAATCTAAATTTTTCCAAAAAGTTTATCATATATGTAGACAGCTCATAGATAAGCAGTATATTTCCCAGAACCAGCATTTTCATTTTAGAAAAATCTACATTCTTGTCACATTCATTAAATTCGCTCATGATATGTTTATTACAGCGCACATATGTCTCAACAGTGAATTTGAGCTTCTGTATTGATTTATTAATGTTTCTGACTGAACTTACCAATGAATTTACTCTTAATCTGTCGTAAGCGTTCAAATCATAGATTTTCGTATAATCATCATAAGAAACAGCCCGATGTTTTTCAATTCTTTCAGCTACTTCGTTAATTAACAGATCGAGCTTTCGCTTCAATTCTTCTAAGGCCGCAGTTTCTTCAATGGATAATTTGGGATTATCGATGAGTTTCGGACTCATAATGTCTCTGTTACTGAAGGCATATTTTTCCTGAATATCTCTGACCTTCTTGGTGTAATGCTGCAAATAAGTCATCACCGCCTGATAACCGGCATTTTTTTCGAGCTCGATCAACTCGCCGCCCATGATCAATCTCCTTCTGTTATTATCTGTAACGGGAATTCCGCCTCAATAAGGCCGACACCCCGCTTATCTTCCTGAACCGGGGCTTCAACCGCAATGATGCGGGCAGCCTGCCCTCTGCCGATCCCTCAATGCTTCCCGGCGATGCATCCAGGCCTTGCTCCGGCCCGGGGTTCCTTCTTGTAAGGATACCATAAACTCCCAGGCAATTGTCAACCTCGCACCGGGAAGCAAAAAATTAACGGATAATTTTACCCTATCGGATCCTTTGAATCAAAATCCTCCGGGCGCAGGGCTGAACCGGGTCGGCGGGGGCCCCCCCTATCGTTGCGCCCCGAGAAGGGCGGGGAGGAGAAAAACTCACCTCTGGGTGGCGGAAGTCTTTCCGACTCCTGTCCAAGGCGACAATGACACCAGAGGCCCAACGGCTTGAAGGGAAAACTGATTTTGAAAAAGAGACGCTGGTTCACGCCTGCGCGAGCCTTCTGGAGATAATTTGCACCTCCTCTTGATTTTACTCATTGAGGAATTATTCATTACCAATAGATACTATTATAGAAGTAGAGGTGGATGATGCCACAAATCGATAAGGTTCCCGGTGGCTTAGCCGTAGACGGCCTGGAGTTCCGGCGGGGTAAATGCGGCTGCGGCGGTATGGGCGGCGATTGTTGCTTCACGTTTTCCCGCGTCAAGCGGGAGGGTAACACCCTGATCTATGAAGGCAAGGCCACCGCCCCCGCCACGCACGATAATTTTGAGTGGGGCTACCGGGTGCGCAAAGGCGAGATGGTGGTCCAGGTGCACATGGAAGACACCCGCGACCCCCACGACTTTTTCGCCGGCTCCTATCCCCCGCCCCTGGCAGCCTTCGTCGAACGGGGCTGGGAAGTGGAGGAGTCCTACCAGCGTTCCCTGAGCGAGTAAGCCACCGGCCTCGCTTCGGGGTTTTTCTGGAGTGCCGTGGTCAGCAAGCCATATCATCAAACAAGGAGGTTTTACCTATGTGTTCCTGTTCCTGCAGCGCCAAACATGACCCCAAACCCCAGGCCGAAGAGCCCAAGACCTATGTCTGCATCCAATGCAACACCTTCAAGACCGCCCCCGCGGACGCCCCTCGGCCTGACTGCTGCAATAAACCCATGCAGGAGATGGATTAAACCCGATGCTGTTCACTTAAGGCTTTCCATCTTGACAGGCAATATCCCTTAAGCAGGAGAGAATGTAGAACAGCCGCGCCCGGCTGTTCTTTTTAAAAGAGCAGGCGGGGCGCCTGCTCCACATAAAACCAGGGTTGTGGCTAAAGTGAACATTATTGGGATTAAACCCAACGGGGTGGCAAAGTCCAAGCCGAGGGCGGGGCGTCGGCCCGGCTGAGGCGGTGATGGGGAGGAACGGGCGACATCGGCCCGCTCCTCCTTTTTTTCCGCTCCTGTCTTCTTTTGAAGAGGTCTTGCAGTGGAGCTTCTTGCAAAACTTCCGCTGCAACGTCAGGGTTTCTGAAATACCTAAACCCCAATCCCCCTTGCCTCATTCCCGGCAGAGCCGCTGCAGGCGGGTGAGGCGCTCCCAGGAGAACTCCGGCCAGCAGGGCATGAGGGAGTTGTTGTGGAACAGGGGGTCGGCGGCCAGGTCATAGCGGGAGGCGGCCGCAGCCCGGGGCCACAGGGCCGTGCCCGGCAGGGGGGAGTAGTACGCCAGGAGGGGCCGGCCCCCCAGCTCCCGGACCCGCCGGATGGAGGTCGTCACCTCTGCCTCCTCCTGGCCGGGGAGGCCCACCAGGAGATAGACGCCCACTTCCCCGCGGCGGAAGCCGGCTTCGTGGAGATTTGCCAGGGCCTCCTCCAGTTCGCCTCGAGCCAGTTTGCGGTCGGGTCGGTCGTCTCCCACCGCCGTGGTTTCCACCGCCAGCCGCACCGTGGCGAAGTTGGCGGCCTTAAGCAGGCCTGCCGCCTGCCGGGTCAGGCCACGGGCGTGCAGAGCGTTGGGGGTGTGGAAGCGAAAGACCGCGCCCCGGCGGGCCAGCTCTTCCAGGATTACGAAGAGGTGCGAATCTGCCCCAACCAGCAGGGCGTCGTCGTAGAAAGCCACCTCCTCCAGGTCCAACCGTCTCTGCCAGAAGAGCAGCTCTTCCACCACGGGCGGGGGAGAGCGGCGCCGGTAGCGGGGTTGGAGCAGGGGCGAGGCGCAGTAGTCGCAGGCAAAGGGGCAGCCCCGGGAGGTGAGCAGCGGCAGGAAGGAGAGGCGGGGCAGGAGGTCCAGGGCCGGGTAGGGGAGGACGTCCAGGTCCTCGGGGTCGGGCGGGGCGGCGCTCACGCCGGTGATGTCCGCCAGGGCCGCGAGCAGGGGCGCTTCCCCCGGACCGCTGATGACCAGGTCGGCGCCGCTGGCGCGCCGGGCGTGGTCCGGGCACAGGGTGGCATAAACGCCTCCCAGGATGACGGGGGCGGCGGGGAAGCGCTCCCGGACCAGGCAAATGGCCTCCGCCACCCCGGGGTGCCAGTAGGTCATGAGGGAGGTGACCAGGACCGCGTCGGGCGGGGCGAGGCGGGAGAGCTGCGCCCGGAAAGGGGCCGGGGAGACGCCGTAGCGGCCATAGCGCCGGGGGAGGTCTCCCAGGCCGGGCGGCGTGGGCAGGATTTCCTTGGCATAGCGGCCCGTGCCGTAAGGCCCCGGGCGGGCCCGCGGGCCGTCCAGGCAATCCAGCAGATGCACCGCAAAGCCCCGGTCCCGCAGGAGCCCGGCCAGGCTCAGGAGTCCCAGGGGCGCGGCGAAAAAGTCATAGGCCGCAAAATCATGGATCCAGGGATTGATGAGCAGCAGGGACGGGCCGTCGGGACGCATCTTTGGTTTTGAGAGAGATTGTGAAGAAGGGGAGTCAAGGACCCCTTCCTAGCCAATCATGATTTTCCTTGCAACCAGGCCTGCAGGGTGTGCAGGACCCGGCGGGTTTCGGGCGTGAGGGGTTCCAGTGAGATTTCCAGGACAGAGCGACTGGCCGGGGTCGTCTTGAACGGCCGGGCGACACCCAGGCCGAGCACCCAGACCACGGCGCCGCCGCTCTCCAGCAAGGGGAGGTGGCCCCGGAGCCAGCGGGGCACCTTCAGGTCCGTGAAGACGTCCTGGAGCTTGCCGGCGCCCGGCGCGCCCTCCCGCCGGAAGCGGTCGCCGGCCCGGTAGTGGCGGGCCAGCAGGGGCAAGGTAAGGGCGTCCCGGTCCAGGACGGCCACTCCTGGTTCTTTTGGAGAAATGCGGCGGCCCGCCTCCACTGTCCGCCAGGAAAGGCGCCAGCCGGGGGGCAGGGTCAACTCACCGGCGTCGGCGGGTTCCAGGGGGACGGCCAGGGAAGGCGGAGGGGGGAGCGGCGTCCAGAAGTGGAGCCGGTCTCCCGCCCGCCCGGCCCGTCCCCGGCCCACGGGCATCTCCCCGCCGCGGCGGCGTCCCCGGGCCAGGGCCAGGAGCCCGGTCACCTGGGCCCAGGTAAGACCCTGATCTTCCGTGAATCTTTCCGCCGCCCCCTTGAGGATCCTGGTTTGCAGGGCCGGGGGGAGAGAGAACAGGGCGGGCAGATGGAGGGTGAAAAAATCCTGCGTCACCTCCCGCACCACGCCGGTCAGGGCCCGTTCCGTCTCCCGGGCCAGCAGGCGTTCGTCCTCCTGGAGCAGGTCCATGAGCCGCCACACCGCCGCGGGCAGCCGGGGGTGGTAGGCGGCGGTGAGCTGGGGCAGCAGTTCCAGGCGGACGCGGTTCCGCAGATAGCGCCGGTCCAGGTTGCTGGCGTCCCGGCGATACGGCAGTCCCTCCCGCTCCAGCCAGGCCAGCAATACCGCCTTGCCCACGCCCAGGCACGGCCGGATGAGGCCGTCGGCGGTGCGGGGCCACATGCCTTTGAGGCCCTGGGGACCGGCGCCCCGGAGGAGCCTGAGGAAAAAGAGCTCCACCTGATCGTCGGCGGTGTGGCCCAGGGCCAGTTTGGCGTAGCCGTGGGCTCGGCAGGTCTCCCCGAAGAACTGAAAGCGCAGGCGCCGGGCGGCCATCTGCGGG
The DNA here is from genome assembly GCA_016874975.1 of Deltaproteobacteria bacterium. Taxonomy (GTDB): domain Bacteria; phylum Desulfobacterota; class Desulfobaccia; order Desulfobaccales; family 0-14-0-80-60-11; genus VGSQ01. The sequence goes on from VGSQ01000008.1 coordinate 6,272, forward strand.
GAGATGCGGCGGTGGGCGGCTTCGGCCCGGACGTCGCCGCGGCCCGGGTGGAAGGGCAGGTGCAGCCGCCGGGCCAGGTCCTCCACAAAGGCGGCGTCGTCCCGGGAGTCCTGCCCGCGGAGGCCATGGTCGAAGTGGGCCACTCCCAGGCGGAGGTCCAGGCGGTCCCGGAGACGGCAGAGGAGGTGGAGCAGGGCGGTGGAGTCAGGGCCGCCGGACACCGCCACCAGGACCCGGTCACCAGGCGCCAGGAGGCCGGCGGCGCGACTGCAGGCCTCCACAAAGTCCGGCAGGGTCTCTGCCAGGCCGGGGTCGTAGAGAGGCCGGGGCAGGGTCAAGGGTCGGGGCACAATCGGGAGATTTCCTGGAGAATGGCGTCCTTGGAGAAAGGCTTGGCCAGGAAGGCGTCCACGCTGCCGGTCCAGGCGGGGCTCACCGCGGCGGCGGGCAGTTCGGCCGACACCAGCAGCACCCGGCAGTCGGGCTGGGCCTCCTTCAGCCGGCGGGCCACCACCAGGCCGCTGGCGCCGGGGAGGTGGTAGTCCACCACGGCGACGCAGAAGCTCCGGCCGGACAGGGCGACCCCCGGATCACCGCCGCCGTCGGAAGTCTCCACCCGGTAGCCGGCCCGGGTGAGTATCTCCGCCAGGGCTTCCCGGGTGATGGCGTCATCGTCGACAATGAGGACCCAGGTCTTCATACGCAGTCTTCAGCGGGCACCGGCGGAGGCGGAGGATGGACGCCTTTCTCCGGAAGGCTCGGCGGCCGCCGCGGGGATGGTGAAAGAAAACCGGCAGCCCCGGCCGGGGACGCTCTCGGCCCGGAGGACGCCGTCGTTGGCTTCGGCCAGGGTCTTGCAGATGTGGAGACCCAGCCCGGCTCCGCCCGCCCGGGGTCGGGCCGGCCGTTCCGGGGCGAAGAGGTGCTCATGGACGTCCGGGGGGAGGCCCGGGCCGGTGTCCGCCACCACCAGTTCCACCGCCGGAGGGTGGGCCTCCGGCGCCGGGCGTCCCTCCACCCGCACCTCCCCGCCGGCGGGAGTGGCGGCCAGGGCATTGGTGAGGAGATTGGCCAAAATGCGCTCCAGGGAGGGCTCATCCACCCAGAGGAGGGGGAGCCCGTCCAGAGGGGCCGCGGTCAGGGTCACGCCCCGGTGGCGGGCCAGGGGGCTGAAGCGCTGGATCACCCGCTGCACCGCAAAGGAAGCGGGCACCGCCTCGGGACGGAGGGAGAGCTGGCCCGACTCATGCCGGCTCAGGTCCAGGACGTTTTGCAGGTGCAGGAGAAGGCCCTCGCTCTGCCGGATGATGCCCTTGAGCTTGCAGTGGATGTCCGGCGGCAGGGTTTCGTCCTCCAGGGATTCGATGGTGAGGCGCACGCCGGTCAGAGGGGCCTTGATGTCGTGCACGATCATGGCCAGGAAGTCGGCGTTGGCGGCGATGCGGTCCCGCTCGGCCTGCAGCAGGCGGGTCTTGTCCCGCAGGGCCCGGGTCATGGTGTTGAAGGAGTCGGCCAGCTCCCCCAGCTCATCCCGGCTGGTCACCGGGATGTCCCCGGCCAGCTCCTCCCGGGCGGCCTGGCGGGTGCCGTCGGCCAGGTGGGCGATCTGGCGGCGCATGCCCAGGGAGAGCCAGATGCTGAGGAGGGCCCCCACCAGGGCGCTGCCCAGACCCACGCCCACGATCACCATTTTGAGGGTGCTCAGGGTGGAGTCCAACTCCCGCCGGCTGACCCCCACGACGATGAGGTTTTCCCAGGGTTTTTCCTCGCCTTCCAGAGGGAGAAAGGTGACGGTGTAGGGGTTGCCGCCCAGCTCCAGGCTTTGCTCCCGGTCCTGGGGCAGCGTGGTCCGGGCCGCCAGGTCCTTGAGGCGCACCAGTTCCGCCAGGGCCTCGGGGGGCACGTCTTTGAAGGAGTTGACCACCAGGCGGTTGGCGAAAAAGATGGCCACCTCCGCGCCGGGGCGGGACAGCAATTCCACAAACTTGCGGTCGATGAGCACCCCGGTGAGGACCACCCCCACCACCTTGTCCTGAGCCAGGACCGGGGCCGAAGCGGACAGGGCGATGGAATCCTGCCACTGGGCCATGCGGGAGGCCACTTTGCCCTGTAGTCCGGCCCGCACCAGGGGGCTGCCGGAGATGTTGACGCCGATGGCGCCGGGGTCGTGGGCCCGGGCCTGGATCACGCCCTGGTTGTCGGTGATGGTGAGGATGTGCATGCCGGTGGACGGGAAGCGGCTCTGCACCGCCCGGCGCAGGTTCTCGCCGTCGCCCGCGGCCAGCAGCTCGCCAAGGGCCTGGCTGGCGGCCAGCAGGTGTGAGGCCTGCTGCACCAGTTGGATCTTGCCCAGGTATTCGGCCAGGACCAGACGCGCCACCAGCTCCACCCGGTCCCGGTGCCAGTTGAGAACCATGCGGGTGGCCAGATATTGGATCACCACCAGGAGCCCCACCAGCGCCACCAGGAGGGACAACAGATTGACCCCCAGAAGTTTTGCGCCGACTTTGCTCTTGACCGCCATGGCTGTCACCGGGACCGTGCTGATACGGGTAGGGCCGACCTGCCCAGCGAATATGGTGTGAGGCCAGCCTCATGAAAAAATACCATAAATGCGAGGTCTTGCAACGATACTTTGGGATGGGTGCGATTCGGGGCCTGCAGTTCAGAAACCCAGGAGCAGGGTTCTCAGCCAGAGATAGATGGGGAATAAAAAGAAACCCACCACGCCGGTATAAAAGAGGGCGATGAGCAGGATGAAGCCGAAGGGCTCCAGGTACTGGTAAAGGCGGGCCAGGTTGTAAGGCAAGAGCGCGGCCACGATGTGGGAGCCGTCCAGGGGCGGGATGGGGATGAGGTTGAAGAGGGCCAGGAAGATGTTCACCACCACCCCGGCGTAGGCCAGCTTTTTCAGACCCGGGCCGCCCAAGTCCAGGTGGTAGAGAAAAGCGAAGACCGCGGCCAGCAGCAGGTTGCTCAGGGGGCCGGCCAGGCTGACGGTGATTTCGCCCCAGCGCAGATTGCGAAAATTGTAAGGATTCACGGGCACCGGCTTGGCCCAGCCGAAGATCATGCCGGTCTTGGTGGCCAGCAGCAAGAGCGGCAGGATGATGGTGCCCACCAGGTCGATATGGGGCAGCGGATTCAAAGTGATGCGGCCGGCCAGGCGGGCGGTGGGGTCGCCGTTCATTAAAGCGGCATAGCCGTGCGCCACCTCGTGGATGATGATGGAAAAGAGGAGCACCACTACAATCAGGCCTATTTCCATGAGATTCGGCATGCTCACAAGGTCACCTCAGATGGTGCCGATGAGTTCCTGGCCGGCGGCCTCCAGTCGGGCCAAACCTTCCCGGGAAGGAGCCTCCAGATAAAAGCGCACCACCGGCTCGGTGCCTGAAGGCCGCAGGCAGACCCAACCGCCGTCTTCCAGGAGGTACTTGTGGCCGTCGGTGGTGACGTGGCCCACCACCTTGAGCCCGGCGAAATGGGTGGGAGTCTGGGCCAGGCGCCGCAGCAGCCCTTCCTTGGCCTCCGGCGCCAGGCGGAGGTTGACCCGTTTGTTATGCAACGGGCCCACCTTGGCCCACAGGTCTTCCAGGAGTGCGGGGAGGTCCTTGCCGGTGCGGGCCACCATTTCGGCCACCATCAGGCAGGCCAGGACACCGTCCTTTTCCGGCAGGTGCCCCCGCATGGAGAAGCCCTCGCTTTCTTCGCCCACCATCACCACCTGCTCCTTGAGGATGAATTCTCCCAGGTATTTAAAGCCCACCTTGGTTTCGAACACCGGCCGTCCGTGGAAAGCGGCCACCCGGTCGATGAGGTGGGTGGTGGCCACACTGCGGGCCACGCCTCCGGGCCAGCCCCGGGTGGTGATAAGGTAGTCCAGAAGGAGGGACAGCACCTCGTTGGCTTCGTGATAGACGCCTTGGCTGTTGACCACCCCGAAGCGGTCGGCGTCCGCGTCCACGGCCAGTCCCAGATGGCAGCCGCCTTCCCGGACCCGTTCGGCCAGGGGGATGAGAAACTCTCCCGAGGGCTCGGGGCGGTGCCCGCCGAAGTAGGGGTCCCGGTGGCCGTGGAGCAGCTCCACCTCCACGCCGGCCTCGCGCAGGAAGCCGTCCAGGTAGCCCAAACCGGTGCCGTAGAGCACGTCCACCGCCACTCGGAGGCCTGACCGCCTCAGGACCTCGGTGTCCACCAGGGCGGCCAGGTGGCGGAAGTAATTTTCCCGGGGATCGATGCTGGTGAGGAGGCCCCGTTCCCGGGCCGCCTCCAGGGACATGGTGCGCACGTCCCGGGGGCCGAGGCTGCGGATGAGGCTCTCAATGGCGTTGGTCACCGGGGTGGGGGCGGGCCCGCCTTGGGCCGGGGAAAACTTGATGCCGTTGTATTCCGGCGGGTTGTGGCTGGCGGTGACGTTGATGCCGCCGCCGTGGCGGCCGGAGATGATGGCGAAGCTCACCACCGGGGTGGGCAGGTCCCGGGTGGACAGATAGCAGGGGATGCCGTTGCCGGCCAGCACCTGGGCGGCGGCGGCGGCAAAGGCCTCGGACAGAAAACGGGTGTCGTAGCCGATGACCACGCCGTGGGTGCCCTGGTTTTCCTGTTGCAGGTAGTGGGCGATGGCCTGGCACACCAGGCGGGCGTTGGGAAAGGTGAAATCTTCGGCCAGGATTCCCCGCCAGCCGGAGGTGCCGAACTTGATGTCGGTCATGGTTCGTCCTCGCATTTAGGGGAGAGGCGAAAAGCGAGGCTCCCTGCGCTCCCCTCAAGCCACCCTCCCAAAGAAAGCGGTTCAGAGCCTGCCGAGGTCTCCGGGAGTCGGCCTCATACCGAGTTCGCTTTGCAGGGCGGGTTTGAAACTCGTCCCTGCAAGTGCTATCGGCAGATTACTTGAAGGTTCGGTTGCATTTTTGACAGAACTTGGTCTCAGGTCCCCAGGTCGTAAGAGGCCAGGTATTTGACCTGCTCCGGGGTCAAAACGTCGATTCCCACCCCCATGGCGGCCAGCTTGAGGCGGGCGATCTCGGTGTCGATCTCATCGGGCACCGGATAGACCTGTTTTTCGAACTTCTGGTGGTTCCGGGAGATGAACTCCGCGGCCAGGGCCTGGTTGGCGAAGCTCATGTCCATCACCGCGGAGGGGTGCCCTTCAGCCGCGGCCAGGTTCACCAGCCTTCCTTCGGCCAGCAGGTACAGGCGGCGGCCGTCTGTTAAGGCGTACTCCTCCACCGACTCCCGGATGGGCCGGCGGCCGGCGCTCATCCGGGCCAGGGCCTCCAGGTCGATTTCCACGTTGAAATGGCCGGAGTTGGAGAGGATGGCGCCGTCTTTCATGACTGCAAAGTGTTCCTCCCGGATGACGTTGAGGTTGCCGGTGAGGGTGCAGAAGATGTCGCCGATCCGGGCCGCCTGGCCCATGGGCAGCACCTCGTAGCCGTCCATCAGGGCCTCCAGGGCCTTCAAGGGGGCCACTTCGGTGATGATGACCCGGGCGCCCATGCCCCGGGCCCGCATGGCGCAGCCCCGGCCGCACCAGCCGTAGCCGGCCACCACGAAGATGCTGCCGCTCATGAGGCGGTTGGTGGCCCTGAGAATGCCGTCGATGGTGGACTGCCCGGTGCCGTAGCGGTTGTCGAAGAGGTACTTGGTGAGGGCGTCGTTCACCGCGATCATGGGGTAGCGCAGCACCCCGTCCCGGGCCATGGCCTTGAGGCGGATGACCCCGGTGGTGGTCTCTTCGGTGCCGCCGAAGATGCCCGGCACCAGTTCCTGGCGCTGGGTGTGCACCGTGAAGACCAGGTCCGCGCCGTCGTCCATAGTGACCTGGGGCTTGATGTCCAGGGCCTGGTGAATGTGGCGATAATAGGTGTCCGCATCCTCCCCTTTGATGGCGAAGGTGGGGATGGCTTCCTCCCGGGCCAGATACGCGGCCACGTCGTCCTGGGTGCTGAGCGGATTGGAGGCGCAGACGTGCACCTCGGCGCCGCCGGCCTTCAGGGTGGCGGCCAGGACCGCGGTCTCGGTGGTGACGTGCAGACAGGCGGCCAGCCTGAGACCCTGCAGGGGTTTTTCCCGGGCGAAGCGCTCCCGGATGGCGTTCAACACCGGCATGTCCCGGCGGGCCCATTCCACCCGGAGGCGCCCCTTTTCGGCCAGGTCGATATCTTTGACGTCAAAATTCATGGTGTCTCCGTCAACATTGGCAGGCGGCGGGCTTTATCCCGACTTTGTCTCTCAAGATTTCCACCTTGTTCAAATACTCCCAGGTGAAGTCCGGGTCGGTGCGGCCGAAATGCCCGTAAGCCGCGGTCTTCTTGAAAATGGGGCGCTGCATGTCCAGGTACTGGATCATGGCGGCGGGCTTGAAGCTCCAGGTGTCCTTGATCAATTCCAGGATTTTCTCGTCGGACACCACGCTGGTGCCGTAGGTGTAGACCATGATGGACAGGGGGTCGGGCAGGCCGATGGAGTAGGCCACCTGGACTTCGCAGCGCTTGGCCAGGCCCGCGGCCACCACGTTCTTGGCCACGTGGCGCAGCATATAGGAGGTGGTGCGGTCCACCTTGGTGGGGTCCTTGCCGGAAAAAGCCCCGCCGCCGTGGTAGCCCCGGCCGCCGTAAGTGTCGACGATGATCTTGCGGCCGGTCATGCCGCAGTCGGCCAGCGGTCCGCCCACCACGAACTTGCCCGTGGTGTTTACCAGATAGCGGGGATTCTCCTGGAGCAGAGCCGCCGGGATGGTCTTTTTGACGACCTCTTCAATGATGGCTTCTTCCAAGGCCTTGCGAGTGACGTCGGGGTTGTGCTGCGCGGCGATGACCACGGTGTGGATGGACTTGGGGACGCCGTTCTCGTAACGCACCGTCACCTGGGTCTTGCCGTCGGGCCGCAAAAAAGGCAGAGTGCCGTCTTTGCGCACCTTGGCCAACCGTTCCGCCAAGCGATGGGCGAACCAGATGGGCATAGGCATGAAGTTTTCCGTGGAATCGGAGGCATAACCGAACATCAGTCCCTGGTCGCCGGCCCCCTGTTCCGGGGTCAGGCCCCGGCCTTCCACACCCTGGGCGATATCCGGGGACTGCCGGTCGATGGAGGCCAGCACCGCGCAGGTTTCCCAGTCGAACCCCATGGAGGAATCGCTGTAGCCGATCTCCTTGATGGTCGCCCGGACGATGTCCGGCATGTCCACCCGGGCGGTGGTGGTGATCTCCCCCGCAATAAAGGCCAAGCCGGTGGTGACCAGGGTCTCGCACGCCACCCGGGCGAATTTATCCTGGGCGATGATGGCGTCCAGGATGGCGTCGGAGATCTGGTCCGCCACTTTGTCGGGATGCCCCTCCGTCACCGACTCGGAGGTGAAGAGAAAATCTGCATGGGACATCAATGGGCTCCTTGAAAAAAATCGCCGGGGGACGCGAGTCCCCCTCATAAACCCACAAATTTTATCCGAGTCTGCGGAAAGAAAGCAAGAACTTTACGGCAGGGCCGCCAGTTCCCGGCGCCGGTTCTGATGATTCACCAGGACGATCTTGGGCTGGTGCTGCCGCAGTTCCTCGGCGGCGTAGGCGGCAAAGGTGGTGACGATGATCAGATCGCCGGGGACCCCCTTGCGGGCCGCGGCGCCGTTCAGGCACATGACCCCGCTGCCGGCCGGGCCCTCGATGGCGTAGGTCTCGAAGCGCTCGCCGTTGTTGATGTTGTAAACGTGCACCATCTCATACGGGATGATGTCCGCGGCCCGCATCAGGTCGGCGTCGATGGTGAGGGAGCCCTCGTAGGTCAGGTTGGCGTCGGTGATGGTGGCCCGGTGAATCTTGGACTTGAGCATGTGGCGCCACATAATTCAATCCCCCTCGATGAGGATGTTGTCGATAAGGCGGGTGGCCCCCACCCAGGCCGCCGTAAGCAGGCGGGCGGCCCCTTGAAGGCGTTCCACCGGTTTCAGGGTGTCCGGGTCCGCCAGTTCCAGGTAGTCCAGGCGGACCAGGGGGGAGGCGGTGATGACGGCTCGGGCCGCACCCAGGAGCGCTTCGGCCCGGCGCTCGCCCCCGGCGGCCCGCGCCGCGGCGGCGTTGAGGCCCTGGATGAGGGACAGGGCGGCCCGGCGTTCCTCGATGCTGAGATAGGTGTTGCGGGAACTCAGGGCCAGGCCGTCCGGCTCCCGGACGATGGGCCGGCCCACCACCCGGACGGGCAGGTTCAGGTCCGCCGCCATCTGCTGGATGACCCGGAGCTGCTGGTAGTCCTTTTCGCCGAACACGGCCACATCCGGGGCCGCCAGGTTGAACAGCTTCAGCACCACCGTGGCCACGCCCCGGAAATGTCCGGGCCGGGAGGCCCCGCACAGCCCCCGGCTCAGTTCCCCCACCTCCACGTAGGTCTGGTAGCCCGAGGGGTACATGTCCCCGGCCGTGGGCGTAAAAAGCACGTCCACGCCCTCGGCCGCGGCCAGGCCCGCGTCCCGCTCCAGGTCCCGGGGGTAGCGGTCCAGGTCCTCGCTGGGGCCGAACTGGGCGGGGTTGACGAAGAGGCTCACCACCAGCCGCCGGCCCTGCTCCCGACCGTAGCGCATCAGGCTCAGGTGCCCCTGATGGAAATAACCCATGGTGGGCACGAAGGCGATGGTCCGCCCCTCGGTCCGCCAGGCGCGCGCCTGCTCCTGCATGGCCCCGGAATCGCTGATGATTTCCATAAAAAAAGCCCGGACTGATCTCCGGGCAGGGCGGTCTCCACCGTGAGAGTCTCAGTCCGCAAAAATTTCGGATCCAAGCTCTTGCTGGCAATTACACTACCAGCTTTTGCCGGGACTGTCAAGGGAAGTTTTGGGGGCGGCCGGTTCCGGACGTCGATATTTTCAAAAAGGCCGTGGATTTGGCAGGGAACGGAAAATTCCTTGATTTTCCCCACCGGTTGACCGAATGATGGATTATCCACCAACGAAGCCCGGCAATTCCCCGTTGTCCCCTGTGGTCCCGGCGGGTTCATCACAGGCGCGCCGGCAGGCGGCGGCGGTTCCAAGGTGAAGCAGATGGCCGAAGGCCCGACGACCGACTGGGAGATCAACGTCCCCCTCCTAACCAATCGCTTCATCCTTTACGACCTTTTCAAGATCGTGGGGATCACCACCCTGATCATGCTGTTCCTGATGCAGGGGATGTTGCTGCTGACGGACCGCTTCGACCTGCGCGCCATGACCGGTTTGGCCCAACTGGTGGTCGTCTGCTGTTTGGGATTACTGGTGTTGATGGTGCTGGTGATGCTGCTCTTTTTCGGCAACCGCTTTCCCATGCAATTTCATCTTGATCCCCAAGGGGCAGTGGCGGTAAGCGGCAGCCGCCGGGGGAAAGTGGCCAACCGCCTGGCCGTCATCCTGGGGCTGCTGGCCGGCAAACCCGGGGTGGCCGGGGCCGGGTTGCTGGGCATGGCCCAGGAGGAGGTGGGCATCACCTGGCCGCAGGTGGAGCGCCTCAACATCCATGCCCCCCAGCACGTCATCAGCCTGATGAACTCCTGGCGGGTGGTCATTCGCCTCTACTGCACGCCGGAGAATTTTGCCGCGGTGCGGGAGCAGGTGGAGGCCTGGTGGCAGGCGGCGGACCGACGCCGGGCCCGGCAGCGCGGGCGCGTCCGGTGGCCCTGGGCGATGCTCCTGGGGCAAAGCGCTTTGGCGGTGGTGGCCGCCGTGTTTCTCCAGGCCCTGCCGTTTGCGCCGCCGGGCTACTGGATTTTGGCGCTGGGGGGCCTGGCCCTGCTGGCCGTCTGGCCCCATCCCTTCCGCTTCTACACCGGCCTGGCCACCCTGGCGGGCGTGGCCCTCATGGTGATCTACACGCTGGTCCAGGGTTTCCACTCCTTCCCGCTCTTCGATGAAAACCTCTTCCTCAACCTGGCCCGGGAGCGGGGCTGGCCCCTGGACCAGATTCCCGCCTGGGTGAAGGAGCGCCGCTTCCGCTTCCAGACGCTGAGGTCGGAACAATGGTGGGGCCTGGTCGTGGCGTGCCTCTCCCTGGCCTGGTTCACCTACCTGGGAGTGGCCGCCTGGCGGGAATGGTGGCAACTGAGGAAAAAGACGGGGGGAAGGCCGGGGGAATGAACTCCTCCCCTCCCCTTAGCGCCGTTTTCTCTAACATACTGAGGCTCTTGCAAAATTATCCCTTTGTAATGGGAAAGGGCGGCGGTTTTGAAAACGCTCTGCAGGATTCCAACCTCTTTCATGGTGCGCGGTGCGCACCCTACATGGAGGCCAGAATATTCAGAGGATCTGCTCCGAAAAGTTTTGTTAGGGTGCGCACTGCGCACCGTAACCATGCTTAACTTTTCATAATTTATGGGTGGGCCAAAGGCTCATGAGGAACTGCTATGAAAAGTTCGCGAGGAAATCATAAATAGTGCATGATATCAACATGTTGTCCGACATAAGGGTTAATGCTTAGTTTACATAATATCCTAAACATCTTTTCATATGTTATGGGTGGGCCGGCGGCCCATGGGGGACTGCTATGAAAAGTTTTTTGTATGGTGCGTTTTGTGATGTATTATCAATTGGTTGTGGTTGATACAAAGGCCCACCCTACCGAACTTTTCATGCTTTGCGGGTGAGCCCCAGGCTCATGAGTAACTGCTATGAAAAGTTTTTTGTATGGTGCGTTTTGTGATGTATTATCAATTGGTTGTGGTTGATACAGAGGCCCACCCTACCGAACTTTTCATGCTTTGTGAGTGGGCCTCAGGCCCATGAGTAACTGTCTTGAAAAGTCCTTCCGTAGGGTGCGTCTCACGCACCATTGGTAGGCGCTGAGGGCCGGCAGGGACGCCCGCCCCACCGGCCTTTTCATGTGTTATGGGTGGGCCATCGGCCCGGGCGCGGCTGTTATGAAATGCTCATGGCCCCAACGTGGCCGTGAGCATTTCATTCAATCAAACAGGATCTCCATGGCCTGGTAAGGGCAGACCTTCTGGCAGATTTCGCAGGCGATGCAGCGGTCCTGGTCGAAGGCCACCTCCATGAGGTAACGGTCCGGCACGTCCAGGGCCTTGGTGGGGCAGGGGGCCACGCAGGCGGTGCAGTGGATGCAGCGCTCTTCGTGCCGGAGCACTTCCCGGGCCAGGGGCTCCACCCCCACCCCCGCCTCGGCCAGAAAATCCATGGCGTCCTGCCAACGGCCGCCGTCTTCGGTCAGCTCCACCACCATGCGGCCCCACTCCCGGGGGGTGATGCGGGCCCGCAAGATGTTGACCACAAGACCGAAATCCTTGATGAGCCGGTAGGTGATGGGTTGGTCGATGAGATGGGGCGGAAAATGTAAAACCAATTTTTTCGGCATGGCGCAGTCCTCTTGCTCGAAGCGAAAATTAGCCGCGGTCTCCGGAGGAAGCCGCCGGCCGCTCCGTCAGGGGCTTAAAGGCGTAGCCCGATTCCGGCCCGGGCAGGTGGTCCAGGGGTTCGTCCAGCAGGAACTCTCCCGCCGCAATCCAGTCCTTCAGCAGCTGCGCCACTTCCCGGGCCCGGGCGTAGGAAGAGAGGCCGGCGGTGGCCACCTTCTTGCCGTTGAGGGTGATTTCCCCGGACCTGAGTTCGGCCACCGTGACCTCCGCCAGGATTTCCGCCTTGCCGTGGGGGTAAGCCTCGCTGTAGTCCACCACCGGCCCCACGATGTCGGCGTCGCTGACGGAGGTGTAGTAAAGCATCTCCTCATCCAGGATGGGGATGGGGATGCCCAGGCCCACGGTCAGGGTGACGCCGTAGCCCGTGAAAGAGGCGCCTCTCAGCCAGCGCGGGCTCATCCGCTTCAGGTCCCCGGTGACGGCCAGGGTGCCGGAGCCCACCCGGGGCAGTCCCCGTTCCGTGCGGCGCACCCCGGGATTGTGCTGCGTCCCCTGGCTCACCACGTAGCCCACGCCGCCGCCCAGGAAGATGCGGGTCCCCACGCCGATGGTGCGATAGAGGGGATCGTTCAGGAGAGGGCTCAATTGGCCCGCAGTGCAGTAATTGGCGTTGCGCAGCCGGGGTTGGAGCACCCCCATATAGGTGTAGAGCACGCGCTCCGAAAGGTTCACGGCCACGTTGTAGTTCTGATAGGCATTGCGCATATTGAAGAGCACGGCTTCGTTCATGTCCGCCAGACGGGTCAGGGTGTCCAGGGCCTTGCGGGGGTAGCAGTCGGTGCCGTAGGCGCCGGCCGTCAGGCGCAGGTCCTTTCCCGCCACCAGGTCCTCGATGACATGGCCGCCCCCATAGGGGAACGCCCCGGGAAAGACCTTGTTGCGGGGGTCGTCGTCAGGAATGGCGGTGGCGCCGATGAAGAGGTCCACCGCGGCGAAACCGGCATAGACCGGGACGTCGTTCAGGGTGACCCGCCCGCCCCCCATCTTCATGCGCGGCTGGGCATGCCCCAGGTTGACATAAGCCCCGGAGGAACACATGGGCGCGAAGGTGCCGGTGGTGACCACATCCACCTGGGCCGCCGCCTGTTTGGGGCCTTTGGCCTTCACCACTTCGAGGATTTCCTCGGCGGTGACCACCACGGCCCGGCCGGTTTTGATCTTGTGGTTGATTTCCTGAATCGTCTTGGCCATGGACTTCTCCTTTCCAGTCTTTCTTCCTCATCGGGCGATCCTCCGGAGCCTCAGGGTTTCAGATCCAGCATGCGCTGCAAAGCGATGCGGGCGTGGTCCCGCACCTCCTCGGACACCGTCACCACGTGCCGCTCGCCCGGCTGTTCCAGGGCGGCCAGCAGCTTATCCAGGGTGATTCTGAACATGTTGGGGCACAGGGAGTAGGCCAGGTCCAGCACCCGGCGGTCCGGATATGTCATGGCCAGGCGATGCACCAGGTTGATTTCCGTGCCGATGATGATGGTGGCGCCGGGGGGCGCCTGGCGCACGTAGTTGACGATGAAACCGGTGGAGCCGCTGGCGTCGGCCAGGTCAACCACCGGGGCGGTGCACTCCGGGTGCACCACCACCCGGGCGTCGGGATAAGCCTGGCGCATGGCCAGGACATGCTCCACCTGGAAGCGGGTGTGCACGTGGCAATGGCCGTCCCACAGGATGAGCCGGGCCCGGCGCAGCGCCTCGGGGCGGTTGCCCCCCAGGGGGGCTTCCGGGTCCCACACCACCATCTCCTCTGGCGCCAGGCCCAGCCGGCAGCCGGTGTTGCGCCCCAGATGCTGGTCCGGGAAGAAAAACACCCGCTCTCCCCGCCGGAGGCCCCATGCAAGGGCCTGCCCGGCATTGGCGGAGGTGCACACCAAGCCGCCCCGGCTGCCGCAAAAGGCCTTCAGCGCAGCCTCGGAATTCATGTATGCCAGGGGAACGAGGCCGGCGGGGTCAATCACCTGGGCCAGTTCCTCCCAGGCCAGCTCCACCGCCTCCAGGGCCACCATGTCGGCCATCAGGCAGCCCGCCTGGGGGTCGGGAATCTGCACCGTCTGGTGGGGTTGGGCCAGGATGGCGGCGCTTTCCGCCATGAAATGCACCCCGCAGAAAACAATGTGCCGGGCCTCCCGGTTGGCCGCAGCCTTTTGGGAGAGGCCGAAGGAATCGCCCCGGTAATCTCCCAACGCGACGATCTCCGGCCGCTGGTAATGGTGCGTCAGAATCAGGAGCTCCCGGCCCAGAGCCGCTTTCCGGGCCATAATCGCCGCCGCCAGCTCCTCCTCTTCCAGGGCATGACCCAGAAACCGGGGCCGGGTTCCCGATAAATAATCCTGGTGAGCCTTCATAAAGCTGATGACCGCCTTTGGAAAAAACTTGATTTCAGAAAATATATTATAATATTCTATATAAAATTGATATAAATCAAGAGCAAGCAAAAAAAAACCGCCCATATAAAAAAAAACCTGCCCCTGGGGCAACGGCAAGTCAATCCGACCCTGAGGAGAACGGCGCCGATGCTGGAATCAGACCGAGGAAAAAAAGAGGAGTGCAAAGTCGAGGCAAGGGCCGGGCAAGCCTACCTGGAGGAAATCCCTTTGATTGTCAGCCAGTTGGCCGAGACCTGCCGGGAACCAGAAAGCTTTCACCACATAGGACCGGAACCCATTCCTTCCCGGAAAGCGGTGATCGACATCATCCGGAGGGCCTACCGGCTCCTCTTTCCCGGGTATTTCAGCCCCAGGCGCCTGGATGAGGTCAATCTGAACTATTACCTGGGCCAGGAGGCGGTGGGGTTTTTTGAAGTACTCTCCCGGCAAATCACCCTGTCCCTGCGGCACGAGTGCCTGCGGTACGGGCTGCCCTGCAGCCGCTGCCAGGAGCGGGGGCGGCAAGAGGCGGTCCATTTCATGCGGCGGCTGAAGGACCTCAGGGCCATGTTGGCCATGGATGTGCGGGCCGCCTATGAGGGGGACCCGGCCGCCAAAAGCTTTGACGAAATCATTTATTGCTACCCCGGCCTGTTCGCCGTGACCGTCCACCGCGTGGCCCATCAGCTTCACCGGCAACAGACGCCCCTCATCCCCCGCATCATGACGGAATACGCTCACAGTCTGACGGGCATTGACATTCACCCCGGGGCTTGCATCGGTGAGAGCTTCTTCATCGACCACGGCACCGGCGTGGTCATCGGGGAGACCACGGAAATCGGCAGGCGGGTGCGCCTCTATCAGGGGGTGACCCTGGGGGCCCTGTCCGTGCCTCGGGACAAAGTGGATGCTCTGAGGACGCAAAAACGCCATCCCACCGTGGAGGACGACGTCATAGTTTACGCCGGGGCCACCATTCTGGGGGGCCGCACGGTCATCGGGGCCCGCAGCGTCATCGGCGGCAATGTCTGGCTTACCGAGTCGGTGCCGCCGGACACCAAGGTGTTCCTCAAGAAACCGGATCTGATCTTTCAGGACGGCCGTGGGCGGCGGGTCCGGGCCCTCGGGGGACCATGATCCCCGTGGGTCCCCCTTATCTCCGCATCACCGACGCCGTGGGACGCACTCCCCTGGTGCGCCTGGACGCCCTCGCCCGGGGGCTGGGGGTCACGGTGCTGGCCAAGCTGGAGTCCATGAACCCCCTGGGGAGCGTCAAGGACCGCATCGGTGCGGCCATGGTGCTGGCGGCCGAGGCCCAAAGGCTCATCCGCCCCGGCGGCCTGATAGTCGAACCCACCAGCGGCAACACCGGCATCGCCCTGGCCTTTGTGTGCGCCGCCCGGGGCTACCGCCTCATCCTCACCATGCCCGAGACCATGAGCCTGGAGCGTCGCCGGCTCCTGAAGCACCTGGGCGCGGAGGTGATCCTGACGCCCGGGAGTGAAGGGATGACCGGGGCAGTCAAGAGAGCCCGGGAAATCGTCTCGGAGACCCCTGGGGCCTACCTGCCCGATCAGTTCAACAATCCCGCCAATCCCGAGATGCACCGGCGCACCACCGCGGAGGAAATCTGGCGGGACACCCGGGGAAAGGTGGACATCCTGGTGGCCGGGGTGGGCACCGGCGGCACCATCACCGGGGTGGCGGAGGTCATCAAAGCCCGCAAGCCGTCCTTTCAGGCGGTGGCGGTGGAGCCGACCGCGTCGCCGGTGCTCTCCGGCGGTCCGGCCGGACCGCACCGGATTCAGGGCATCGGCGCGGGGTTTGTGCCCGGGGTGCTGAACCTCCGGGTCATTGACGAGATCATCGCCGTGGCCGACGACGAGGCGATGGAGACGGCCAGGCAGGTGGCCGGGCGGGAGGGCATTCTGTGCGGCATTTCCTCGGGCGCCGCCGTCCTGGCCGCCCTGCAGGTGGCCCGCCGCCCTGAGAATCGTGACAAAGTTATGGTTGTCATCCTCCCCAGCACCGGGGAGCGTTATCTGAGCACCCCCCTCTTTCTCTCCTGAGCAGCCCCGTCCTCCATGGAACTCAGACGAACTTGATCCTGGTCAGGTCCATTTCGCCCCGTCCCAGTTCATGGGCCTTGACGATGTGGCCGATGTCTCCGGGCTTCAGGTCGAAGAGGCCGGCCCCCACAGAATCCAGGGCCACGGGGTCGGCGCCGGCGAAGACCAGGTTCTTCACCGCCACGTCCTTGACGTCGCCCCCGGAGGGTCCGTTGCGCAGCAGGATGCGGGTGGCGTCCAGGATGTGCAGGTCCGGCCGCAGCACCAGGTTCATGTCGGCGATGTTCTGGTGCAGGCCCACGTGGGTGCGTCCCCGCCAGCCGCCGATGGCCCCCATCATGTTCTTCAGGCAGAGGGTGAGGCGGGCCTCACTGTGGTGTTTGGCGATGGGGATGTTGATAAAGCGGTCGGCCTCCAGGATGTCTTTATAATAGTACCATTTTTTCAGGGACTTGGCCTTCTCGGCCTTAACTTCCACGAAGCGGCGCTCGTCCACGAACTCCACCACCGCGCGGGGGTCCTTGAGACCCTGCACCGCGGCCTGGATGCCGCTGTTGGCGTAGGCCTTGCGGGCGTCGTGGCAGGTGTGGTCCAGGACCTTGACCTGCTTGGCGCCGGCCTCCAGACACATCTCCACCACCCGCCGCACCACGTCGGGGTGAGCGTTGGCGGCCATTTCCGGGGTCCGGTCCCAGGCCATGTTGGGCTTGACCACCACCATTTCGCCGGGGTTGACGAATTTCTTCATCCCTCCCAGGGCCTGAACGGCGTCGCTGGTGATGTTGGCGAAATGGGCCCCCTGCACTTTGGCCACCAGGGGCTGGGGTTTGTCCAGGGGGGCCATGGCCCACAGCTCTTCGGGCATGACCAGCCGGGCGGCTCCGGCTGCGACGCCCATCACCGCCAAACGCTTGAGGAATTCCCGTCGGTCCATTTTGCCTCCCTCGGGGATGGATGCATTTGATTCTGGATATTATTTTGACCAAGGCAGGGGCGGTTTGGCAAGTTTTTCTTGACAAGAGCCGGAAAATGGCATTATGACTCTATAGTCAATTAAATGACCCATCAGTCAACAATGCAGACTCCCCGGACCACCAAGAAGGAAGTTCTTACCCAGTTCCGCACCCGGGAGATTTTGGCCGCGACCCGGCAACTCCTGGAGCAAAGGGGCTCCGAAGCGGTGACCATGGAGGATATCGCCGCCCGGGCCGGCTTGGCCAAGGGGACCCTGTACCTTTATTTCCGCAGCAAAGAAGACCTGCTCCAGGCCCTGTTGAGTCAGGTGGGGGAGCAGATGGAGAGCGAGCTGACCGCCATCCTGGCGGCGGCGTCGGCCCCGCCCGCCAAGCTGGATCAGGCGCTGGCCATGCTCATGCAATACCTGGAACGGGAGCGGGTGCTGTTTCCCCTCTACCTGAGGACCATTTTCGCCGGCGGCCGCCGGGGGGAGGGCCGGGACAACCAGGTCCTCGCGGTGGAGCGGCGGGTGCTGGCCCTCTTCGCCCGGCTTTTCGCCGAGGGCATGGCCCGGGGGGACTTCATTGCCGCCGACCCGGCGCTCCTCACCTTTCTCCTGCGGGGGCTGGTGCGGGCGGTGGGGTTGTACCAGATGGCCGGCGGGGGCCGGGACGCGGTGCGACAGGCCCTGCCCGTGGTGTCGGCCATCGTCTTTTCCGGCTTCCTCAGGGCCGACCGGTCCGGAGCCGGGGAGGTTAAGCCATGACGTCCGGCCGTCTGAAGGCGCTGCTGCTGGCGGGGTGGCTGCTGTGGGGGGCGGCGGCCCTGCCGGTTCCGGCCCAGGAGCCGCCCCGCCGCCTGAACCTGAAGGAGGCCCTGCGCCTGGCCGCCAAGGCCAATCCCGCCCTGCAGCTCAGCCGCCTGGAGGAACTCATCGCCGACCAGGAGGTGGTGCGGGCCCGGTCCGGTTTTCTGCCCCAGGTGAAGTCTGAAGTGAGCCAGACCATCTTTGACAATCCCACCAAGATGAAGGTCACCTCCACGGCGATCCCGGGGGCGCCGCCGGTGGTGTTCCCCATGACCGACCGCAATTTCTGGAGCACCAAGGTGGCGGTGGAGCAATTGCTCTTCGACTTCTGGGCCACGCCCTCCCGCTACCAGGCCGCGGTGCTGGGCAAGGAGGCCACCCGCCTGGACAGCCTCCAGACCCGGGACAATATCTTCCTGGGGGTCTGCCAGGGGTACTTCAAGGTGCTGCGGGCGGAGAAAATGGTCAACGTGGCCCGGCAGGAGGTGGTGCAGCTCAAGGAGCACCTGCGGGTCGCCCGGGACCTGTACGACCATGGGGTGGCCACTTACAACGACGTGCTCCAGGCGGAGGTGGCCTCCGCCGACGCGGCCCAGCGCCTCATCACCGCCAACAACGACGTCATCAACCTGAAGAGCGCCATGAACAAGGTGCTGGGGCTGCCCATCGCCCACCACCTCAGCCTGGAGGAAGAGAAGGTGCAGGCGGATTTGCCGGGCAGGCTGGAAGAGGCCACCGACGCGGCCCGGCGCCGGCGCAGCGACCTCAAAAGTGCGGTGAGCCGCATCCAGCAGGGGGAGAAGGCGGTCACCCAGGCCCGGGCCAGGCACTTCCCGCTCTTTTATTTTCAGGGAGGCCACACCTACCAGCAGAACGCCTTCACCCTGCACGACCACCAGTATTTCGCCATTTTCGGCATGCGCTGGAGCCTGTTCACGGGTCTGGACACCCGGGCTCAGGTGCGCCAGGCCCAGGAGCGGCTGAATCAGCTCAAGGTGCGCCACCGGGATCTGGACGAGCAGGTGCGCCTGGACGTGCAGACCGCCCACCTGGCCGTCCAGGAGACCGGGGAACGCATCAGGGTGACGGAGAAGGCGGTCACCCAGGCCGAAGAGAACCTGCGCCTCAACGAGGAGCGCTACAAGGAGCAGGTGGGCACCGCCACCGAGGTCATCGACGCCCAGACCCTGCTCACCAAGACCCGGGTCAATTATTTCAACGCCCTCTATGACCACCAGATGGCCAAGGCCCAGATGCTGTGGGCCCTGGGCGCCATCCACAGCCTGGCTCCCGCCGACAACCGCAGCAATGCTCCGTAAGCCCGTCTTCCGCATCGCCCTGGCGGCGCTCCTCCTGGCCCTGGTCGGAGCGGGCGCAGCTTATTACTGGCACTACACCGGCCGCTACGTCAGCACCGACGACGCCTACGTCTCAGGCCACGTGGGCCAGGTCTCGGCCCGGGTGCCGGGACGGGTGGCCCGGGTGCTGGTGGACAACAACGAAGCCGTCAAGGCCGGGCAGACGCTCCTCATCCTGGAGGCCCAGGATTTCGAGGTGGCCGTGGCCCAGGCCGAGGCCGATCTGCTGCGCCTGAAACAGGAGCTGGGCCAACGCTACGTCAAGGTGGGCACCGCCCGGGCCAAGGTGGCCCAGGCCCAGGCCCAGCTCCGCCAGGCCGTCATCGACCAGCGGCGCTATGCCAGTCTCTATGAGCGGCGCACCATCCCCCGCCAGACCCTGGACCGGGTGGAGACTCAGCTCAAGGTGGCCCAGGCCGAACTGGAGCAGGCCCAACAGGAGCAGCGGGAAGCCCTGGCGACCATCGGCGGGGCCACCACCATCCCCCTGGAGGAGCAGCCCGCGGTGAAACAGGCCCGGGCCATGCTTACGCAGGCCCGCCTCAACCTCTCCTATACCAGGCTGACGGCGCCGTTCGCCGGCTACATCACCAGAAGGCAGGTCAAGGTCGGCAACTGGGTGCAGCCCGGCCAGCCGCTCATGATGCTGGTCCCCCTGGATTACCCGGCGCTGTGGATCGACGCCAATTTCAAGGAAACTCAGCTCACCCACGTGCACCTGGGCCAGCCCGCCAGGGTGACGGTGGACGCCTACCCGGACCTGAAACTGACCGGACGGGTGGATTCCATCACCAGCGGCACCGGCGCGGTCTTTTCCCTGCTGCCGCCGGAGAATGCCACGGGCAACTGGGTCAAGGTGGTGCAGCGCGTGCCGGTCCGGATCAAGCTGCAACCGCCCTTCCCGGAAAACCTGCCGCTGCGCCTGGGCATGTCTTCCTATGTCACCATCGACACCCGGGACCGCTCCGGCCCGCGGCTCTTGTCGGTGGGGAGAGGGGGAAAGGAGCAGGCGGGAAGAGGGCCGGGGGGGGTGATGCACCCGCCCTTCCCCCAGACCCCCCTCCCAACCCGCGGAAGATGATGGTGGCGCGGGCTTCCAGCCTGTGCACCCGCACGGGCGAAATGCCCATGCCACCAAAAAAACCTTAAGGAGTCGGGGCAGGGAGTCTGAGGGAGGGGGCAGGGGCCGGTGGCACAGGCTTTCCAGCCTGTGGAAACCCCTGGCCCCCTCCCTCGCAATCATTACCCATACCACCACCATGTCCCAAACCGCCCCTCCCCAGCCGCCGGCCGTCAACAAGTGGCTCGTCACCATCGCCGTGATGGCGGGCACCTTCATGGAGATCGTCGACACCACGGTGGTGAACGTGGCCCTGCCGCACATGGCCGGCAGCCTCTCCGCCGGGGTGGACGAAGCCACCTGGGTGCTCACCTCCTATCTCATCAGCAACGCCATCGTGCTGCCCATCACCGGCTGGCTGTCGGCGCTGTTCGGCCGCAAGCGCTTCCTGATGATCTGCCTGGCCCTGTTCACCTTTACCTCGGTGCTCTGCGGCTCGGCCCCCACCCTGGGTTCTCTCATCATCTTTCGCATCTTCCAGGGCGTCGGCGGCGGGGCGCTCCAACCCATCTCCCAGGCCATCCTGCTGGAAACCTTTCCGGTGAAAGAGCGGGGCATGGCCATGGCCCTCTGGGGCCTGGGGGTGGTCCTGGCGCCCATCGTCGGGCCGGTATTGGGCGGTTGGATCACCGACAACCTGAGCTGGCGCTGGGCTTTTTACATCAACCTGCCCGTGGGCCTGCTGTCTCTGGTGATGACCTATTTCTTCATTTACGACCCGGACTACGTGCGGGGCCAGCGGGCCGGCCGCATCGACTACCTGGGGCTGGGCCTCCTGGTGGTGGCCCTGGGGGCGCTGCAGATCGTCCTGGACAAGGGCGAACGGGAGGACTGGTTCTCCTCCGCCTTCATCGTCCGGTTGTCCATCACCTCCGTGGCGGCCATGGCGCTCCTCATCTACTGGGAGCTCAAGACCAGGGAACCGGTGGTGGAGCTGCGCCTGTTCAAGGAGCGCAATTACGCCGCGGGCACCATCATCATGTTCTTTTTCGGGTTCGTGCTTTACGGCAGTATCGTGCTTCTGCCCCTTTACCTCCAGACCCTGATGGGCTACGATGCCACCACGGCGGGCTGGGCCCTGGCCTACGGCGGTATCGGCTCTCTCATCATCATGCCCATCGTCGGCCGGCTCACCCAGGTCATCGACAACCGCTGGCTGGTGGCCCTGGGGCTGGCCATCAACGCCCTGGCGGTCTATCTTATGAGCCAATACAACACCCAGATCGACTATTTCACCGCCTGGTTTCCCCGGTTCATCCAGGGGTTCGGCCTGGGGACCACCTTCGTCTCGCTGACCACCCTCACCATGAGCCGCATTCCCCAGGAGAAGATGGGCAACGCCACCGGCATCTTCAACCTGATGCGCAACCTGGGGGGCAGCTTCGGCATCGCCACGGCCACCACGCTGCTGTCCCGGCGGGCCCAGTTCCACCAGACCCGCCTGGTGGAGCGCATCAACCCTCTGTCTCCCGCTTTCCAGGAGTGGCAGCAGCGGGTCGGCTCCCTGTTCCCCCAGTTGGGTCCGGACTGGCGCCCCTGGGAGGGCCGGGAGGCCATGGCCGCCCTCTACGGCGAGGTGCAGCGCCAGGCCAACATGCTGGCCTTCTGCGACGACTACTGGTTTTTCACCATCCTCTTCCTGTGCCTGCTGCCCCTGGTGCTGCTGATGCGGCGGCCCCCCGCGCCCCGGGGGTAACTTTATGCGCCGCCTCACCCTCCTGCTGCTGGCCGTAGGCGCGGCTTTCCTGGTGTGGATGCTCCACCAGGTGGGCTGGGGGGTGTTGGCTGAGCATCTTCTCCGGGTGGGCTGGGCCTGGTGGCCCCTCATCCTCATCCCCTACGGTCTGGTGAATTGGCTGGAAGCCGTCTCCTGGCGCTACCTGCTCCTGGACCCCCGCACCCGGCCCTCCCTCACCCGGCTCTTCTGGCTGCGTCTAGCGGGGGAGGCCCTGAACCAGCTCACGCCCACCGCCTCCCTGGGGGGCGAGGCCTTCAAGGCGGCGCGGCTCACCCAGGCCGGCGTGAGCTTTCCCGACGCCACTGCCTCGGTGGTGATTCACAAGGGCATCCTGGTCCTGAGCCTCGTGCTCTACATCGTCATGGGATTGGCGATGGCGCCCTGGCTCCTTCCCGAAGCCGCCTCGCACCTGGGCCTGTTGACCCTGGGGGCCGGGGCGCTGGGGGCTGCGGGGATTGCTTTCCTGATCATCCAGGTCCGCAATCCCTGCGGTGTCAGCATGCGCCTTCTCGATAAATTGGGCGTCTGCCCTGCCGCCCTCAAGGCCAGGGAGGGCTCCCTCAACGGCCTGGACGCCCGCCTGGCCACCTTTTATCGGGAACATCCGGGGCGCTGCGTCCTGGCCTTCACCCTTTTTTTCCTCAGCTGGGTGCTGCACGGCGTCGAGGTTTACGTCATGTTTCAGGCCCTGGGGCACCCCATCTCCTGGCCCCTGGCCCTCTGCCTGGACGCCCTGGCCATGCTCTTCACCGCCCTGGGATTCTTCATCCCCGCGGCGGTGGGCGTCCAGGAGGGGGGCAACATCCTGCTGGCAATGGGCTTCCGGCTGGGGGCCGCCCTGGGAGCCGCCTTCAGCGTGCTCAGGCGCCTCCGGGAGGCCTTCTGGCTTTCCCTGGGACTGATGGTGGTGGCCCGGGAGAAGTGAACAGAGCGCCGGAGGTCAAAAGCTATGCCGGTGATGAAAATCCTGGTGGCCGGGCTGGGCTGTTATCAGTTTCCCCTCCTGTCGGGCCGGGCCGGTCTGGTGCACGGGGTGTTCACCCGGGAAGGGGGAGTAAGCCGCGGGGCGTTCGCCGGCCTCAATCTCAGCTTTGCGGTGGGCGACCGGCGCGCCGACGTGCTGGAAAACCGGCGCCGGGTCCGGGAGGCCCTGGGGCTGGCGCACCTGGCCGGCGCCTGCCAGGTGCACGGCAACACCGACAGGGTGGTGGAAGAGGGGGAGGCCCCGGGCGAGGGCGAAGAACTCCCGGAAGCGGACATTCTCATCACCGCCACCCCGGGAGTGGGGCTGCTCATCAAGCAGGCCGATTGCCAGGCGGTGCTGCTCTACGACCCGGAGCGCCGGGTGGCGACCAACGTCCACTGCGGCTGGCGGGGGCAGGTGCAGAACGTTCTGGGACAGGCGGTGGCGCGTCTGGTGAAGGAATGGGGCTCCCGCCCCCAGGCGCTGTTGGCCGGCATCGGCCCCGGATTGGGGCCGTGCTGCGCCCAATTCGTCAACTATCGGCAGGAATTTCCCCGCACCTTTTGGGACTACCAGGTGCGGCCGGGGTATTTCGACCTCTGGCGCCTGAGCCGGGACCAGCTCCTGGAGGCGGGGCTGCGGCTGCAGCACCTCGAAGTGGCGGGGCTGTGCACCCGCTGCCGGCCGGCGGAATTCTTCTCTTATCGGCGCGAGCGCCTCACCGGCCGCCAGGGCGCGGTGATCGGCCTGGCTTCGGGCTGACGGTTTCCAAAAGTTAAGGTGGGGGAGGGGCCAGGGGTCTGTGACCCCCGGCCCTCACCCCCGAAAGACCTGTTCGACACCCCGATGTCGCCGGGGCGGGGTTTGATCCCGCCCCGGGGCAGGGTTTTCCTTGTCAGGGGCGGCCCTTTCCGGGCCGGGCAGGTTGCCTTGCAGACACCACTGTCGCGGCGGCAAATCAGGCGGAGGGCGGAGTCTCCTTTTTGGTCAGCTTGTCCTTCAGGTCATTGAACAGCTTCTTGGTGCCGTCCACCACTTTGCCCACCTGTTCGGGGTACTTGTAGCCCACCAGGGTTCCGGCGACAAACCCAACGATTAACAGAAACATGATCGTACCTCTCCTCTTCGGCAATGCCTGTTATTCAAAACCTTGTCGGCAGGTTCAACTCTCTTCCGGGCCCAGGGCCGCCAGGGCCTGTCGGGCCAGCTCCCCCACGGTGGCGTCCCGCAGGACCCCCTCGTCATAGTAGCAGACAGCCCCGGCGTCGCCAAGCAACGCCGCCAGTTGCTGCCGGGCTGCGGCGATTTTTAACCGCCCCGCGCACCAGGCGGCCAGCCCCCGCACCTGGGGGTCGGCGTCCCGGAGGCAGGGCACGATGAAGGGGGCCACCTCCCACAGCGTCTCGGGGTGAACGCCGGCCAGACGGCCGATGCCCCAGAGCATGGGCCCCCGGGAAAAGGGCTCTTCCAGGAAACCGCAAAACATGGGGATGATGTCTTCCACCAGGGAGAGCCGGTGCCGGGCGATTTCCCCCAGGGCTGCGGCTGCGCCCCAGCCGAAGCTGCCCGAATCCTCGTTCAGGAGCCACAGCAGCCGCCCGATGAGGCGCCGCACCCGGCGGGGGTGGGCCCGGGCCACCTGCCCCAGCCCTTCCAGGGCCCGCCAATAGAGGAGGTCGCCGGCATCGTACAGGTGCTGCATGAGGGTTTCGGCGACGCGCTGGTCTTCCCCGGCCAGCGCCGCCAGGCCCTGGAAATCCGCAGCCCGGAGGTGCTGCCTCACCTGCTCCCGCAATCGTGCTCGACTTAGCATGGTCAGACCCGGGGGTATGGGCGGACGGGGGCCGCCTCCTCAACCCCCGGAAGCCGCCCGTTGCCGGCTTCCATGCGCTCATTAAAAGGGAATGTCATCCTCCGGAGCGCCGCCCACGGG
Source organism: Deltaproteobacteria bacterium (assembly GCA_016874975.1). Taxonomy (GTDB): domain Bacteria; phylum Desulfobacterota; class Desulfobaccia; order Desulfobaccales; family 0-14-0-80-60-11; genus VGSQ01. Next base: position 30,967 of record VGSQ01000008.1, read on the forward strand.
AGGTTCGAAGGGGGGTTCGGGTTCCCGTTCCGCAGAACGGCGCGGTCCCAACATCCTCATGTTACTGGCCACAATTTCGTAAGAATACCTCTTTACACCATCTTTTTCCCAGGTGTCGGACCGGATCCGTCCCTCGATATAGACCAGGCTTCCCTTGGAAAGGTACTGGCCGCAAATCTCCGCCAACTTGTCCCAGACAACGATGCGGTGCCACTCGGTGCGATCCTGGCGGTTGCCCTGCTGGTCGGTGAAAGACTCACTGGTAGCCAAGTTGAATCTGGCCACCGCCTTGCCGCTGGCGGTATAACGCAGCTCCGGGTCGGCGCCCAGGTGCCCCACCAGAATGACCCGATTCACGCCGGAGGCCATGGATCCCCCCTTTACCCAGGAAGTGAATTCTTTTTCCTCTATCACAGAACCGAAAACCCGGCAAGAGAAAATCGGCACAATCTCGGCAAAGAGGAAGGGCAACGCAGGTTCAAGGTGGGCCGGGCGCCGGCGGACTCCGCCTGGAAGATGAACGTAGCCGCGGGCTTCAGCCTGCGCTAAAGGCTCGCTCCTGCCAAGGGTCTATCATCCTCGGGGGTGGCCCTGCGGCGGGCCCTGAGCGTTTAGCCTGCGCGCAGTGATCGTCGGCAGCAACTACGCAGGCTAAACACTCATGGCTTAAACGGAGCCACCCCCGAGGATGAAAAATGTAGAACAGCCGCGGCCGGCTGTTCTTTGAAAGAGCAGGCGGGGTCCCTGCTCCACATTCAGGCAAAGGATTTTCCCGGTAAAGCCTGCGGCTACATTTTGCTGATTTCCGGGTGATGGTGAACTTTCACGCTCAGGCTTGAGGGTGCACAACTTGTGGACCAGGGGGAATAGATTTTGCGAAGGGTGCGCGGCGCGCACCGTTTTATGGGGCTGACGGTGGCCAGGCATGACCACCTTCTCCCATTACTTACCGAGGGTTCGGGACCAGTCCAGGAGGCGCAGTTCCGGGAGGTGGCGGCCCTGAAAGTAATTGAGGCGGGTGGCCAGGGCCACGTCCAGAGGGCCGGTCAGGGGGTGGAGCCGGGCCTGGTCGAAGGCGATGGCCTCAAACACCCGACCGCCCTGGGCCAGGTGGATCTTCAGGTGTTTTTCCCCCACCACCCGGGAGGAGACGCACTCCACCCCGGCCGCGGCGAAGACCGGTTCCGGGTTGCCCGGCCCGAAGGGGCGAAGCCGCTCCAGGTGGTGGAAATAGTCATCGTCCAGGTCGGTGAGGGCGATGTGGGCGTCCACCTGCAGGGTGGGTGGGGGCGGACGCTCTCCCACCTGGGCCGCGAAGGCCTCCTCCAGGGAGCGGGCCAATTCCGGCAGGTCTTCGGCCCGGACGGAGAAGCCCGCCGCGGCCCGGTGGCCGCCGAATTTCAGCAGATGCTCCCGGCAGGCGTCCAGACCCCGGTAAAGGTGGAAGGCCGGGATGGAGCGGGCCGAACCCTTGCCCAGGCCGTCCTCCAGGCTCACCAGGGCCACGGGGCGGTGGTAGGCCTCGGCCAGCCGGGCGGCCACGATCCCCAGCACGCCCACATGCCAGCCTTCCCGGGCCAGAAGCATCACCGGCCGCCGGTCCCACCCCTCCCGGCGGACCAGGGCGTCGGCCTCCCGGAGGACCTCTTCTTCCAGGGACTGGCGCTGCCGGTTGAGGTCGTTCAGGAGCCGGGCCTGCTCCCGGGCCTGGGGCAAATCGGTGGCCAACAGCAGAGCCAGGGCTCCCCGGGCCTGCCCCAGGCGCCCGGCGGCGTTGAGGCGGGGCGCCAGCCGGAAGACCAGGTCCCGGAAGGACAGGGGACGCCCCTCCACGCCCGCGGCCTCCTTGAGGGCGGCCAGACCGGGCCGACGGGTCTCCTCCAGGACCCGGAGGCCCTGGCGCACCAGGATGCGGTTCTGCCCCAAGACCGGCACCACGTCCGCCGCGGTGCCCAGGGCCACCAGGTCCAGCGCGGCCCTCAGGTTGGGCTCCGCCCGGTCGGCAAACCAGCCCTCCTCCCGCAGGGCCCGGCGCACCGCCAGGGCCAGCATCAGGGCCACCCCCACCCCGGCCAGGTCGCCGAAGAGGGAGTCGGGCCCCTGGCGCTTGGGGTTGACCACGGCCAGGGCCGGCGGCAACTCGGCGGGAACCTCGTGGTGGTCGGTGATGATGACCTCCAGGCCCAACTGCCGGGCCCGGGTGACTTCGGCCGCGTTGCTCACCCCGCAGTCCACCGTCACCAGCAGGCCGGCCCGCCGCGCCAGCTCCTCCACGGCGGCCTGGTTGAGCCCGTAGCCTTCGTTGAGCCGGTCGGGGATGTAGGGAATGACGGCGAGACCCAGAGCCTGGAAAAATCGGCACAGCAGCGCGGTGGCGGTGAGGCCGTCGGCGTCGTAGTCGCCGTAAACGGCCAGGGGCTCCCGGCGGCGCACGGCCTGGGCCAGGCGCGCCGCGGCCTCGGCCAGACCCGGCAGGTCCAGAGGCTGGGAGAGGCGCTCCAGGGTGGGCTCCAGAAAGGCCAGCACCTCCTCGGCCTCCACCAGGCCGCGGTTGAGCAGGATTCTAGCGATGAGGGGAGGAAGTTTATGACGAGAACAAATTTCCGTTATGATATGAGACTGGTCTTTACAAAAATGCCATACCATACGTGTAGTGGTCATCAATTTCCTCAATCGCCAAAAGAAATAGTCATTATTCAAACGGCAAGGTTACGTATTCAACCTGGTTCTCTTTTACCCTGTCAGACTTTTTAAATGTCACATTCACCCTGGCAACCGGCAGATCAACGCCCTTTTGGGCTAAGAGTTCTTCAATGGTTAAGATCTGCAACCTGGGATGACGGGAACCCCAAGGGGATTCATAGAATCCGGCCTCTAACGCCTCGCTTTTCATGGGTTTCGTGGGAGGTTGCAAGGTAATTAAGATGCCTATCTCTGCCTGTTCCCGCTCCAGTACACCCCGCAAATCACGGACCTGGGCTACCGTGGTATGTCCTGATTTTACAGAGAATATGATCTGTTTGGTCTTGGCTCCTTTAGCCTCGTCATGAAAATACATGCGGCCGTCAATTCCTTTGTCAGCTCCCTTTTTCTGCTCTACCGGTCTTGCGCCCACAAGACCCAAAGCCCAACATTGAAATTGATAAGGGTCTTCCCGAGCCAGCTTTTCGGCGTCTGGAAGAGATACGGGTTCTCCGATAACTTTATAGGGAACTTCTTCCCGGAATGCATCTTTTAAACGGTTTTTAATGAGCGTAATTGACAACGCGGTTATGTCAATGCCAATCCAACGACGATTCAATTTCTGTGCGGTCACAATGGTGGTGCCACAGCCGCAAAATGGATCCAGGACCAGGTCGCCTTCTTTGCTGCTTGATATAATTATCCTCTCAATGAGAAGTTCAGGCTTCTGGGTGGGAAATAGCTGTTTGATGGGCGGCACACGGCCGATATCCCAAACATCATCCATCCTGACGCCTTCCGAATCTCTTTCTTCGGTTTGGGATGGGATTCGCCTTCCCGTTTCGTCATACCCGGAAATGATTTTTGCTGAGCCGAATCTCTTCTGAGTGGACAGGGCTCTATCCATATAGAGTTGATTGAAAGTTCGTTCTTTACTCTCAGATTTAGTGTAAAAAAGAATAACATCATGGTTTCGCTGAAAGGCATATTTCCCAGATGGCCACTTCCGATAGTGCCAAATAATCTCGTTTTTAAAGTTCTCTGGTTTAAAAATAGAATCCATCAGGAGCTTCAAATAATGGCTGGCAGTTGGATCACAATGTAAAAAAATACTCCCTGTTTGTTTAAGGACTCGACGCATTTCTAAAAGACGTGGAGCCATCATCGAAAGGTAAGCAAGCATATCACAGCCACCAAGAAATGAATAAAATGCTTGCATAATTTTGGAAACATTTCCACCGGTCTCAACTATTTTACGAAAAGCAAGCGCTGACCCCTCATCCCATCGCCAAGTATCCTCAAAAGCTTTTATCTGTGCCTTAGATCGTGTGCCATTCTGTTCGGTAAATAAAACATTATACTTTTGATTGCTTTTAAAAGGAGGGTCGAGATAAATCAGATCTACCGAGTCTTCTTTGACATGGAGCTTCAAAACCTCAAGGTTGTCTCCATAATAAAGGAGATTCTGATCCATCCCCAACCCTCCTGCATGTCATGGGGTTTACCGAATTTCCATGCTCACTCCACCGTCTCCCCGGGCTTCAGGGCCAGGACAGTGATGGGTTCATTCTTGAGGCGTTCCTTCAGCTCCTCGGGCGTGCCGGTGAGCACCGGGAAGGTGCCGTAGTGCATGGGGATGACGAAGCGGGGCCGGAGCATCCGGCAGGCCAGGGCCGCTTCTGCGGGGCTCATGACGTAGTGGCTGCCGATGGGCAGGAGGGCCACCTCCGGTCGATACAGCTCCCGGATGAGCTCCATGTCCCGGAAGACCGCGGTGTCGCCGGCGTGGTAAAGGGTAAAGGAATTGGGAAAGGTGATGACGAACCCCACCGCCTCGCCCGCGGGCGCCATCTGGCCGTCCTCTTCCACCGTGGAGGAGTGCACCGCCTGGGTCATGGTGATCTGGAGGCCCCCCGCCGCGCAGGTGCCCCCTTTGTTCATGCCCACGGCCTCCGGCACGCCCTGTTTCAGCAGGATTTGGGAAAGCTCGTGAATGGCCACCACCGTCGCGCCGGTGGCCCGGGCCAGGGCCACGGTGTCGCCCACGTGATCGCCATGCCCGTGGGTCACCAGGATGAAGTCCACCTTGCCCACCTGGTCCACCGGGGTGGTGAGGAGAGGATTGCTGAGCCAGGGGTCGATGACCACCGACACCCCGGCGCCCGCCACTTTGAAAGCGGCATGCCCGTAGAAGGTGATGCCGACGCCGCGGCCGATGACGTGCTGGGACATAGAACCTCCGAAGTGTCCTGCATGATCTTGCAGAGTGCGTCCAGGTCACCGCCGGCCGGATGGGTGGCGGCGGCCATGGGCCGCCCTATGATGAAACCACAAAACCCAGAACCCAGAACCCAGAACCCAGAACCCGCTCTCTCAGCGGCTCACCATCTGCTCCAGGGCTTCCAGATTCTGCCTGAGCCCCAGGACGATGAGGGTGTCCCCCGCCAGGATGGGGGTTTCCGGCAGCGGGTTGTAAAGCATCTCCCCCTCGGCCCGTTTGATGGCCACCACGATGAGATTGAGCTGTTGGCGGATGCCCGAATCCTTGAGGGGCAGGCCCACCAGTGAAGAGGCAGGGTCCACCACCACCTCCTCCATGCTCAGGTCCACCTCCTCTTTCATGGCCAGTTCGATGAAGGTGACCACCGTGGGGCGGAGGATGGTCTGGGCCATTTTGCGGCCGCCCAGCTCATAGGGCGATTCCACCCGGTCGGCGCCGGCCCGGAGCAGCTTTTTCTCCGAGCCCAGTTCCTCCCCCCGGGCGACGATGAAGATCTCCGGGCTGAGGCTGCGGGCCGTCAGGGTGATGTAAACGTTGCCGGCGTCGGAGGACACCACCGCCACCAGCCCCTTGGCCTTTTGGATGCCCGCCTCCAGGAGCACTTCCTCCCTGGTGGCGTCGCCCCCCACAAAGTAATAGCCGGCCGCTTCCAGTCGGGCGATGAGTTCCGGGTCGTTTTCGATGACCACCACGGCCTGGCCCGCCTGGGTCAACTGGCGGGCGATGATTTCACCGATGCGCCCGAAGCCGCAGATGATGTAGTGATTTTTCAACCGTTTGATATTGGTGCGCAACTTCCGCTTCCCCAGGTAATCCCGGAATTCCCCTTCCACCACCATCCTGGCCACGGCGGAGACGATATAGAGCATCACCCCCACGCCGAGGAAGATAAGGAAGATATTGTAGATACGTCCGATCTGGGAGAGGGGCCGGATTTCTCCGTAGCCGACGGTGGTCAGGGTGGTGACCACCATATAGAAGGCGTCCAGGAAGTTCCAGCCTTCAATGAGGATGAACCCCAGGCTCCCCAGACCCAGGATGAGGGCCAGGCTTGAGGCCCACAGGACGATTTGCCGCAGATTGGTCAGAAGCCGCCTCGTCCGGCTGCGGGAGGGGCCGGAGACCGACGGCCCGCTCCCTTATTTCAAAGCAAAACCGGCGCTAACTGTGCACCAGGGCCTCGGCCGTGTAGGCGTCGGTGATGAGCACGTTGAAGTACCGGCCTTTGAGGCAGGCCCGGATGGCTTCGGTCTTCTCCAGACCGCCGGCCACCGCCACGATGAATTTGTCGGCCCGGGCGGCCCGCTCCCGCAGGTCCAGGGCCCCCAGTCCCACCACCCGCCGGGTGAGGGCCGCCAGGTCGGGGTCGGTGGCGTCGGTCATGGGCTCGCCCTGGGCATTGATGGGCGTGTGGTTGATTTCCGCCACCATCCCCTTGGCCGCCAGGTTTTCTGCTGTGAGGCCCAACTCCTGGGAGGCCAGGGCCATGAAGCCGGGCTTGTCCACGGCCAGGTGGCCCACGGCCAGGAGCATGATGTCCGCCTCCCAGATCTCCCGGTAGGTCTTGACCAGGTCCGGGTTGGCCGCCAACTGCTGTTCATATTCCTCCCGGGAAGTCACCGGGTAGGAAGGCAGGGGGAAGGCCTCGGCGTCGGGATACTTGGTGCTCATCATGCCGATCAGGGCGTTGCTGGTGAGGCCGGGCATGGTGAAGATGCGGGTCAGGGAAAGGGGATAGAGCTTGGGATTGCTGAGGCGCTCCGGCTCCAGATAGGTGACCAGATAGTAGAGAGTCTTGCCGCAGGAGAGGCCGATGCGGGCGCCGGGCCCGGCAATCGCCTCCAGATAATTGGCGGCCTCCCGGGCAATGGTTTTCTGAATGGCGTCGCTGTCTTTGACGCCGGGGTCCACCACCCGCAACTCCCTGAGGTGGGGATAGAGCTTCTGGAGCTGGTCCTCCAGGTCGGAGCGCCGGGGTATGGCCGACTTCTCGAAGATAAAGGCCATCACCTGGGGCAGGGTGGTGTACTCCATTTCGTGCAGGCCCAGGCGGTGGGGCTCGAAGGGGCCGTGGCGCCGCATGTAGGTGGCGATGCGGCTGGCCTCCTTGCGGGTTTCGTTAAACGCCACGTCGGAGAACAGATCCACGGGGCCGATGAACTTGCCGTGGGCCAACTGGTAGCCCGCGGCGATGACCCGGGGCGGACCGTCAAAACGGATGGGCCGGGCGTCGGCAAAGCCCACCGGCATGAGGGGACCGTGGTGGGAACCCCGCATCCAGCCCTCCACCAGGTGGGGGAAGGCGAAGGGCTCCATGACCTCGCCCACCGCGGGGAAGCCCGCCTGGCAGCGAACGATGAGGACGGGGTCGTCCTTGCCCACGTAGCGGCCGGCGATAAGGCCCAGTTTCTGGGAAGAGGCCACCGCCGCCACTTCACCGTCTTTTTTCCGGTAGATGTTCTCGATGACGTAACGGCCCGAGGCGCCGATGAGCACCAGCAGGTCGTACATGTCTTCCGGGCAGGAGAGCACCCACTGCTTGTTCTCCATCACGTCCAGCACCTTGAAGCGGAAGCCCCGGTGCATGGAGGGGTCGATGACCAGTCCGGGGGTGTTGAAAGGGTCGCCGAAGATGCGGAACAGGGGCAGGTTCCAGGCCCCGGGAGAGGTCTTGTCGGCCATGAAGATGATGATGGGCTCGCTGGGGCGCTCCTCGAAGGACATCTCCGCCACTCCCGGCCCCATGCCCTTGACGTTGCCGGAGAAGGTGTCGGCCAACAGGTCCTGGCCGGCGCCGTAAAGTTTGAGGCGTTTGGCCAGTTCGGTGAGCTCCAGGAAGACATTCCAGGCGAACTGGTGGATCTCCTCGTCCTCCTCGCCCCGGTGGTGGGTCATGATGAGTTCTGCGTCGTCGCCCACGTTCAGGACCTGCCCATCCACCAGGAAGCCGCGCTCCACCGCTCCCTTGACCAGTGATTTCGCCAACTCCAGCATCTCCGGATGGAAGGCGGAATGTCCCACCCAGCCGCCTACGTCAGCTTTGATGACCGATAAGGTGATCTTTCCCGAGGGTGCCATAAGAACTCCTTTCTTTGCCCGACTCGGCAAACTGTTTGCTATCCGGACTCAAGTTATGGTAAGGGAAAGGCCATGCGTCGGCCTCTCTCGTTGATCCTCGCGTCGGTTCTGGCGCTGGCCGCGGCCCTGGGGGGCTGCGCCGCCGCGCCCCTTCCCCTGGTCCCGGTGGAGGGCCGGACCCTGACGCCGGGGCGCTACCTGGCGGGGGTTTGGCGGGACCCGGAATTCCAGCCGGAGCGCGCCTCCTTCCGCCTCGCCGCCTTTCCGGTGGAGGAGGCGGTGGACACCGCCGCGGACCGGTTCCTCCCCCTCTTGGAGGAGGAGTTGCGCCGGGCCTTCGCCGCCAACGGCCTCAGACTGACCGACACCCGGGAGGCCTGCGCGGTGTCCGGGGCCATCCACCGGGTGGAGGTGCAGGGGACCCGTTTCCGCTTTCTCCGGGGGCGCATCAGCGCCGAACTGGAAGTGTCGGGCGCCATCTCCCAGGGCGAACGGGTGGTCTTCGCCTTCCGGGATCGCTTCAGACTCTATTCCCCCATCAGCCCCGGGGCGCCCGCCCCCCGGGAGGAGGAACTTCTCCTCACCCGGATTTCTCAGGAACTGGCCCGCCGCCTCTTAACGGAACTGCTGCTTCACGGACCCCCCGGGGAATCGATGTAGAGGTCCGCAAAGACCCGGATAATCATACGGGGCCGCTGCTTGCTGGTGGTGAACAGGTCGATCTTGCCGGCGTAGTGCCCCGCCTGCCTGCTGATGTTCTTTACCTGCACCACGTAAATCTTGCCCGGCACTTCCGGCCGGACGGCCACTTCGATCTTGTCCGTCAGGTTGGTCTGGAATCTGGTGATCTCCCAGGGCTCGCTCTGGTGCGAGATGAAGCGCACTTCGGCCTTCAGCTCTTCGTTGGTGCTCGCCCGCCAACGGACGATGTGGTGCGGCTGGATTTCGATGATGGGGCGGGCCACCCCCTTGAGGACGAAGGTCACCTGGGACCGCTCCGGGTCGTTGAACCGCACCTTGGTGTTCTTGGCAAAGGGCCGGACCACCGAAAACGGCTTGATTCCCAGGGTGAGCTTGCCTTCCCCCCCCGGAGGGATGCGCCGGTCGTAGTCCGCCACAGTGCAGACGCAGTCCGGGTCCAATTCCAGGATTTCCAGGGGCTGGCCGCCGGCATTGCGAATTGTGAAGGTGTAGCTCAGGTGCTGATCTTCATTGACCTGGCCGAAGTCGTGGACGGTTTCAGGAATCACCGCCCGGGGCCCGCCGGCCGGGACCGCCAACGGGGGCAGCAGGCACCAGGAGAGCACCACCAAGAGTGGTGCAAGAATCGGGAAAAATGACAGAGATGGTCTGCGCATAGACAACGTCGGACTCCTACAAAGCCGAAATCTTCTTGGGCCGTCCCTCCCCCGGCGAATTTGAAGAACCCCAAAGCTCCACTATCTTATCATAATTGTTCGGCCGCGGGCGGTAAAGAACCACAGGGGGAAATTTTTCCGGGGGCCAGGGGGAAAATTCAACCAACCCGGTCTCGGTGTTGGAGGCGCACCGGGACCGGCGTTTATGGTAAAGCGAACCAGAGGTCACACCCGACGGCGGCCCGGGTCGTGGCGGCGGACCGCGGCAGGGAAGTGGGGCGCCTCAATCCCCCGGGGTGCTTCGGGGGAGCCACAGGTGGACCGTGACGCCCTGGCCCGGGGTGGATTCCAGTTGCACCTCCCCCAGGTGGTTGGCGATGATCTGGTGCACCACGGTGAGGCCCATGCCGGTGCCCTGGGGTTTGGAGGAGAAAAAGGGGTCGAAGACGTGGGACAGATCGGCCGGGGCCACCCCCATCCCCGTGTCCTTGATGGCCAGATGCACCCGCTGGGGTTCCAGGGAAAGGGCGATCTGCAGGAGGCCGCCGGCGGGCATGGCCTCCCGGGCGTTTTCCAGGAGGTGCCCCAGGGCCACCCTCAACAAGTCGGGGTCGGCGGGCACCGTCGGCACGGCCGGGGGGAAGTCCCGCTGCACCCGGATCTGCTGCCGGCGGAGGGCCGGTTCCTGTAGGGCCAGGACCTCCTCCACCAGGTCGAGCAGGTGGACGGGCCTTTTGGCCGGTTCGCCCAACCGGGCGAAGGCCTCGATCTCCCCCACCATCCGCTCCAACTTCTGCACCTGGGAAGTCATCAGCTCCACTTCGGTCTGAGCCAGGGCATGGGGGGGCGGGCGTTTTCCCAGCCGGCGCAGGAAGCCGCCGATGATGGCCACCGGATTTCGCACTTCGTGGGCCACCCCCTGGGCCAGCTTGCCCAGGGCGGCCAGGCGCCGGGCCCGCAGCAGCTTGGCCTGGGCGGTCTCCAGTTCCTCCATGGTGGCCGACAGCCGTTCCTGCAGGCGGCCATACAGGCGGGCGTTTTCCAGGGCGGTGCCGATGAGGTTGCCCACCAGCAGGAGCACATCCCGGTCCTGCTCGTCAAAGCCCCGGGGGTCCCTCTTGTTCAGCACCTCCATGACCCCCACCAGACGGTCCCGGGATTTGAGGGGTGCACACAGGACGGAGCGGGTGGCGAATCCCGAGGAGTTGTCGAAGCGACGGCAAAAACGGGGATCTCGGGAGGTGTCGCTGATGAGGAGGGGCTCTTCGCTGAGGGCCACGGCGCCGGCGATGCCTTCACCGAAATTCAGACGCATCTCCCGGAGTTGGTCGGCTTTTTCCCCCCGGACCAGCCGGAAAAACAGGTCTCCCCGGACCTGGTCCACCTGGAAGATGGAGCTGGCTTCGGCCCCCAGCAGTCCCTCCACGTAGTCCATGGCTCGGGTCAAGACCGTCTGGATGTCGAAGGAGGAATTGAGGAGGGCCGAAAATTCCACCAGCCGGCGCAACTCACCGGGTTGAGAAAAAAAGGTTTCTGTCATTACCACCACCCGCGTCCAAGGGGGGCGCGCCCCTTGCGGCGCCGTTATCCAGCTCCCAGGCTCAACTGGGGGACCTGGTTGACCAGAATGATCTTGCCCCAGAGAAAATGATGAAAAACCCCCGCTTTGTCAATGAAGCGGGATTCGGCAGCTCCGTCTTCGGCCTTCAGCGAAGCCCAATCCCATTTTGGGGTTGGCGGAGGTTGCAGGGGCGGGTGACCTCCGGCCCTCACTCCCCGAGGGCCTTTTTCAACAACCTCACTCAGGGGCGCTGGCCTGGTTTCGGGCCCCCAAGCCCGTTTCACCTTATCAAAGCGGCATTTTCTGTGTATGATAATACCCACCCCGGTGGAAAACGGGAAGTCCTTTTCGGGGACACCCTGAAGAGCTGGGCCCGCGGGGCCCGTTCCGGCCCCCCCGGCGAAAATAAACCCAAGGAGGCTTCATGGCCGGTGAATTGACGGAAAAGGGCTGGCGCCAGGAACTGAGAGCATTGTGCCCGTTGGTGCAAAACCTGCGTCTCATGGTGGGCGCGGCCCGGCACTCCTTTAACCGCCACAGCACGGCGCACCTGGCCGAGATGATCCAGCTCGGCGACAACGTCACCGTGAACATCGACCCTTTCTTTGAAAAAGCGGAAAAGGGTTTGAAGGGAACGGCGGAGCCGGACAGAGCCCGTTGGCAGCGGCTGCACGACCTCCTCACCCATCTGGAGCTCATGGCCGTGGCCATCGTCTCCCTGGAATACCCCATCCGGGAAAAGATCAAGGACAACATCATCTTCTCCGATGCCGACGTGTTCTATCTCAACAACCTCTTCAGCCGGCAGACGGGCCTGCTGCGGACCCTGGAGGATGTTCTCCACCAGGACAACGCCTCGTTGAAGAGCTACCTCCTCACCGAAGGCCGGCGGGTGGTGGACGAATCTTTTGAGGCCGCCGCCAACCACGAGACCCATACCCTGGAAAGCATGGGTCAGCCCCGGGCCTGGTCCGTCTACCTGTCCCTGGTGGACCGGCATCGGGAAATTTTGAAACATCTCCTCCACATCGTCCAAACGCTGAGCTGAGGGCGCGTCCGGCCGGGCGGACCGGGGCGCCCGAGGGCAGGTGCCCTCCCCGGGCCTTAAAGGAACTCCTCGCTGCAGCCGAAGAAAGTGTTGCGTGAGACGCACCCGGAAGGTTTTCCGAGGGCAAACGGAGGGCGCATGAGCGCACCGCGCATGACCATCAACGGCGTCCCGGTGGAGTTCTCGCCGGGGCAGACCATCCTGGAGGCGGCTCAGTCGGCGGGCGTCTCCATCCCCACCCTGTGCCATTATCCGGACACCCGGCCCACCGGGGCCTGTCGGGTGTGCGTGGTGGAGCTGGAGGGGGCCCGCAGCCTGGTGCCCGCCTGCGCCACCTATTCGGCTCCGGGCCAGGTGGTGCACACCGACACGGAGCGGGTGGACGCCGCCCGGCGTATGGTGCTGGAGCTGATGCTGGCCTCGGGGAACCACAATTGCCTGATCTGCGAGGCCGGCGGCGACTGTGAACTCCAGGCCTTGGCCTACCGCTACCAGATCGACCCCCCCGCCTTCGGCAAGCCGCCGGGGACCACCTACTACTACGAAGACAACAACAGCATGATCATCCGGGACTTTTCCCGGTGCATCCAATGCGCCCGCTGCGTCAAGGCCTGCACCGACCGGCAGGTCAACCTGGCCATTGCCGTCGGCTACCGGGGCGCGGAGACCACCATCGTCGCCGCCGGGGACCAGCCCTACATCGATTCGGAGTGCGTCTTCTGCGGCGAATGTGTCCAGGCCTGCCCCACCGGGGCTTTGCTGGACAAGCATGCCCGGTTTCTGGGCCGCGTCTGGGAGAGACAGAAAGTGCGGTCCACCTGCCCCTATTGCGGCGTGGGCTGCCAGATCGACCTGCAAGTCAAAGAAGGGCGCATCATCCAGGTGACGGGGGCCGACGCCGTCCCCAACCGAGGGCGTTTATGCGTTAAAGGCCGCTTCGGCTGGCACTTCGTGCATCATCCCGAACGGCTGAAAACCCCGCTCATCAAGGAAAACGGCTCCCTGCGCAAGGCCGACTGGGAGGAGGCCCTGAACCTGGTGGCTACCCGGTTTGCGGAACTGAAGGACCGGGAGGGCCCCGACAAGATCGGCGGTTGGTGCTCCGCCCGCATCACTAACGAAGAAAATTACCTGATGCAGAAGTTCATGCGGGCCGTTTTGGGCACCAACCACGTGGACCACTGCGCCCGCCTCTGACACAGCGCCACCGTGGCCGGTCTGGCCGCGACTTTCGGTTCCGGGGCCATGACCAATTCCATCGGCGAGCTGGAGTGGGCCGACTGCATCCTGGTCACCGGCTCCAACACTTCGGAAACCCATCCGGTCATCGCCACCTTCATCAAACGGGCCGCCTACCTGCATGGCAAGACCCTCATCGTCATTGACCCCAGGCGGCTCTATCTGGTGCGCCACGCCCACCTCTGGCTGCGCCAGCGGCCCGGCAGCGACATTGCCGTGCTCAACGGCCTGATGCACGTCATCATCCGGGACAACCTGCAGGACCACGACTACATCGCCCGGCGCACCGAGAATTTCGACGCCCTGAAGGAGACCGTGGCCCGCTACACACCGGCCCTGGTGGAGCAGGTGAGCGGCGTGCCCGCGGCCGACCTGGAACGGGCGGCCCGGCTCTACGCCGCCGCGCCCCGGGCCGCCATCGTCTACGCCATGGGCATCACCCAGCACACCACCGGCACCAACAACGTCATATCCCTGGCCAACCTGGCCATGCTGTGCGGCAACGTGGGCCTCGAAAGCGGCGGGGTGAACCCCCTCAGAGGCCAGAACAACGTCCAGGGCGCCTGCGACATGGGCGGCCTGCCCAACGTCTTCTCGGGCTATCAGGCGGTGACGGACCCGGCCAAACGCTGGAAGATGGAAGCGGCCTGGAACGTGCGCAACCTGCCCGACTGGGAGGGCCTCACCCTGACGGAGATGCTGCCCGGCATCGCGGAGGGCAGGATCAAGGCCCTGTATATCATCGGCGAAAACCCGGTGATTTCCGAAGCCGACGCCGATGAGATCATCAACCCGCTCAAAGAGTTGGATTTTCTGGTGGTCCAGGACATTTTTCTCACCGAAACGGGCAAGCTGGCGGATGTGGTGCTGCCCGCCGCCTCCTTTGCCGAGAAGGACGGCACCTTCACCAACACGGAGCGGCGGGTGGCGCTGGTGCGCCGGGCCGTGCCGCCGGTGGGACAGTCCCGCCCCGACTGGCAGATCATCTGCGAGCTCTCCCGCCGGATGGGATATCCCATGGACTATGCGGGCCCCGAGGAGATTTTCGAAGAGATCCGCCGGGTCACCCCCTCCTACGCCGGCGTCACTTACCGGCGCCTGGAGCAGGAGGGCGGCCTGCAATGGCCCTGCCCCCATCCCGAGCACCCGGGCACCCGGTTTCTCCATCAGGACCGCTTCACCCGGGGCCTGGGCCGCTTCTTTGCCATCGACTACCAGGAGCCCACGGAATTGCCCGACGACCAGTACCCCCTCATCCTCACCACGGGGCGGGTGCTCTACCAGTACCACACCGGCACCATGAGCCGCCGGGCCCCGGGCCTGGTGGAAAAGGCCCCGGAGTGCCGGGTGGAGATGGCCGCCGCCGACGCCGAGGCCTACGGCATCCAGGACGGCGAGATGGTGCGGGTGTGCAGCCGCCGGGGGGAGATCAAGGTCCGGGCGCAGGTCTCCTTCAAAGCCATCCCCGGCACCATTTTCATTCCCTTCCACTATTACGAGGCCGCGGTGAACCGGCTCACCATCGCCGCCCTGGACCCGGTGGCCAAGATCCCGGAATACAAGGTCTGCGCCGTGCAGATCCGGAAACTCCGGCCCTCTCCCCCCAAGGCCGCCGCGGCGGCGGAGGCCGAATCCCACGGAGGCTCGCCATGAAACCGCTGGGTCCCTGCGAAAGCGTCCCCACCGCGCAGATGCGGCAGGAAGTGTGTGACAGTCTCCAGGCCCTCATCTCCCGCCACCGGGGCCGGATCGGCGCCCTGTTGCCGACGCTCCAGGACGCCCAGCGGATCCTGGGTCACATTCCCCTGGAGATGCAGCAGGTCATCGCGGCCGAGCTCAAGCTGTCCGGCAGCCAGGTCTTCGGGGCCATGAGTTTTTACAGCATGCTGGCCTGGCAACCCCGGGGGCAGTACATTATCAGGGTGTGCGGCTCGCCCTGCTGCCACCTGAACGGCGCCGCCGCCCTGTTGGAGCTGTTGCAGGAGGAACTGGGCGTGCCTCTGGGGGGGACCACCGCCGACCGGCTCTTTACCCTGGAGACCTCCGCCTGTCTGGGGGCCTGTGAAGTCTCCCCGGCCATGCAGGTCAACGAAGTGGTGTACGGGCGCCTCACCCCCGGGCGGGTCCGGGAGGTGCTGTCCGACTACCGGGCCGGCCAGGGTCCCGACTACCGGGACCTGCCCTATTCCACCTGCGACTTCCGGGAGTTCCGCCGCGCCCCCGGCGAGTCCCTTCTGCTGGAGAACGTGGGCCTCATCGACCCCCTGAACCTGGAGGACTATCTGAAACGGGGGGGCTACACGGCCCTGGAAAAGGCCCTCACCAGCATGACCCCCGAAGCCGTCATCGAGGAGGTCAAACTCTCGGGCCTGCGGGGCCGGGGCGGGGCCGGCTTTCCCACGGGCCTCAAATGGTCCTTCACCCGGCCGCTGCCGGCCTCCCCCAAGTACGTCGTCTGCAATGCCGACGAGGGCGAACCCGGCACGGTGAAGGACCGCTACCTCATGGAAGGGGACCCCCACAAGGTGTTGGAGGGCCTCATCATCGCCGCCTACGCGGTGGGGGCCGCGCACGGCTTCATCTACTGCCGCGGGGAATATTACCTCAGCCGGCACCGCCTGCAGCACGCCATCGACCAGGCCCGGGAACGGGGCTTTCTGGGAAAGCGCCTCCTGGGGACGGATTTTTCCTGCACCGTGGAGCTCAGGTCCGGGGCCGGGTCTTACGTCTGCGGCGAAGAGACGGCCTTGATTGAGTCCCTCGAGGGCAAGCGGGGCTTTCCCCGCCTCAAGCCGCCCTTCCCCGGGGTGGTGGGGGTGCAGGGACAGCCCACCGTGGTCAACAACGTGGAGACCCTGGCCAATCTGCCGGCCATCATCAACCGGGGCGGCGCCTGGTACCGGGAGATCGGCACCCCGGACACGCCGGGCGCCAAGATTTTCCAGGTCATGGGCCAGGTGCGCACCCCCCAGGTGTTGGAGGCGCCCACCGGCATGACCCTGGGGGATCTCATCCAGGTCTACGGCGGCGGCGTCCGGCCGGGGCGCACTCTGAAGATGATCCAGACCGGCGGGGCCTCGGGGAGCCTGGTGACCAGGGCGGCGCTGAAAACGCCCCTGGATTTCGGCTCCCTGGAAGCCGCGGGGGGCGCCCTGGGCTCCGGCACCATGCTGGTCATGGACGACAGCACCTGCGTGGTGGATTTCCTCCGGTGCGTGGCCGCCTTCTTTGCCCATGAGTCCTGCGGCCAGTGCACCCCCTGCCGGGAAGGCGCGGCCTGGATCCTGGAGGTCTTCACCCGCCTCAGCCGGGGAGAGGGTCGGGAGGGCGACCTGGATTTCCTCCTGCGCCTGGCGGACACCCTGAAGGACGCCTCCCTCTGCCCCCTGGGACAGTCGGCGCCGGTGCCCTTGTTGAGCGCCATCAAGCACTTCCGGCCGGAAATCGAGGCCCACCTCAAGGACAAAACCTGCCCCGCGGGGGTGTGCCGGTTTGATTGAGCGGGCCGTTGGTGGTGGGGCAGGGGCCCGGGGTGGCGGAGGCGACCACTCCCTCAATGCGTTAAAGGATGGGGGGAGGGGGCAAGGGTTTATGACCCTCGGCCCCCTCCCCCACAGCAAACTTTTCAGGATAGTTACTCATGAGCCTTGGGCTCACCCGTAACCTACGAAAAGTTTTCCCCCTCACCCCAGCCCTCTCCCCCATCGGAGGAGAGGGGGAGCAGGTCCTTTTCAGCATACTTATGGTGCGCAGTGCGCACCCTACACAAAACTTCTCGGAGCAGGTAAAGGAATCCAGGAAACACCCGGCCCGGACAAGGGAGCGCACCCATGGCCATTGAAGCGGTGATTTTCGACCTGTACGGCACCCTGGTGGACATCTGGACGGACGAATGGGATCTGAGCACCTATCGTCATCTGAGCCAGTTTTTGTCCTATTATAATTATTCCTTTACCCCCGAAGGCCTGGCCGCCCGCTACCAGGAACTCACCGCCAACCAGATGTTGGAACATCCGGCCCCTTATGGCGAGATCGACGTCTTCCGGGTCTTCGAAGAGATTCTGGCCTCGGACGGCAAGCAGCCCACTCATGCCTGGGTCCTCTGTGTGGCCCGGCTGTTTCGGTCCCTGAGTCGGCGGCGTTTCGGCCTTTACCCGGACACCTTGCCGGCCTTGACCCAGCTTCAGAGCGGCTTCCAACTGGCCATCATTTCCGATGCCCAGTGGGTCTTCAGTGAGCCGGAGCTGTCCATCCTGGGTGTGAACCGCCTTTTTGACCCCATCGTGCTGTCCTCCCGCTACTTTGTGCGCAAACCCGACCCCCAGATCTATGCCCATGCCTTGAAGGCCTTGCACCTGCCTCCGCATCTGGCCTTGTATGTGGGTGATGACCCGGAAGAGGACCTTCCCGGACCCCAAGCGCTGGGAATGCCGGTGGTGCTGGTGGACCGCCTGGGCAGTCGCGGCCCCCAGTCCGTGCCGGTGCTGCGGGACCTGGGGGAGTTGCCCCGCATCCTCCGACAATGGGAGGCGGAGGAGCCCTGAAGAGGCAACGGCGCAGCCCAATTGGGGTTTGCGAAAGCCGGTTTTTTGGCATATAGTGATGAGGGGCGGGGCGGCCCTTTTTCTTAATGCCCTTCCCCTGCCTGCGTCAATCCATCCAAGGGGGAGAATCTTGGAAAACACCCGGCGGCCTATGCCACACCCGGTCAGAGGCGCAGTCCTTATCCTCTCCTGCCTGGTCATCCTGGCGTCCGTTGTGTCTGCGGCGGCGTCCGAAGAAGAGTGGGAAGTCACGGCCAAGTCTTTTGTCATCATGGACGCCAACACCGGGAAAATCCTGTTCGCGCATAACCCTTACGCCATGTATCCCCCGGCCAGCACCCTCAAGATCATGACCGCCATGCTGGTCATGGAGCGCCTGCGGATGGAGGACCGGGTGCCGGTGAGCGCCTACGCCGCGGCGGCGCCCCCTTCCAAGATCTATATCAAGCCGGGGGAGACCTATTCCGTCAAAGACCTGGTCTACGCCCTGCTGTTGTCTTCGGCCAACGACGGCGCCCGGGCCCTGGCGGAGCGGGTGAGCGGCAGCGAGCAGGCCTTTGCCCGGCAGCTCACCCAGGCGGTGCGCCAATGGGGGGCCTACCGCACCACACTGGCCAACGCCAACGGCCTGCCCGCCGATTTCCAGTTTTCCACGGCCCAGGACCTGGCCGTGCTCTTCCGACGGGCCGTGCAGAATCAGGAACTGCTGCGCATCATGCAGACCAAATACTACACCCTGCAGAACGACCGAGAAGTGCGCAACCACAACCGCTTCCTCTTTACCACGCCCCTGGCCGTGGCCGGCAAAACGGGCTTCACCCGCTCCTCCCGGCACACCTATGTGGGCATGTTCCGGAAGGACGACAAGGCCATCATCATCTCCCTCCTGGGCAGTCAGCAGAAGTGGGCCGACTTGCGGGTCCTCATTGAAAAGGGTTTTGCCTTGAGCGGCTCCCCCATCGCCAAAATGGAACCCCTGGAGGAGAAGGTCTGGTTCCCCAAAAAGGCCGCCCCCAGTTATGCCAAGGCCGTAAAAGGCAAGCGGGGCAAGGCCAAAGGGATGGCCAAATCGAAACCCAAAACCAGGGCGAAGGTGATGACCGGCGGCGCCGCCTCTCTGCCGGCTAAGAAAAAGCCCTCCAGGGCCCGGTAGGGCCGGAAACGAGGGGGAGCCTGACGCCACCGGGCCCGGGAAGAGGTTTTGCAACTACGGTCGCCCCCCCATTCTGCCGGCCGACCCCTCTCCCGACCCCGGCAGGGGCGGGGCGCTGCGGTTTCCCCCTGCCTGGGGCGCCATCCCACTTTCAGGTGTCTTGGGATGAAAGGTTTGTTCAACAAAGTCAGAAACCGCCTTACCCGGCGGCGCTACGTGGTCTCCACCATCCGCAAGTCGTCGGACCTGTACGAAACCGCGGTGTTCGCCACCAATTTCTTTTACCTGCCCCGTAACTGGTCCAGGCCTGATTTCCTCATTCAGACCCCCGAAAAGGACGAGGCCTGGGACCACCACTTCCGGCTGACGGCCCGCCTCGCAGTGGAGTACCCCGGCCGCCTTTTCGAGGAGTACCTGGCCGAATTCTGTGGCCCGGACCGGGCCCCCTCCACTTCCCCGCCGGCCGATAAATCCTGATCCCGAATCGCAGTCGCGCCCGAACCCTGGACCCGTAAAATTCGCCAGGATGCCAAGAGCTTGGTGGCACATCGCGGCCTTTAGGCCGCAACCAAATGAAAAAATTGCCGGCGTTTTCCTCTTGTTGTAAGTTTCAGGTTCACGCAACCCAAACAACTTACCAGCAGAAAGGA
>VGSQ01000009.1 GCA_016874975.1 Deltaproteobacteria bacterium
AATCCCATAACGCCAAAAAGGCCGGGAACATATGTTTCCGGCCTTAGAGCGGAGCCAGAATTTCGTAGCGAAATACGGGTTCGCTGCAAGGCATTGTTCTGCCATAGGCCAAATGTTATCAGACCCGTCTAGTTATGTGTTGATCTTAAGAATTGCTTTTATCTCTGGAATAATTGCGTCATTTATTTTAAAAAATTTTCCACCTCTAACCTTATCGTCACCATCATTTGTTGCCAATCCCCAATATGTCAAGTAAAAGCAAAATCCCGCAACGCCTTTTTGTTTAAAATGCCAAAGGTCTTTAAATTCTGGTGACGACATCCGTTTTCTTTCAATAAATTGCAACCACAGTTCTCTCTTTTCTATTATATTTCTCTCTATGCTTTTTTTCTCAGCCTTACCTGGATATTGAAAAAGCTTTTTTCGTAAGTTTTGGAATTTTGTCGAATTGGGGTCTTCAATGTGTTCTATAATTGTTGGCCCAATCTCTTCACCTATTTTTATTTTTTCCATAATCTTATCTAAAACATCCTGATCTAAGTTATCATCGGGGTAGCTCTCACTAAAATTTTCTTGGAGAAGTGTCCTAAACTCATCGCTATATAGAGTGTTTTTCAGCACATTCGTTACTCTGGTTTCTTTTAGTTTTTGTTCTGCGAACCTTCTCAGAACACCGGATTGTATGGCCTCAGGGGTTAATAACTGCAAATAAGCTATGAATTGACTTAATGTCTGCTCTTCATGCACGGAATCAGATAGTGTGACTTGGAATACTTCTCTTTCCTCCTCAGGAATACTCTCGTCAATCATCAATACAGCTATACTATCGCCGTTAGTGGCTATCACCCAAGGTACTTTTTCTTGAACTGCCTTTTTCATCCCATCTTTTTTTGCTACATCGATATTCTCATTGATTCGTTTTGCTTCAAGGAAAAGGCAAGGCTTCCTTTCAAATTTCAAAGCGTAATCAACAGGCTTATTTTCTCCTTCTAAAAAGACAGGGAACTCTGGTTCAACACTATCAACATCTGCAAAGTCCCATCCGATCACCTTAAAAAGCGGCTCAATAAATCCATTCTTTGTGGATGCTTCATTAAGATTTCTTTTCCTATAGTCCTCTATTTTCTTTGATAGGGCTTTTATATCATTTTTTTCTGACATGAAAGTCTCCTCTTAAAGAATTCAGACATAGACTAATAGTCAAATTTGTGGCACTCTCATATGAAGCTCTTATCGTTCAAATAGCATAGTTTCTCACCTTTGGGAAACCAATTCTTAATGATTTTCCCCTCGTTCCCAAGCTCCTGCCTGAAAACCAGCAACCCCTTTCCGCGAGCAGGGAGGGTGGTGATCGGAGGGCAGGGAGGTCACCTCCCCCATCCCCCAATCATATCTGTGGATAAAAAATGGTTGACAATAGTAACATAAAGGTTACCATAAAATATGACGATAACCGTTCGGGAATATTTGGACCCGGGGGGTAAGTCCCCTTTCGCCAGCTGGTTTGAAGGTTTGCCTTCACTGGCTGCGGCTAAGATGGCCGCGGCTCTTTACCGATTGGAGCAAGGCAATTTTTCCAATGTCAAAGGCGTGGGCGGTGGTGTCTACGAGTGTAAGATTGATTTTGGTCCCGGTTACCGGGTTTATTTCGGCAAGGATGGGGATGGCCTGATTATTTTACTGGGCGGCGGGTCCAAGAAGCGCCAGGCCGCCGATATTGCCGCGGCCTTATCCTGCTGGCAGGATTATAAGCGGCGGAAATCATAGGAGGTGAAGCCATGGCCCTGACCAAGGAATTTCGGGCCACCCTGATGGAACGGGCCCGGCGGGACGCGGCGTTTCGCCAGGCCATGCTCAAGGAAGGCATCGACGCCATGTTGAGCGGCGACGTGGAAACCGGCAAGGCCATTTTGCGCGACTATATCAATGCGGCGGTGGGATTTGGAGATCTGGCCCAGGCGACTCAAATACCGGCCAAAAGTCTCCTGCGCATGTTCAGCCCCAAGGGCAATCCCCGGGCTGATAATCTGTTTCAGATCATCAAACACCTGCAGGCCCGGGAAGGCATCCATCTGGAAGTGGCTCCGGCCTGAAGAGGAAGATTTTTCGGTACCTTCGCCAGGATAGCTCAGGCCATCACTGGCACCCGCAAGATTCAGCCTGCGCCGCCCCGTCATGCCCCCCCGCCTTCACCCCCCCGCCGCCTAGATGCAGGGGGTCGGCGGTCTTCTCCGCCAGGTCGTCGATGCTCTTCACCCGCCACTCCTGACTCCCCCCGTTCCTCTCAAAGGTCCACTCCTCCTCCAGTGGGGCGGGCGTGGTGAGGCTGCCGGCCAGGACCTGGTGGCGGGAGCGGTGCATGATGTAGTCCGTGACCTCGCCCACGAGCCTCAGGGTGAGGAATTCCCCGGTGCCGTTCCGGCCGGCCCGGGTCACCTCCATGGTGTGCAGGCGCAGCTCCTCCAGGCGGCTGACCTCCTCCCGCAGGTGCAGCACTTTCTGGCCCAGGCGCAGATAGTCCAGAATGGTGGGGGCCAGCAGACCGGTGAGGGCGTCCAGTTCCTCGCGGTTCCAGGCATTGTGGAGGGTGGCGATGACCCGGCAGGCGTAGTCCCCAAAGGACGGCAGGTCAAAATCCGGGTTTTTCCGGGAAATCTCCTGGAGGCCCGGCATGGCCTGGGGATGCACCGTCAGAGTCACCGGACCGGGGCACACCGGTTTCATGAAAAGCTTTCTGCGTCGGACCAGGTCTTCTTCACCGGGCCTGGTCCGCCGGTAAAGGCGGAAACCGAGGTAGCCCAGGGCAAAGAGGACCGCCAGGTCCAACAGCCCGAAGGGGAAGGCCTCTTCCCAGAGCGCGGCGGGGGTGGGATAGCCGAAGATGCGGGACCACAGCAGGGTGGCCAGAACCCCTCCCGCCAGGAAGCCCATCAGCCGATGCGTGGACAAGGGAGAGGCAAGGGACTGGTGGAAGGGGGTGCTCCGGTTGCGGGGAGGTTGCAGGCGCGGCTCCACCGCGGCCGCCGGGACCGCAGGGGGGAGGCCGGCACGGACCAGGGCCCCCTGGCCGCGGGGGTGATGCGGCCCCGCCGCCGCCGGGGCGGAGGCCCAGACCAGTCCGGCCAGGCCGCAGAGGACGGCCGCCAGACCTATCCGCAAAAAGGCGGACCGGCAGGTGCGCATCGCCCGGAAACGCTCCGTCAGTAATTAATCGACCCCGCGGGGAGAGGCGTGCCACGGTTCACCCTAATTATCGGCTGTTATGGTGATGCGCTTGAACCTTCTTTTGCCCACCTGCACCAGATAGGTGCGATTGCCGGGCAGTTCCAGTTCCAGGTCCGTCACCTTGTGGCCGTCCACCTGCACCCCGCCCTGGGTGATGAGGCGCCGGGCCTCCGAGGTGCTGGGCGCCAATCGGGCCGCCACCAAGAGGCGCGGCGGGGCCAGACCGGACGCGCCCGACGCCGCGGCCACGGTCACCTCCTCGATGTCGTCGGGCAGCCCCCCTTCCCGGAAGATGCGGGCGAACTCCGCGGCCGCCTCCCGGGCCGCCCCGGCCCCATGGTAGCGGGCCACCAGCTCCACGGCCAGGGCCTCCTTGGCGTCCCGGGGATGCCGGGCGCCGGACTCCAGGTCCTGCCGGAGCTGGGCCAGCGCCGTCGGCGTGATGTCGCTCAACAATTCATAGTAGCGCAGCATCAGGACGTCGGAGATGGACATGAGCTTCCCGAACATGGCCTGGGGCGGCTCGTCGATGCCCACGTAGTTGCCCAGGGACTTGCTCATCTTCTGGACGCCGTCCAGGCCCTCCAGCAGCGGCAACGTGATGACCACCTGGGGCGCCTGGCCGTACTCCCGCTGGATGTCCCGGCCCACCAGCAGGTTGAACTTCTGGTCCGTGCCCCCCAACTCCACGTCGGCCTGGAGCGCCACCGAATCGTAGGCCTGGATCAGGGGGTAGAGGAACTCGTGGATGCTGATGGGCGTCTGGGAGACATAGCGCTTGTGGAAATCGTCCCGCTCCAGCATCCGGGCCACGGTGTGCCGCGCCGCCAGGCGGATCAGGTCCTGGGCGCGCATGGGCTTCATCCAGCGGCTGTTGAAGTCGACCACGGTCTTTTCCGGGTCCAGCACCTTGAAGATCTGCCGCTCGTAGGTGACGGCGTTGGCCTTCACCTCCTCTTCGGTGAGGGGCGGCCGGGTCTCGCTCTTGCCCGAAGGGTCGCCGATCAGCCCCGTAAAGTCGCCGATGAGAAAGATGACCTGATGCCCCAAATCCTGAAAAGTTTTCAGCTTGTGGAGGAGCACCGTGTGCCCCAGGTGCAGGTCCGGCGCGGTGGGGTCGAACCCGGCCTTGACCCGCAGGGGCGCGCCGCCGGCCAGAGACTTGGCCAATTTTTCGGTAAGCTCTTCTTCCCGGATGATTTCCTGAACGCCCTTCTTGATGCGGGCCAACTGATCGCTCACAGATTGCACTGCCGATGATCTCCCATCTTTTGTAAAGGTGCCGCTATTTCCCGGCGTGCGAAATTCTCAAGGACCGGCCATCCTGTCCTGAAGCGGACCGGCCCCCTCCGGGGACGCGGATTTTTCCTCGCGCCGGCATGACCGCAGAGCAAGATATAACACAAAGATTCCCAAAGACCAAAGACCTGCCGGGCGGCGTCCCCCGCCGGGAGCAGGGGGCATCCGGCAGCGACCTTTTGGGTAGGGATGGATGCGTTTCGCTTTCACGCTATGGTCCCAACTAGTTCTCATCCGGAAAGGTTTTTGCCTTTAAAAGTCCCCCTTTTTTAAAGGGGAATTTAAAGGGATTATAGAGGCTTACATAATCCCCCCAGCCACCCTTTAGAAAAGGGGGGAGTTTTTAAGGAGTTTCCGGATGGACACTAACTACTTATCGCTATGAGGGTCAAGAAATCGCGGTCCGTTAAAATGAATAAGATGTGACGGCGCATCTGCAACCCAAACTTCGGTTTCCCAAGCTATGTCCCGGAAATAACGGGTCATAACTGAGCGCGAAGGAAAAGCCGTAACATATATCAAGCCCGCCGTTGCGCCAGTAAATAACCGAGCAAGTTCTATTTGGCGCTTTCCGTCAATAATGCCACTATGGGTTACAGATTCAATTAATAAAAGCCAATTTTTTTCAGGGTAATAGAAAACAACATCCGGCATTTTACCATGTTCATCGACCGTCACGCCCAGCGTTGTCAGCAGTTCTTTATCAAAATAGCCCCATTTTTTGCCGGTATCGCCCACATAAACCAAATTGGCGCCTGGTACAAAGCGTGCAGCAAAAACCTCCACAATCGCCTTTATAAGCTCACTGTGTTGTCCGGGACTTATATTGATTATTTTACCAGGTGCGATTTTCACTGGTACAAGCTTTTGCATACGCTCTTTTGCGTAGCGCTCTGCAAGAGTCTTCCTTATAGAAAGATACTGTTTTAAATAGGTCTCCCATTTTTTCGTTTCATAGGTTTTCAGAAGTGTGAGTGTTTCAGGTAATATCTGGTAAACGGTATCAGGGCTGTTGGGTGGTCTTTCAGGCTTGTCGGGATTACAAATGGCTATGGCAGCTTCTACAAAAGGTTGTACAGAATGTTTTCTTATGGTTTCACGTGTGTTTGGGGCGTATTTCTTGCCATAATGATTCCGGATGAAATCCATCATGGGCGTGATCCCGATAAGCGGATTTTCAGCCTGAGCCCACTTCTTTTCAGAAGTCAGATTTAATAGCGCCAATAGGCAAAGGGCTGAACGCTCGTTCCTTTGTGGCCTTGGAAGCCCGAGAGCTTCAAGGATTTTAAGAGCGTTTTTTATATGTTCGTTTCCTTCCATGCGAGGCTTTCGATTTTCTTGTCAATTTCCTGTTGGTTCAGTTCTCCTTGACCTTTTGCCCAAACGCCAAGGCGAGTTAAAATCTCACGGCTTGGATATTTAAGCAAACGCAAGTCGGTTGCGTTTACCTGCGTATGACCACTAAAAAGGCGGAATTGCTCATCAACCGCCGTGGAATTAAGGAACAACGTCAGGCCGCGGGCAAGATTTTCAGGAATCCCCTGTTTCCCGGAATGGAAGACATTGAGGTGATTTTCAAAGCCAAGCATAGAGCTACCATTAAAGGCGTCTGGAAAAACGACACTCGCCACAACACGACGCTTTTCTTCCTTAGATGAAAACCTCCTTACCACAACATAATATCCGTTCGGATAAAGCCATTTTTCAGTTTCAGCATTCTTCAGAATTGCGTTCGGTTTTTTCGCACCCGGCTTAGGCCAGTCAATAGCCTGCCCTGAAAAATGGGCGGGATAAAGAAGGGGCACAGTGCCCCTCTCCGGCATTTGTCGGAGATGAAACTTTAACCTAAAATCAACAACCGGCCCTGTTGAGACTTCAAGGCCAATTTCGGCAAGCGAAAAACGGATAGCCGGTGAAGTCTCAAGATGATTGCGTTCAGGGGAAGTGGGAACGTGAATGAAGCTCTCGGGATCATCGGGAAAAACGATCCTGTCAAAAGGGTAAACATTGGTTTCCATGTCAGTAAAACTATCGTCTGTTGATGTGGAGACGGTAACACTTCCCTGGGGTGCGTCCCGTTCAAGAAAAATAATGATATTTTCCTGTAATACATCATCATCTCTGAAGGCACGGTTACGGGCGGCGAATAAGTGAATGTACTTAATTGCCGTTTCAGCAAGGATAAGCTCGCGAAATGGCCGATAGTAAGGGCCATTGCAAAAACTGCGCGGGATAATCGCAACAATTTGGCCGCCCGGGTGCATGAGTCTTATTGTGAGAGCAACAAAGGCGGAATATAAGTTGACGGTTTCAATACCGACCCGGCGAAGCAAAAACCGATGACGGGACGCACTATGAATTTTTCTATAAGGAGGATTCAGAATTGCATGAGTAAAACGCAATTCCCCTTGAAAAATAAGATTTACCGCCTCTTCAATAAAATCCCCCCGCCGTATGGAAATATCTATGTCAAAACAGCCCTGATATTTTGCTAGTGTTTCGGCTAATAACTCCCGTAACTTAGGGTCAATCTCATAGGCCACGACTTGAACATGTTGAAAAGCGAACCCCTCTGCGAAGCGGTCTAAAGCAGCCCCTGACAGCGCACCCATGCCCGCGCCGGCATCTAAGAGAAAAACTGTTTTTAGGGTTGAAGGCGAGAACAGGGAGGCCATAAAGCGGGCAACCGTTGCGGGGGTCATAAACTGCCCCAGCTCGGATTTTCTTTTCTGGCTTATCTGCTGTCCCACTTTTTTGCGGACAGTTTCAGCTTGTTCAAGCAAGTGGGGCATACTCTTCCTTTATCCTAATAACCATTCAACCGTCTCTGGTTGAAGGCATGATATCACAATTTTTGATCGGATAGGTCAGGATTTAACCTTACATATTTTAAACCTTTGGTTCTGGCTCATATACTCTCCTTAATCAATATGTTGCAAGGACATTCGTTTCCCCCAAGATGCTGAGATTGTTTTAATATTCCATGTGCGAGGCGCGGTGTCAGCGGTCCCCTGCTCTGAACTCAGCTATTTTCTTCGGCCAGAACCGCCAGGAGGGAGGCCGAAGCCTTGAGGCCCACGGGGAGGGCGGCTTCGTCGGGGTTGAACAGGGGGGAGTGGAGGGGCTCGCCTTTGGCCCCGGGGGTGCGCACCCCCAGAAAGAAGTAGAAGGCCGGGGCCTTGGCGGCGAAGTAGGAAAAATCCTCGCTCCCCATGGCGGGCTGGTGGGCCTGCACGTGACGGGCGCCCAGGACCCGGGTCAGCACCGCCGCGGCCCGCTCCGCCAGGGCGGGATCGTTTTTGAGGATGGGGTAGATGTCGGTGGTGGCCAGGTCGAGCTCCACCTCCAGGGCCTGGGAGAGGCCCGCCAGGCGGCGCTTCAGGCTGCGCAGCACCTTCTGGCGCACCCGTTCGTCCAGGAAGCGCAGGCTCCCCTCCAGGACCACCCGGTCGGCCAGGATGTTGAAGCGGGCGCCGCCCTCGATCTTCCCGAAAGTGAGCACCACGGGATGGCGGGCGTCCACCTCGTGGAGGAGCACCGCCTGGACCTGGGCCAGCACCTGGGCGCTGGCGGCGATGGCGTCCACGCCCCGGTGCGGGGTGGCGCCGTGAGCCGCCTTGCCCTGAATGGTGAGCACCAGGTGGTCGGAGCCGGCCATCACCACTTCGGGGCAGTAGCGCACCTGGCCCACGTCCAGTTGCGGCGCCACGTGCAGGCCGATGACCGCCGCCGCGGGCGGGCCGTTCAGCACCCCCGCGGCCACCATGCCCCGGGCGCCGCTGGCGTTCCCCCGGGGCGGGCCCTCCTCCGCGGGCTGGCACAGGAAGCGGATCTCCCCGGCCAGGCGCTCTCTCATACCGCTCAACAGCCGTGCGGCCCCCAGGGCGATGCTCAGGTGCAGGTCGTGGCCGCAGGCGTGCATCACCCCGGGCGCCCGTGAGCGCCAGGCCGACTCCACCCCTTCTTCCAACGGCAGGGCGTCCATGTCGGCCCGGTAGGCCACCGCCCGCCCCGGCCGGCCCCCTTTGAGCACCCCCATGACCCCGTGCCCCGCGATGCCGGTGGTCACCGTGAGCCCCAGCCCGGCCAGATAGTCCGCGGCCACCCGGGCGGTGCGCTCCTCTTCATGGGAGAGTTCGGGGTGCCGGTGGAAATCGCGGCGCAGGCGGACCACCTCCCCGGCCAGGACCGTCGCCTGCCGGTCGATCTCCGCCAGCAACGCCTCAAGGTGCGCCATCAGGAAACCTTTTGTTGGAGAAGCTTATGTGGAGGAGGGGGCCAGGGGTCAATAGACCTCTGCCCCCTCCCCCACACCCCCTCCCCCAACCCCTTAACTTTGGGCTGTAGGGGCGGTTCGCGAACCGCCCCTACGAGGGGGTAGGACCGTAGGGCGGGAAAGCGAAGCGCATCCCGCCGGGCTTGCCGATGAGCAAAGCAGAGGTTTGCCGGCAATCCGGTTCCCAAGCAGGAGCCTGGGAACCAGAGAAACCGCCGGCGAGATGCCCACGAGGACATGGCTTTCCGTGCTCTGGGCGTGCACCCGCATCCCATCCCTGGCACCTGGCACCTGACACCTGCTCTCCCCCCCCTCAAAACTCCACCACCGCGTCGTCGCCCAGGAGGAGTTGCAGGCAGCGGTGGCGGTGGTGCCGGGCCACCCTGGCCTGGCGGCCCAGGAGGCTGTCTTCCAGCCGATCCACGTGGGAGATGGTGACTTCGGCCAGCAGCACCGAATGTTCGATGACCGAGGCCTCCACCCGGGAGTGGTCGCCGATGCTGGTGAAAGGGCCGATGAAGCTGTCCCGGATGACGCAGTGCTCGCCGATGACCGCGGGCCCCCGGATGGTGGAGTTGATCACCCGGCTGCCGGCGCCCAGGGAGACCCGGCCGCTCACCGTGCTGTCCCCGTCCACCTCGCCCTGGATGTCCCGGCGGCTCCACTCGTCCAACACGTGGGTGTTGGCGGTGAGCAGGTCGTCTTTCTTGCCCGTGTCCAGCCACCAGCCGTCCAGGGTGCGCCACGTGACGCGCCGCCCCCCTTCCAGGAGGCGCTGGATGGCGTCGGTGATCTCCAGTTCGCCCCGCCAGGAGGGCTTGAGCCCGGAGATGGCCTCATGAATGGCCGGCGTAAAGAAATAGACCCCCACCAGGGCCAGGTTGGTGGGCGGCTCCTTGGGCTTCTCCACCAGGCGCACCAGCCGGCCGTCCGGCCCCACTTCGGCAATGCCGAACTGGCTGGGATTGTCCACCTCCTTCAGCAGCACCATGGCGTCGGCCGACTCCTGTTGAAAATCCTGGAGGAACTTGGTGATGCTGTTGCTGATGAGGTTGTCCCCCAGGTACATGACAAAGGGGGCCTCCTGGAGGAAGGGCCGGGCCGTGGACACCGCGTGGGCCAACCCCGCGGGCTTGTCCTGGAGGAGGTAGGTGATGGCCACGCCCCAGCGTGAGCCGTCCCCCACCGCCTCCTGGATGGAGTCCCCGGTCTCCGGGCTGATGATGACGCCCAGGTCGCGGATGCCGGCCCGCACCAGGTTTTCGATGACGTAGAAGAGAATGGGTTTGTTGGCCACCGGCACCAACTGCTTGGCCGCCGTGTGGGTGAGGGGACGGAGACGCGTCCCCTTGCCGCCGCTCAGGATCAAGCCTTTCATGCACCCTCCGGGCTTCTGAAACCTTGCTTTCCTATTATCGACTAGAAGAGCTTAAATTTTAACCCCATTTTCACCTGGCTCCGGCTTCTGCGCACCCCTGGCCGATTGCAAAGCCCCGGCGAATATGATACCGTCTGCCAGGAATTGCTTGAGATTTCCCGACAATGATGGCTTTGGGTCGGCGCGGCCGCACCCCCGCGCCCGAATATACCCTGACCGGGGATGGGCGGAAGGCAAGGTATGCGTGCGCCTGTTTACGGCTTGCCGGTGGCCCCCGCTCCTGGAGGAGAATCGCTTGAACATTGCCGACGACTCTGCCGAGGCGGCCCTGGCCGATAAGGTGCGCCCTCTGGTGAACGACATTTTAGCCCGATTCAACAGCGAAGGCATCACCCCCCAGGAAGCGGGAATGGTGATCCTGGCCCTGACCCATCGGCTCCTGGGGGTTCTGAAGGACCATCCGGAAGATCGTCAGGCCTTTGTCATGAAATTCATCAACCTGGTCAACACCTTCCTGGCCGGTCAGATGGCGCCACCGGCCTGAGTCGGATTTTCCTATTCCCGGCGGGATCTCAGCCATGCCCGGCATAGCCTCTTCCATCCTGGAGACGATGGGCGCCACTCCCATCGTCCGCCTGAACCGCCTCAACCCCAACCCCCGGGTGGAGGTCTGCGTCAAGCTGGAGTACTTCAATCCCGGCGGCTCCGTCAAGGACCGGCCGGCCCTGGCCATGATCGAAGCCGCAGAGGCCGCCGGCCACCTCACCCCGGATAAGACGGTGCTGGAGGCCACCAGCGGCAACACCGGCATCGGCCTGGCCATAGTCTGCGCGGTCAAGGGCTACCGGCTGCTGTTGGCCATGCCCGAGTCCGCCAGCCTGGAGCGCAAGCGCATCCTCAAGGCCATGGGAGCGCAGCTCCTCCTCACCCCGGCCCACCAGGGCACCGACGGCGCCATCGAGGAGGCCTACCGCCTGGCCCGGGAAAACCCGGAGGCCTACTTCCTGGTGGACCAGTTCAACAACCCCCACAACCCCGTATCTCACGCCCACACCGCCCGGGAAATCTGGGAGCAGACCGGGGGCCGGGTCACCGCGGTGGTGGCCACCATAGGCACCTGCGGCACCCTCATGGGGCTGACCCGCTACCTCAAGGAAATCAATCCCGCCGTCCAGGTGGTGGGGGTGGAGCCCTACCTGGGCCACGCCATCCAGGGGCTGAAAAATCTGAAGGAATCCTATGTGCCGGGCATTTTCGTCAAGGGGCAGGCCGACCGGATCGTCAACGTGGAGGACGAAGAGGCCTTTGAAACGGCCCGGCGCCTGGCCCGGCAGGAAGGCCTCTTTCTGGGCATGAGCTCCGGGGCGGCGGTGGCTGTGGCCCTGCGTCTGGCCCGGGAGATGGACTCCGGCCTCATCCTGGCCATCGCCCCGGACAGCGGCGAGCGGTACCTGTCCACACCCCTCTATTCCGAAAAGGAAGCCCCCAGCCTCCACTTTTACAACACCCTGTCCCGGAGCAAGGAGCCCTTCCAGCCCCTCAAGCAGGGGGAGGCGGCGCTGTTTGTGGACGGCCCGGCCCTGCACGCCAACCTCACCCTGGGGATGGCCCGGCGCCTGGTGCTGGCCGATCTGGTGCAGCGCTCCCTGCAATTCCGGGGCTTCACCATCCACCGGCTGGTGAGCCTCATCGACGTGGACGACCGGGCCATCGCCGGGGCTGAAGCCGCGGGCCAGGACCTGGCCCGCTTCACCACCCGCTTCCGGGAGGAGTTTACCGAAGACCTGGCCGCCCTGCGCATCCTTCCCGGCGGCCACTTCCCCCTGGCCTCCCGCCACATGGACGACATGGTGGACTTCACCCGGCGGCTCCTGGAGCGGGGCTTTGCCTATGAAAAACTGCGCTCCGTCTATTTCGACATCTCCCGCTTCAAGGATTACGGGCGCCTTTCCCGCCTGGACCTGACCAAGATCAGGGTGGGCAAGACCGTGGATCTGGACGAATACGCCAAGGAGAACCCCCGGGACTTCACCCTGCTGAAACGGGCCAAGCTGGGAGAGCTGAAAAAGGGCATTTACTACACCACGCCCTGGGGGCAGGTGCGCCCCAGTTGGCACCTCATCTGCGCCGCCCTGGCCCTCAAATACCTGGGCGGCGCCGCCGATTTCCACGTGGGCGGCATCGAGTCCCTCTTCCCCCACGAAGAGAACGAAAACGCCCTGTTCACCGCAGCTACCGGCAAGCCCCTGGCCCGGTTCTGGCTGCACAGCGAGCACGTGCTCAGGGACGGCCGCCCCTTAAGGGAAACGGGCGAGGTGACGGTGCGGGATCTGCTGGCCCAGGGGAGCCGGGGCGAGGATGTGCGCTATTTCCTGCTCTCCACCCACTACCGCAAGCCCCTCACCTTTACGGCGGAGAGCCTGGCCGCCGCGGCCCGGGCCCGGGCCCGCTTCGACCACCTGCTGCTCAGGCTGTCCCTGACCGAAGGCGACGACGCCCCCACCGGAGCCCTGGAAGAGCGCCTTTTCCAGGCCAAGAAAGAAGTGACCGCGGCCCTGGACGACGACCTGAACGTGGCCCGGGCCCTGTCCCACCTCTTCAACCTGGCGGCCGAGGTCAACGCCGACCTGGACCGGGGCCGCCTGGGGAAGAACGGGGCCGCCGCGGTCAAGTCGCGGCTGGCCGAACTGGACGAAATCCTGGGGGTGATGAACCCGCCCCAACATATGCGGGACGAAGCCGTGGAGGCCCGCCTGGCGGAGCGCGAAGAGGCCCGGCGGCGCCGGGACTGGGCCACCGCGGACCGCATCCGGGACGAGCTGGCCCAGGCCGGCATCGACGTCACCGACACCCCCGCCGGCCCCCGCTGGCAGCGGCGGTGAGGGCTGTGGGGGGAGGACGGGGGAGCAATGGCTCCTGTGGCGCAGGCGTCTCGCCTGCGGACCCCCCCCACACCCCCCTCCCAACCCCCATTAGTGGGGGACGGAGAATCCCACTGGTTCCCAAGTTGAACTTGGGAACCAGATAGCGGGGAGCCCCCAATGAGGGGGGTGAAGAGGAGGCTGGGGAGGAAGCCGGGGCAGGCGCCCCGGCCTGGTTCCCCAGCTCCTGCTTGGGAACCCACTTGCCCTCCGAGCAGACCTGCTATAGCAAGCAGGTCCGCACTGGTTCCCCAGCTCCTGCTTGGGAACCCCCTTGTCCGCCAAGCTCTGCTTGGCGAAAACCTGACAATTGCAACAAAGCGAAGCTTTCCCCGACAAGGACGCATCCCATGGATTACGCGCACTATTGGTGGGGCCCCTGGATGATCTTCCCCGTGGTCATGCCCGTGGTCATGGTGGTGGCGCTGGTGGTCTGCCTCTATTTCTTTTTCGGCCGGGGCTCCCGGCCCCCCCTGGGCCAGACGCCCGGCCCCTACCCGGACAACGCCCTGAATATCCTCAAAGAACGCTACGCCAAAGGCGAGATCAGCAAAGAAGACTTTGACCGGATGAAGCAGGATATTCTGAATTGAGGCCGACGGAACAGGGCCGGCCCTCCGTGCCCGACGTCTGTTGCCAAACCTCTATTGTTACAAAATTGTCATTAGCGGGTTCTGCCCGCCGGCGACACCCGGCAACGGTGCCTGAGACGCACCCTGCGGACGGAAAAACTTATCAGGAGAGGAATATGAAACGGGGCGTTCTCTCCGGCAAAGGCATTTTTTTCCTGGTCTTTCTCCTGCTCGGCTGCGGCCGGGAGCCTGACCTGGACACCTATTACCCTCTGACAGAGGGGATGCGGCGCACCACTCAGACGAAAATCACCGAGACCGCAGGCCCGGACAAGATGGAAGAGCGGGAATCCAGGGCCAGCCTGATCTATCTCCCCGCCCAGGAGCTTCAGGGAAAAACCGTTTTCCCCATGAAATCCAACCAGATCGGCGGACCCAAGGATATTACCATAGTGATTTATCTGGGAAAGGACCAGGAGGGAATTTTCCTGGTCGGCCATCAGATAACCCTGGACAAAAAAATTCGTGAGCCGAAATTCATGGAGAGAAAAGATTACCTCCTGAAAAAGCCTCTGAAAGTCGGCAATGAATGGTCCGCTGAATCGGGTAGTTATCTGAAACCACCTGAAAAAGTGCAGTTAAAAGTTGTAATAGAAAGCCTGGACGAAACCATTTCGGTCCCGGCCGGGACTTTCAAGAAGTGCCTGAAATTGACCAAAAAAGGGGATAAAACTTTGAAAAACGGGGCTGCCGTCAAAATAGAACAGACTTTGTGGTATGCTCCCGGCGCAGGCTTCGTGAAGTTCATCGACCTGCAAACGATGACGGAAGACGGCAAGACGAAAATAAGAAAATCGGTGACGCAACTGGAGTCCATAGAGAAATAGGCAGCTCCCCAAGGGAACGGTTCACCCCCTGGTTCCCAGGTTCAACCGGGGAGCCAGGGGATAAGATTGCACACCCGAGGGCGGGTGTCCTGCATAAGAAAGCGATAAGGGGTTGGGGGCGTGGGGCAGGGGTGCAGGGGTCTGTGATCCCTGGCCCCTCCCCCACCCGCAAATTTTCCCAGTCAGGAACAACCATGAGCGATAAACCCTGGGGCGGGCGCTTTGAGGGCGCCACCGAAAAGAACGTGGAGGAGTTCACCTCCTCCCTGCACTTCGACCGGCGGCTTTATCGCCAGGATATCCGGGGCTCCATGGCCCACGCCCGCATGCTGGCCCGCCAGGGGGTCATCAGAGCGGCCGAAGCCGAAGCCATCGTCGGGGGGCTGGAAGAGATTCTGGCCGAGATCGAGGCCGGCCGGTTCGCCTTCGACCCGGCCCTGGAGGACATCCACATGGCCGTGGAGGCCCGCCTCACCGAAAAGATCGGCGAGACCGGGCGCAAGCTCCACACCGCCCGGAGCCGGAACGACCAGGTGGCCCTGGACGTGCGCCTCTTCCTGGCCGAGGCGGTGGAGGAGTTGCTCGCGGCCCTGGCCGACCTGCGCCGGGCCGGGGCCCGCCTGGCCCGCCGCCACTTCGGACTCATCATGCCGGGCTACACCCACCTGCAGCACGCCCAGCCGGTGCTCGTGGCGCACCATCTGCTGGCCTACGACGAAATGTTCCGCCGGGACCAGGCGCGTCTCAAGGAATCCCTGGCCCGCATCAAGGTCTCGCCCCTGGGGGCCGCGGCCCTGGCCGGCACCACCTTTCCCGTGGACCCGGAAGGCGTGGCCCGGGAGTTGGGGTTCCCCCAGGTCTTCCGCAACTCCATGGACGCGGTGAGCGACCGGGACTTCATCCTGGAGTTTCTGTCGCACGCCGCCATCCTCATGGTGCACCTGAGCCGCCTGTCCGAAGAGCTCATCATTTGGAACTGTCCGGAATTCGGCTTCGTGGAGATCGCCGACGCCTACGCCACCGGGTCCTCCATCATGCCCCAGAAGAAAAACCCGGACGTGGCCGAACTCATCCGGGGCAAGGTGGGCCGGGTGGCGGGGAGCCTCATGGGCCTGCTCATGACCGTCAAGGGCCTGCCCCTGACCTACAACCGGGACCTGCAGGAGGACAAGGAGCCCCTGTTCGACGCGGTGGACACGGCCCTGGGTTCGGTGCGCCTCATGACCGGCATGCTGGAGGGCCTCACCCTGCGCCCCGAACGCCTGGCCGCAGCCCTCAAAGGCGGCTTCCTCAACGCCACGGACATGGCCGACTACCTGGTCAACCAGGGGGTGCCCTTCCGCACCGCGCACGAGCAGGTGGGCCGGGCCGTGCGCTACGCCGAATTCCAGGGGAAGGAGCTCCAGGAGCTGACCCTGGAGGAGCTGCAGCGCTTCGCCTCCCAGGCCGGGCCGGACCTTTTCGACTGGCTCAAGCTGGAGAACGTGGTGGCCCGGCGGCGCTCCCCCGGCGGCACCGCGCCCGAACGGGTGGAAGCGGCCCTGCGCAAAGTGGAGAAGGAGCTGGGCCTATGAAGAAGGCTTCCTCCTTTGCCATCATTTCTCTCGTGACCCCATTCAGGGGTTGGGGGAGGGAGTTTGAGGGAGGGTGCAGGGGGCTATGCTCCCTGGCCCCCTCCCTCAAAATTACTTTCCTCCTGCTGGCCGCCGTCTGCCTGCTGGCCGCCTGCGGCAAGAAGCTGGAGCCCCTCTCCCCCGACGCGGTGCTCCCCGGGCCGGTGCGGGAGTTCCGCCTGACCCAGGAGGGCGAGAGCCTGGTGCTGAGCTGGCTCATCCCCCAGGAGAACCTTCTGGGGCAGCCCCTCACCCAGGTCCAGGGGTTCCGCCTTTACCGGGCCGAACTGCCGGGGCCGGCTCCGCAGCCCGGCTGCATCCCCGACTTCCGCCTGCTGGCCGACATCGATCTGGCCTATCCCCGGGCCGGCCGGGTGCAGGGCGAAGCCGTGCTCTACCAGGACGCCGGCCTTACGCCTGACCGGCGCTACGAATACCGCGTGGCCGCCTACGTGCACGACCGCTACCTGGGGGCCTGGTCCCCCACCCTGAGCCACGCCTGGGGCGCCCTGCCCCGGGCGGTGCGGGGGCTTCAGGCCGAAGCCGGGGACCGGGCCGCCACCCTGACCTGGGAGCCGGTGAGCCGCCGCGCCGACGGCGCCCCCCTGACCGACCTGGCGGGCTACCACCTCTACCGCCGGTCCGACCGGCAATCCTGGCGCCGGATCACTCCCCAGCCTCTGGCCGCCACGGCCTATCATGATGTAGCGCTCACCAACGAAGTGGC
This sequence comes from Deltaproteobacteria bacterium, assembly GCA_016874975.1. Classification (GTDB taxonomy): domain Bacteria; phylum Desulfobacterota; class Desulfobaccia; order Desulfobaccales; family 0-14-0-80-60-11; genus VGSQ01. The sequence continues at coordinate 16,899 of VGSQ01000009.1, forward strand.
TTATAATTATAGAATTCGGGCGGTGCGCCGTCTCGGGGGCGACCTCCTGGAGAGCCTCGATGCTCCGGACGTCACCGTGACGCCGGTGGACCTGACGCCGCCGCCGCCGCTCCTCAACCTGGTGGCCGCGCCCACCCCCCGGGGGGTGGAGCTGCGCTGGGACGAAAGCCCGGCCACCGACCTGGCCGGCTACCGGGTCTACCGCCGGGTTCCGGGCGAGGCCCAATACCGCCGCCTGACCCCGACCCTGCTGAACAAACCCTATTTTTTGGACGATGCCGCGCCCCGGGGCCGGACGTACTATTACGTCGTCACCGCGGTGGACGACTCCAAACGGGCCAACGAGAGCCTGCCCTCCGAGGAGGCGGAAGTGGCTTATGAGATACGATAACATTGCCGATTTCTTGAGTAGGATTATCATGAAAATTCCACCCTCGTTGAAGCAAATTGCGAATGCTTTGCCTTTTTCGGAATACTTGAAGGGAAAAGTCAGGTATTTTATCTGGTCTCAGGAAAAACAAAAAAGATACGGGTCCCTGGGCGAAGGGGAAACGTTCTATGGTTACCAGGGGGAAACATTCAAGGCGAGAGCCAGGAGAATGCGGGAGGGGTTTTTTGAAAAGTACTCCCGCGGCAAAGGCCTGGACATCGGCTTCGGGGGGGACCTGCTGACAAAGAATTGCCGGGGATGGGACTTTGAGGATGGCGATGCCCAGTACCTGCGGGGATTGAAAGACCATTCCTTTGATTTTGTGTATTCCTCCCATACCCTGGAAGACCTTCCGGACTTGGAAGCAGCCCTGAAAAATTGGTGGAGGGTCTTGAAACCGGGCGGTTTTTTTATTCTATATCTCCCTGAAAGGGACTTGTATGAAAAGAAGCTGACCCTGCCCTCCCGATGGAACCCTGGCCATAGACACTTTTTCTTGTTGGACCGAGATGAAAAGCCTCACACCGTCGGCCTTCTGCCTTTGATCGCCAGGACCATATCCGATTATGAATTGATTTATGCCAAGGTTTGTGACGAAGGCCATACCATTACCGATCCCGAGCAGCACAGTGACGGAGAATATTCTCTAGAAGTGGTGCTTAAAAAACTTTTGACAACTAAAGCAAAGAAGAAGTAATACTATGCTGCCGACAAGATCTTTTAACCTCCATGGCTTCCGACTGCCTTCGTGATTTGCGGTTCCATATGCGAAAAGGGTTCTTATGCACCATTTCCACTACGTCAACGGCGAGCTGTATTGCGAAGACGTGCCCGTGGCGCTCATCGCCGAGAAGGCGGGGACCCCCTTCTACCTTTACAGCCACGCCACCCTGAGCCATCATTACCGCATCTTCGACGCGGCCTTCGCGGGCTTTCCGCATCTGGTCTGCTTCGCGGTCAAGGCCAACTCGAACCTGGCCATCCTGCGCACCCTCATCGCCCTGGGGGCCGGGGTGGACATCGTCAGCGGCGGCGAACTGTACCGCTCTTTGCAGGCCGGGGTGGACCCCATGAAGGTGGTCTACTCCGGCGTGGGCAAAAACGAGGCGGAAATCCGCCAGGCCCTCAGGGCCGGCATCCTGATGTTCAACATCGAATCCTCCCAGGAGCTGGCGGAGATCTCCCGGCTGGCCGGGCGTCTGCGCACCACGGCCCGCATCGCCCTGCGCATCAACCCGGACATCGACCCCCAGACGCACCCCTATATTTCCACGGGCCTCAAGAAAAACAAGTTCGGCATCGACATCGAGCGGGCCCTGCAGGACTACCGCCGGGCCCGGGAGCTGCCGCATCTCGACGTGGTGGGCGCGGCCTGCCACATCGGCTCCCAGATCACCGAACTGCGCCCCTTCCTGGAGGCGGTGGGGCGCCTAAAGAGCCTCATCCGCGAGCTGGCCAAGGAAGGCATCGCCATCCGTTTCCTGGACCTGGGCGGCGGGCTGGGCATCACCTACGACCGGGAGACGCCCCCCCACCCCCAGGAATACGGGCAGGCGCTGGTCAAGGAACTGCAGGGGCTGGACGTCACCCTCATCCTGGAGCCCGGCCGGGTGCTGGTGGGGAACGCCGGCATCCTGGTGACCCGGGTGCATTACACCAAGGACACGGAGGCCAAGCATTTCATCATCGTGGACGCGGGCATGAACGACCTGGCCCGCCCCAGCCTCTACGGCTCCTACCACGCCCTGCACCCGGTGGTGGAGCGCCCCCGGCCCGAAGTGGAGGCCTCCCTGGTGGGCCCCATCTGCGAGTCCGGCGACTTTTTGGCCAAGGACCGGCTCATGCCCGCGTTCACGCCCGGCGAACTGGTGGCGGTGATGAGCGCCGGGGCTTACGGCTTTTCCATGAGCTCCAATTACAACTCCCGGCCCCGGGTGGCGGAAATCTTGGTGAAAGACACCGAGTTTTATGTTATCAGAAAGCGCGAAACCTACCGTCACCTCATTCAGGGAGAAGCCATACCCGACTTTTTGAAGGAAGCGCCGTGACCGCCGACTCCTCCCGACGCCGTCTGCCGTTCTTCAAGATGCACGGCGGCGGCAACGATTTCGTGCTGGTGGACCACCGCCTCCCCATCCTGGCGGAGGCGGACCAGCCCGCCTTTGCCCGCCGGGTCTGCCACCGCCAGACCGGGGTGGGGGCCGACGGCCTGATTCTCTTGGAACTGTCCCGGTGCGCCGACCTGCGCTGGCGTTTTTATAACGCGGACGGCTCCCAGGCCGAGATGTGCGGCAACGGCGCCCGCTGCGCCGCCCGCTTCGCCGTCCTGCACGGCATGGCCGGGCAGAATCTGAGCCTGGAGACCCTGGCCGGCATCATTCACGCCGAGGTGCACGACCACCGGGCCCGCATCACCCTGCCAGGGGTGGGCGAGGCCCGCCTCCACCTGGACGTGCCCATAAATGACCTTACACTCCACGGCCATTTCCAGCCGGTGGGGGTGCCCCATGTGGTCTTTCCGGTGGCCGACCTGGAGGACGCGCCCGTCACCCAGTGGGGCCGGGCCGTGCGCTTCCACCGGCTGTTCCAACCCGCGGGCACCAACGTCAACTTCATCCGGGTCACCGGCCCCCACGCCCTCACGGTGCGCACCTACGAGCGGGGCGTGGAGGACGAAACCCTTGCCTGCGGCACCGGCGCCGTGGCTTCGGCCCTGGTGGCGGCGCGGCTCGGCCAGGTGAGCTCCCCGGTCCTGGTGGAGACCCGGGGCGGGGAGGTGCTCACCGTCTCTTTCGCAAGGCAGGGCGAAGCCCTGACCGATATCCTCCTGGAAGGCGAGGCCCTGGTGGTCTTCCAGGGGGACCTGTGGCTGGAGGAACTCAAGTAAGGAGGAGGTCCATGTTTCAGGGAGCCATCACCGCCATCGTCACCCCCTTCAAGAACGGCGCGCTGGACGAAGCCGCGTATCGGGAGCTCATCGAGTTCCAGATTCAGGGGGGCATCAACGGCATCGTGCCCTGCGGCACCACCGGCGAATCCGCCACCCTGTCCCACGAGGAGCACCACCGGGTGGTGGAGATCTGCCTCGACCAGGTGAAAAAACGCGTCCCCGTCATCGCCGGCACGGGTTCCAACAACACCGCCGAGGCCCTGGCCCTGACCAAACATGCTGAGAAAGCGGGCGCCACCGCGGCCTTGATGATCACTCCTTACTACAACAAACCGACCCAGGAGGGCCTGTACCGGCACTTCAAAACCATCGCCGACGCCACCAAAATCCCCATCGTGGTGTACAACGTGCCCGGGCGCACCAGCGTCAACCTGCTGCCGGAAACGGTGGCCCGGCTGGCGGCCTTCCCCACCATCATCGGCATCAAGGAGGCCACCGGCGACCTGAAGCAGTGCGCCAAGGTGGTGGAACTGTGCCCGCCGGACTTCTGCGTGCTCTCCGGCGACGACTTCACCGTGCTGCCGCTCCTGGCCGTGGGCGGCCGGGGCGTCATCTCCGTCACCAGCAACGTCGCCCCCGGCGACATGGCCGGCATGTGCAAGGCCTTTTTCCAGGGCGACCTGGCCGAGGCCCGGCGCCTGCACTACAAGATGTGGCCGCTGATGGAGGCCATGTTCTACGAAACCAACCCCGCGCCGGCCAAGACCGCGCTCAAGATGATGGGCAAGATCACCGGCGAGGTGCGCCAACCCCTGTGCCCCATGTCTTCGGCCAACGAGGACAAACTCCGGGGCGTCATGCAGAAGTACGGGTTGATCTGAGGCGGAGGGGGGAGGGCCAGGTCCGTAAGGGCGGGTTTTAAACCCGCCCCTACACGCCCTCCCCTTTTCCACCCCTCCCAACCAGCGGATGACGTTTGAAGGTATGACTTTTCATACCTTCAAACGCTTTATAAAATAGTTAAATGTTTAAAGGAGGATTATTTAATGGTTAAGCATGTCGCAATAGTTTTGGGATTTCTATTTTTATTTGCATGTGCTACTGCAGAAATCGGTCAACAATTCAACAAATCTGCTGCCGAACAGATACAAATCGGAAAAACTACCGAGGCTGAATTAATTTCTATGTTGGGTAGGCCGTTGAAGGAAAGGCAGGGGCAGGACGGAGTAAAGGTTTATACTTATGGATATATAAAATCTCAGGCAACAGCAGTTCCATTTGCTTCTAAGGGTTCTGTTTCAGGGGATAAATTGATAGTTGTATTTGACAAGAAAGGAATTGTATCATCGATTGAGAAAGGTTCTCTTCCGGAGAGGTAAATACCCCCCCGGCCGAATCTGCAAAAGGAGATTGAGGTTTTATGATTAAGGCAATCGTCTCAGGTGCGGCCGGCCGCATGGGCGGGCGCATCATCCACATGATGGAGGGCGTGCCCGGCATTATGCTGGCGGGCGCGGTGGAGCGGCCGGACCACTTCGCGGTGGGCCAGGACGTGGGCGAAGTGGTGGGGCTGCCCCGGAAGAACCTTCCCGTGTCGGGCTCCCTGGCCCAGGTGGCGGCCCAGGGTGACGTGGTCATCGAATTCACCCACCCGGAACCCACCCTGGCCAATCTCAAAGTCGCGGCCGAAGCGGGTAAGGCCGCGGTCATCGGCACCACCGGCCTCTCCGCCCCCCAGGTGGAGGAGCTCAAACGCCTGGCCGCCGGCGCCCGGGTGGTCTTCGCCCCCAACATGAGCGTGGGCGTGAACCTGCTTTTCAAGGTGGTGGCGGACATCGCCTCCGTGCTTACCGAAGGCTACGACGTGGAGATCGTGGAGGCGCACCACCGCCTGAAAAAGGACGCCCCCAGCGGCACGGCCCTCAAACTGGCCCAGGTCATCGCCCAGGCTCTGGGCCGGAACCTGGACAAAGTGGGGGTTTATGCCCGCCACGGCATGATCGGCCAGCGCACCGACCCGGAAATCGGCATCCAGACGGTGCGGGCCGGGGACATCACCGGCGAGCACACCGTGATTTTCGGCGGCATCGGCGAGCGCCTGGAGGTCATCCACCGGGCCCACAACCGGGACAATTTCGCCAAGGGCGCGGTGCGGGCCGCGCTGTGGATCGTGAACCAGAAACTCGGTCTCTATGACATGCAGGATGTGCTGGGGCTGAAGTGAGGAGGGAGTAAGCAGTAAGCAGTCGCGCATGGGCCTTCGGCCCACCCGTAACACATGAAAAGGGCGGTGGGGCGGGCGTCTCTGCCCGCCGCCAGCGCCTGGCAATGGTGCGTGAGACGCACCCTACGGAAGGACTTTTCAAGACAGTTCCTCATGGGCCTTGGGCTCACCCATAAATTATGAAAAGTTAAGCATGCTTATGGTGCGCAGTGCGCACCCTACACAAAACTTTTCGCAGCAGTGAGATGTAAATTGGAAGCTGTAAGCTGTTAGTGGTAAAGAAGGGGCGTGGGGGAGGAGAGAGCCCGGGTTCCCAAGCTCCCGCTTGGGAACCCGATTGCCCGCCAAGCTCTGCTTGGCCGGAGCGTCATGTCGGATATCAGGCTCCATCGAGATGGCATTCCATAAAAAGCATGCACCAATCTTTCGTTATCTGCCTTCGCCATGATGATTACCCTGCTTCCCTGGGGAGACGTAAGATTTATGTCAGGCTTCACGATCCGGAGGCGGAACAACATCATTACGTGAGGGTGATTGACGAATCGGGTGATGATTATCTCTATCCCGACGCATACTTCATGGCCATTACCTTGTCTGAGGAATTACAACGGGCGGTTATTGACGCGGCTTATAATGATGCGAGAGCAAGAGATTAAGGCGTTCAGATGAAAATCGTCCGCTTCACCGAAGCCGGCCGCACGGCCTACGGCATCCTGGACGGCGAGCAGATCAAGGCCCTGTGGACCACGCCGTTTGAGGGCCTGGCCACGGGCTGGGAAGTCCATGCCCTGGGGGAGGTGGAGCTGCTGGCCCCCTGCGAGCCCACCAAGATCGTGGCCCTGGGCCTCAATTACCGGGACCACGCGGTGGAGTTCGGCCGAGAGGCGCCTGACGAGCCCCTCATCTTCCTGAAGCCCGGCACCTCCGTCATCGGCCCGGAGGCGGAAATCATCTACCCGAGGATGTCCCGCCGGGTGGACTACGAGGCGGAACTGGGCGTGGTCATCGGCAAAACGGCCCGCCACGTCACCGAAGCCGAGGCCCTGGATTACGTCCTGGGCTACACCTGCGTCAACGACGTCACCGCGCGGGACCTGCAGAAGAAAGACGGTCTGTTCACCCGGGCCAAGGGCTTCGACACCTTCGCGCCCCTGGGGCCTTGGATCGAAACGGAGATCGCCGACCCGGACAACCTGACGGTGGAGGCGTACCTGAACGGCGAGCGGCGCCAGCATGGCAACACCCGGGACATGGTCTTCGGGGTGCGCCGCCTCATCTCTTTCATCTCTGAGATTATGACGCTGCTCCCCGGTGACGTCATCGCCACCGGCACGCCCTCGGGCGTCGGCCCCATGCGTGTGGGCGACGTGGTGGAGGTGCGGCTGGAAGGCGTCGGCGCCCTGCGCAACCGGGTGGCGGCGGAGAAATGAAGCTTGTGGGGGGAGGGGGCAGGGTTCCATGAATCCTGGCCCCCTCCCCCCACCACAAACTTTTCAAAACTGAGGTGCGGATATGAAGATGTTCGAGCCTGCCCAGCGGTTGAAGTTGATCCCTCCCTATCTGTTCAAGGATATCGACGAAAAGAAAGAGCAGGTGCGGGCCCGGGGGGTGGACATCATCGACCTGGGGGTGGGCGACCCGGACCTGCCCACGCCGTGGTTCATCGTGGAAAAGATGCAGCAGGCGGTGGCGGACCCCCGCACCCACCGCTACCCCCTCTATTCGGGGCTCTCCACCTTCAAGGAGGCGGTGGCCCGCTGGTACCGGCGCCGTTTCGACGTGGAGCTGGACCCGGACACCGAGGTCCTCACCCTCATCGGCTGCAAAGAGGGCATCGCCCACCTGCCGCTGGGGGTCAACGATCCCGAAGACATCAACCTGATGACCACCCCGGCCTATCCGGTCTACCACATGGGCACCCTCTTCGCCGGGGCCAACTGTTTCATGCTGCCCTTGACCGCGGAAAATAACTTTCTGCCTGATTTTCACGAAATACCCCCATTGGAGGCCCGGGACGCCAAGCTCTTTTTCTTCAATTATCCCAACAATCCCACCGGGGCCACGGCGACGCTGGAGGATTTTCAGAAGATTATGGATTTTTGCCGGGAGTACCGCATCACCCCGGTGCATGACGCCTGCTACACGGAGATGGCCTTCGACGGCTTCTCGCCCCCCAGCTTTTTGCAGCTTCCCGGCGCCAAGGAGATGGGCATCGAGTTCCATTCGCTTTCCAAGACCTACAGCATGACGGGCTGGCGCCTGGGCATGGCCGTGGGCAACCGGGAGGTGCTGGCCGCGCTGGGGAAAATCAAGAGCAACATCGACTCCGGCGCCTTCGACGCCATCCAACTGGCGGGCATCGCCGCGCTGGACTCGGACCAGAGCTGCGTCCGGGAATACAACGCCATCTACCAGGAGCGCCGGGACCTTTTAGTGACCGGCCTGCAAAAATTGGGCTACCAGGTGACGCCGCCCAAGGCCACCTTCTACGTCTGGATGCCGACGCCCCCGGGGTTCACCTCCATGAGCTTCGCCGCACACCTGCTGGAACACGCCGGCATCGTGGGCGTGCCCGGCGTGGGCTTCGGCGACCCCGGCGAGGGCTACCTGCGCCTGGCCCTGACCGTGGTAAAAGAAAGGCTGGAAGAGGCCCTGGCGCGCCTGGCCAAGGTGGGATGATCGGTTGTGGGGCGAGGGCCAGGGAGGTGACCTCCCCGCCTTCCCCCGCACCCCCTCCCCACCCAAGTAGGGCCGGTTCGCGCACCGCCCCTGCCATCCTGCTGACAGCGTATGCCCCTGGGAGACCCGGATATCACCGCGCTGAAACCGGTCATCGCCTACATCGGCCTGGGGGCCAACCTGGGCGACCCCCGGCGGCAGGTGGAGGCGGCCCTGCGGCTGTTGGGAGAGGCCGACGAGGTGGAGGTGCAGGCGGTGTCGTCCCTCTACCGCACCCCGCCCCTGGGGCCGCCGGGCCAGCCGTGGTATATCAACGCCGCGGCCCGGGTGCGCACCCGGCTCACGGCCGAAGAGCTGCTGCGGGTGCTGCACCGCATCGAAGCCGACCTGGGCCGGGAGCGCCGGGAGCGCTGGGGCCCCCGGCTCATCGACCTGGACCTGCTGCTCTATGGCGGCGAAATCCTGACGGGGCCGGACCTGACCCTGCCCCACCCGGAGATGCACCGCCGGGCCTTCGTGCTGGCGCCCCTGGCCGAGATCGCCCCGGACGTCCGGCACCCGGTGCTGGGACAGGCCGTCCGGGATCTTCTGGCGGCCCTGGACCCCCGTGAGGTGGCCGCACTGGAGCGTCTGGGGGACTGAAGGATTTCCGACGCCGAGTTGCAATGATAAGGCAATCTTTCGCAGCCGCAGGGTTCAGCCTGCGCCTGCACCGCGCCGGAAAGCCGGTGCTCCTGAATTTGGGATTCAGTCCTGAAAAGTCGTTCCGTAGGGTGCGTCTTACGCACCATTGCTCCGGGCTGGCGGCGGGCGGTGCCCGCCCTCCCCTGCATCTTGCTGAAAGTCTGTAGTGGATGAGGGCCAGGGGCGGCGGCCCCCGGTCCCTTCTTTCCGGATGAGGAGACATCGTGCTCTGGCGTCTGTTGTTGGGCATGGTCTTGGGGTACGCGGCCTTTAAGGTGTACCACAAGGTGAAGGGTTCTCTCTCTCACAAAGGGAAAGCTCCGGACGCCCCTCCCCTGGGGGAGCCGGACACCCTGGTCCAGGACCCCATGTGCCGCACCTTTATCCCCCGGCGGGAGGCCTTGAAGCTCTCCTGGGACGGGAAAGACTATTTCTTTTGCTCCGAAGGCTGCCTGAAGCGCTTCCGCCGGGTGGGCCCGGGGGCATCAACGGATAAGGAGAAATCATGAAATTTTTTATCGACACGGCCAACCTGCAGGAGATCCGCACCGCCTACGCCCTGGGGCTGGTGGACGGGGTGACCACCAACCCCAGTCTCTGCGCCAAGGAGGGAGTCCGGGGGCCGGAGGATTTTCGGGTGCACATCCGGACCATCTGCGAGTTGGTGCAGGCGCCGGTGAGCGCCGAAGTCATCGCCACCGACGCCGAGGGCATGGTGAAGGAGGCCCGGCAACTGGCCGGCATCCACGACCAGGTGGTGGTGAAGATTCCCATGACCACGGACGGCCTCCGGGCCACCCGCACCCTGGCCGAAGACGGCATCCGGGTGAACGTCACCCTCATCTTCCAGCCGGTGCAGGCCCTGTTGGCCGCCAAGGCCGGCGCCGCCTATGTCAGCCCCTTCATCGGCCGTCTGGACGACATCATCCAGCGGGGCATGGAGCTGGTGGAGCAGACGCTGGCCATCTTCAACAACTACGGCTATGAAACGGAAATCATCGTAGCTTCGGTGCGCCACCCCTTGCACGTCCTGGAGGCGGCCCTGAGCGGCGCCGATGTGGCCACCATCCCTTACAAAGTGCTGCTCCAGCTTATCCAGCATCCCTTGACGGACCTGGGACTACAAAAATTCCTGCAGGACTGGAAGGGCAGCCACTGAGATGAGTGCCGGCCTGCGCCAGCATCCCGACTGGACGCTGCCCAACATCCTCACCGGGGTGCGCGTCCTGGCCATCCCTCTGGTGGTGGTGCTCCTGTGCTTTGAGGGTCGCCTCCCCAGCTTGCTGGCCGCCCTCTGCTTCTCCCTGGCCGGGGCCACCGACTTTCTGGACGGCTTCATCGCCCGGCGCCAGCAGTTGGTGAGCCGCTTCGGCAAGTTCATGGACCCCCTGGCGGACAAGCTCCTGGTGTCCGCCGCCCTCATCATGCTCATCCCCCTGGACCGGGTGCCCGCCTGGATAGCCTTCGTCATCATCGGCCGGGAACTGGCCGTGACGGGGCTCCGGGGTCTGGCCGCGGCGGAAGGCCACATCCTGGCCCCGGACCGCTGGGGCAAGGCCAAAACCTTTCTGCAGATTGTGGCGCTCACTGCCCTGATTCTGCATTATCCCTATCAGGGGGTGGACTTCCACCAGGTGGGCCGGGTTTTGCTCTGGGTGGCCCTGGCCATCACCGTGGCCTCCGGGGTGGGCTACTTTCACGCCTTTTTGTTGCAGACCAGCGAGGATTCCTGAACGGCGACCGCCCGGGACCGGACCGACGGCGGCTGATACCGGCATCGCGGGGCGCGGTTTTTTCCCTGACGCCCCTTGACAAAAAGGCTATGGTAGGGGAAAGTTAGATGTTACAAAAATGGAGGTGACAACGTTGGCGCGACATGTTTCTGCCATGAAACGGGCCCGGCAGAGTGAAAAGCGGCGGGTCCGCAACCAGAGCCGCAAGACCCGGGTCAAACGACTGGTGCGGGAAGTGCGCCAGGCCCTGGCCCAGCAGAACGCCGCCGGGGCCGAGCAGGCGCTGCAGAAGGCCGTTCCCCTCATCGCCCGGGTGGCCGGCAAAGGCACCCTCCACTGGCGCACCGCGGCCCGCAAAATCTCCCGCCTCACCCGGCAGGTCAACGCGGCCAAACAGGGCTGAGCCGGCCCGCCGCGTCCCCACATAATGCGGCGAAGGCAGGGCCTTCCGGGTCCTGACTGCGCCTTTTTGTGCTTGAAATAATTTGTTGCGGAGAAGGGGGACAGGGGTCATATTTCCCTGGTCCATCTCCCCCACCCCGGAGCATCTTATTGTAGGGCGGGAAAGCGGAGCGCATCCCGCCTTCAGCCTGTCACCCAATACCACGGCCGATAACGCAGTTCTGCGTCTGGACCGGAAATCTCGGGACCGGCGGGATGCGCTGCGCTTTCCCGCCCTACGTTTTTCCAGCCTGTGCCGGGGTAGTCTTAACGATACCAGGTTCCTGCCCCTCTCGCGTCACCCCGGCCCCATCTCCAGCACCAGGCATTCCAACCACAGGCGCGGGCTGGAGGCCCCCGTTTTCAGCATCAGGTCGGCCTGGTGGAGCCGCGTCAGGTGGCGCAACAAAGCCCGCCGGGAGAAGGCGGCCGCCTGGCGCTCCAGCTTCCGCACCAGAAACGGCGCCAGGTTGACGCTCCGGGCCAGGTCCGGGGCGGAGGTGCCCGGCGGCGCCTCCTTCACCCGCAGGAGCAGGCGGATTTGCCGGGCCAGCATGGTGAGGATTTTGAGCGGCGGCTCCCCCAGGTCCAGCAATTGGGCCAGGGCTTGAAGGCGCCGCTGGCTGGACCGCTCCCCCAAAGCCTCCACCAGGGCGAAGATGGTGTAGGTGCGGCTGTGGGTGGCCAGTTGGTCCACCAGGGCCGGCGTCAGGTGCCGCTCCTCCCCGGCGAACAGCGCCAGTTTTTGCAGCTCCTGGCTCAGGTCGCCCAGGTTCTGGCCCACCACTTCCACCAGGCGCTGGGCCGCCGCGGGGCTCAGCGCCTTGCCCAGGGCCTTGGCCTCCTGGGCCAGCCAGGGGAGCAGGTCGCCCTCCCGCAATCGCCCAAATCCCACCGCCATTTCGTTTTTCAGGAGAAGACTCCACACCGGGTGCTTCTCCATCTTCTGGGCTTTCAGGCCGGGGGCGGTGAGCACCACGGTGGACCGGGGGGCGGGGTGCTTGAGGTAGGGGGGGATGAGGGCCAGCGTCTCGTCCGGGTAGGCCTCCACCCGGCGCAGGATGAGGAGCTGCCCGGCACCCCACAGCGGGGCCAGGCGGGCCTCGCCTAAAAACTCCGCCAACCCGGTCTCGGCGGAACTCAGCACCACCTTGTGGGGCGCCTCCCCGCTCTTCTCCCGCAGGGCCTCCTCCAGCCGGCGGCAGGCCCGGTCCACCAGAAACTCTTCTTCGCCGAAGAAGAGATAGAGGGGCTTGAGCTGGCCACGTTCCAAATGGCGGGCGATAAGGGGATGGGTCATAGGGAAGTCTAATGTAGAGTGTTGATACTTGTTATTTGGAACATCATGAATATTTTTAAAAGATCATGGCCATTATGTATAGATAATAATAAAGTTGATATGTTATAATCAAAAAATTAACACATTAATAAAATTATTAACATAACCACAAAAAACAAAGTGTTCCTTATACAAAAACACTAATGATAGTAAAATTAGGACAAAATTGACAAATACAACAATAGTCAATAATAAATTTAATAAAAATTGACCTGAATTAATTTTCAATCCTCTCGATAGAAGCCATAGCTCTGGAAGTTGATTCATATAGTGATATAGGTCTGTTATTTTAAGGCAATGGTTTCTGTCCTTTATAGTTTTTGAGTTTATTCTCCAAATAATAATTATTATTATTGTTCCTATTGAAATTAATGATAGCCTTAACTGTATGGCATGATTGCTAAAAAAGCCAGCTATTGTAGCCAACTCTATTGTAATGCACCATGTAACCCTACTCCAAATTAATTGGTTTTGATGAATCCATAATCTAATATAAGCTGTATAAATATCCTTATTATCAAACTTGCAAAGTTCCCTTTCTTCATCGTGCATTTCTTGTCCCTTAAAAACCTATGTACTTGATGATTCTAAATCACCATCATCACCTTGTCCATGACCCGCCGGGCCAGGGTGGCGGCCCCCCGGCGGATGCCCATGGCCTTGGTGGCCTCCCCGATCTGGTAGTTGTTGTCCACGGCGTAGTCTTCCTGGAAGACGTCGCTCTCCTTCCAGATTACTTTGCCCCCCGACTTGCGGGTCAATTGGAGATCCACCCGGATGGTCACCCGGCGCACCAGGGAGCGGTTGATGTCGAAGAAGGCCACCGAAGAGCTCTCGATGGAGGAGACCTTGCCCTCCAGCACCAGGTCCGCCTCCTCGGGCCGGGTCACCACCCGCCAGCCCCGGTTCTGGGCGAAGGTGTTGATGAAGGCGTTGGCCATCATGGTTTCCAGGCCGATCTCGGTGGTGCGGTTGCCGAAGGGGGGGATGGCGATGGTGGGGCGCTTCTCCACCGGCAGGGACTCGGTGCCCACGGGACGGTAGCCGCAGCCGGACAGCACCAGGAGGACCAGCAGCAGGCGCCACCCTACCGGGCCGGGCCGACGGGTGAGACAAAGACCATCGGTCCCGGCCGGGAAAATCATGCCTCTCAGGCGACAGTTGGTCCTCATCATGTTCATCTCGCCGCTCGGAAAAATTGTTGGTGGGGAAGGGGGCCAGGGGTCAGGTTCTCGTTCCCAAGCTCCTGCTTGGGAACGAATATTTTCCCCCAAGCTCTGCTTGGGGACCTTACGACCCCTCGTCCCTGTCCCCTCCTTAAGCAGCACCGGTCCCGCCAAGCGGGAGCTTGGCGGGCAAGCCGGTTCCCAAGCAGGAGCTTGGGAACCAGAAGTGAGTCATGCAATCCCGGCCGTCCTCAGAAAAGGCTACTTATGATGGCCTCGTAAAAAGTCCATTCACCCCCTCACCCCAGCCCTCTCCCCCAAGGGGGAGAGGGTGTTAATGAGGCATATCAATCAGTTATCAATGGGAGCGAGAGCCACCTTTTGGAGATAGTACGGCCTTTTTTACTTTTTACGATTCCATCACTTATGGATGAAGCATTTCCCCCCGGCCTCTCAGACGACAATATTCACCAGCTTCCGCCGGGCCAGCACCACCCGTTTGGGGGTCTTGCCGGCCAGCCACTTCTGCACGGCCGGTTGTTCCACGGCCCAGGCGGTGATTTGCTCGTCGGTGGCCGAGGCCGGCGCCGCCATCTCCCCCCGCACCCTGCCGTTCACCTGGAGCACCACGGTGATGGTGGACTCCACCAGCGCCGCCGGGTCCGGCGCGGGCCAGGCCGTCCGTTGCAGGGAGGCGTCATGTCCCAGGGCCTGCCAGAGCTCCTCCGCCAGATGCGGCACCATGGGGTGCAGCAGTTTCAGCATGGTCTCCAGGGCTTCCCGCCAGACCCGGCCGGCGAGTTCGTCATCGGGGACGCTCTCCAGGGCCTGGTAGCAGGCGTTCACCAGCTCCATCACCGCAGCGATGGCGGTGTTGAAATGAAAGCGGGCCTCGATGTCGTCCGTCACCTTCTGGATGGTGCGGTGCACCTTGTGGCGCAGCTCCCCCAGGGCGGGGGGCAGGTCCGTGCCCGGTCCCGCGTACGCCGCCGCCCCCTTGACCCGGGGCAGCAGCGTCCGGGCCAGGGTCCAGACCCGGTGCAGGAAGCGGTGCGCGCCCATGACCCCCTGGTCGTTCCAGTCCAGGTCCCGCTCCGGCGGCGCCGCAAAGAGCAGGAAGAGCCGGGTGGTGTCGCTGCCGAAGGCCTCGATCATTTCGTCCGGGTCCACCACGTTCCCCTTGGATTTGGCCATCTTGGCCCCTTCCTTGAGGACCATGCCCTGGGTGAGCAGCCGGGTGAAGGGCTCGTCGATTGTTATGTAGCCCAGGTCCCGCAGCACCTTGGTGAAAAAGCGGGCGTAGAGCAGGTGCAGCACCGCGTGTTCGATGCCGCCGATGTACTGGTCCACCGGGGCCCAGTAGTTCACCGGCCCCCGGTCCAGCACGCCCTCCCGGTAGTCGGGGCAGGCGTAGCGCAGGAAGTACCAGGAGGACTCCACGAAGGTGTCCATGGTGTCCGCCTCCCGGCGCCCCGGCCTGCCGCACGTGGGGCAGGGGACGTGCAGGAAGGACTCCAGCTTCCCCAGGGGCGAGGCGCCGATGGCGTCGATCTCCACGTTGAGCGGCAGGACCACGGGCAGGTCGCGCTCGGGAACCGGCGCCAGGCCGCACTTGTCGCAGTAAATGATGGGGATGGGCGCGCCCCAGTAGCGCTGCCGGGAAATGCCCCAGTCCCGCAGGCGGAACTGCACCGCGGGGCCGCCCAGGCCCTGCTCCGCCAGGTGGCGGGCGATGGCCTGACGGGCCGGGGCGCTGGCCAGGCCGCTGAAGTCGCCGGAGTCGGCGAGCACGCCGTCCTCTTCCCAGGCGGCGGTGAGGCCGGCGGCCTCCAGGGTCTCCCCCGGCGGATTGACCACCACCTTGACGGGGAGGCCGTATTTTTGGGCGAACTCGAAGTCCCGCTGGTCATGGGCCGGCACCGCCATCACCGCGCCGGCGCCGTACTCCATGAGCACGAAGTTGGCCACATAGACGGGCATCTCCCAGCCCGTCACGGGATTGACGCAGTTTCGTCCGGTGAAGACCCCCTCCTTGGTGATCTCCTCCAGGGCCCCCCGACTTCGGTTCTGGGCCCGCCAATGCTCCACGAAGCGGCGCACTTCGCCTTCCTGGGGCGTGCCCGCGGCCAGGTCCAGGGCCAGGGGGTGCTCCGGGGCCAGGCTCATGAAGGTGGCCCCCCACAGGGTGTCGGCCCGGGTGGTGAACACGGTGATGGGGTCGCCCCCACCTGCCAGAGGGAAGCGAATCTCCGCCCCCTCGGAGCGCCCGATCCAGTTGCGCTGCATGGTCAGCACCCGTTCGGGCCAGTGGGGCAGACGGTCCAGGTCGGCCAGCAGTTCGTCCGCGTAGGCGGTGATCTTGAAGAACCACTGCTCCAGTTCCTTCAGGACCACCTCGCTGTCGCAGCGCCAGCAGGCCCCGCCCTCCACCTGTTCGTTGGCCAGCACCGTCTGGCAGGCGGGGCACCAGTTCACCGGGGCCATCTTTTTGTAGGCCAGCCCCCGCCTGAACATCTCGATGAAGACGAGCTGCTCCCAGCGGTAGTACTCCGGGTCGCAGGTGGCCAGCTCCCGGCGCCAGTCGTAGCTGTAGCCCAGGGCCATAAGCTGCCGGCGCATGACGGCGATGTTGTCATAGGTCCAGGCCGCGGGGTGGAGGCGCCGGGCCAGGGCCGCGTTCTCCGCAGGCAGACCGAAGGCGTCCCAACCCATGGGGTGCAGCACGTTGAAGCCCCGCATCATTTTATAGCGGGCCACCACATCGCCGATGGTGTAGTTGCGCACGTGCCCCATGTGGATGCGGCCGGACGGGTAGGGGAACATCTCCAGCACGTAATATTTGGGCCGCGCCGGGTCGGCCTCCACCTCAAAGAGGCGGGTCTCCTGCCAGAGCTGCTGCCATTTGGCTTCCACCCGGCGGGGTTCATAGCGGACTGCCATAATCGGACCGGTCTCCTCGCGCAAAATCGTAACATAAATTTTTATCACAGAAACCGGGCTCCTGGCCACCAATTTGTGGGTCCCGCCCCCGGGGTTTCACCTGTAAATTTCGAGAAATTCTGAGAGGTTTTTACCGTGAAAATCTCTTGTCTAAATGTGGAGCAGACGACCTCGCCTGCTCATTAAAAAAACAGCCGGGGGCGGCTGTTCTACATTTTTTCATTTCCGGGGGTGGCCCTAGTGAGGGCCATGACCGTTTATTAGACCGGATTGAAATGCTGACGGCCCGGACAGGGCCACCCCCGAGGATGAAAACCCGACCGCAGGGTCGGGTTTCAAACCCTCGGCGACGGAATGCTTTTTCATGCCGGATTGCCTGGAGCGCGGCCGAAGGAGAGAGCCAAGGGGAACTCCATGAATAGCTCGGCGAGGGCTAATGACGGCGATGGCGCACTGGGAAGGGAGGTGGTCGTCCTGCCGGAAAAAATATTCAGGAACAGTGCTGTCCGGTAGGGATTTTGCATGAACGCGCTTTTTAAGCCCCCTCCCCATGGTGGGAGGGGGTTGGGGGGAGGGGGGCGAATAAGGCAACCATCCGTCATTACGAAAAATTCACCACCCCCACCCCACCCCTCCCCCATCAAGGGGGAGGGAGCCTGATATGCAGGCTCTTCCATGTCCGGAGGCCTTTTTGATATGCGCCTCCTTTTCTCTCAGGGCCGAAGCATCAAGGATAGAAGGCAATATCCTTGTCAGAGATGCCTTATGCGCAAAAATCGTGCCGGACAGCACTGATTCTCCGGAATAAATGAAACCTTCACGCCAGCCCTGGGCGAGTTGCTCCAGGCTGCCGAAATCCTGATAATAGCCGGCCTGCTCGGCGGTGAGCAGCGTATGCAAGGCGTGATGAAAATCGTCATTCCAATGGGCATCCAGACCATACCCACCCGATTCGGGGGTCCGGATCAGACGCACGTCGTTGAGATCGCTTTCCGCCATCAGATAGAATTTCCGGCCCCGGCGCTCCCGAGCCCGGCGCACCGTTTCCGCCAGTTCAGCCACGAAGGGTTGGGGCGACAGGTCCACGATGGCGTGCAGAGCATCCAGGCGCAGGGCGTCAATGTGGTAATCAGCGGCCCAGAAGAGGGCGTTCTCCAGGAAGAAGCGCCGCACCTCATCGCTGTCCGGGCCGTCGAAATTGAGGGCCGGCCCCCTGTTGGAAAAAGTTCCTTATCCCCCTCTCCCCCGACGGAGGGCCGGGGAGAGGAGGTGGAAACCTTCGCCAGGTCGTGTGGTGATGAGTCGAATCCTGGTCGAATAACAAGAAACCCGAGTGCAGGGGCGCCGGAAAGGGAAGACAATCTTACCCGGGCCGCTCCAGGATGTGCCCGTCGGGTTGAAAAGGAATGTCCGGAGCCTGGTGCGCCGGGTTTTGCTTCTCCAGCACCCTTTTCAGTTTGGCCTCCAGAGAAGCGGCGGGGTATTCCGCCAGGATGGTGCGGTATAAGAACGCGGCCTTGTCGAGTCTGCCCAGAATTTCATGGAGAGCGGCGATTTCTTCAGCGATGGTTATTTTCCGGGGGTCATAAGGGTTGAATTTGTAAGCCAGTTCATACTGCGCCAGCGCCTCTTCATATTTTTGCAGGTGCTTGTATTGCTGAGCCTTCCTCCAAAAATGATTTTCGTTCTCGTCATGCAGATACAGGATTAATTTTCCTCTATGTAATAGTATCTCTTTGGCAATTCCGTCTTGTTGATAATAGTAATCCTCATCCGGCATAAGGGAGTGGTGCCATTTGTTCAGGAATCTGAGGGCATTTTCCCTTTCATTATCCTTTCTTCCCGGGGTTTTGCTCTCCAGATGGTAAATCTGGCTGTGTGGAGTGTAGATGATTTTATAACCAAGCTTACTTATCTGAAAACAGAGGTCCACGTCTTCGAAGCCGTTGCGATATTGTTCATCAAAAAGGCCGGCCTCGAAAAAGACTTGGGGCTTGACGAGGAGGCACGCAGCCGTGACGCATTGGTATTCTCTTTCTTTATTTACGGCAGGATGGTCCTTATGGAAATTCCGATAAATGTGGAACACATGTTTTTCAGGATTGAACGCTACCCCGGCGTGCTGAATCGTGTCATCCGGGTAGAGGAGTTTTGCCCCCACTGCGCCGATATCGTTACGCTTCCGGGCGCAGTCTGTCAGTCCCTGCAGCCAGCCGGGCAGCACCTTGGTGTCGTTATTCAGAAAGACGAGGAACTCGCCGGCGGCTGCTTCGGCTCCCTGATTGCACGCCTTGGCGAACCCCAGATTCCGGGGGTTATGGATGGCCTGCAGCCGTCCCGTTTCTTCCTGTCGGCGCAGGAATCCGCCGGTGCCATCGGTGGAGCCGTTGTCGATCACCAGGACCCGAAAATCCCCGGGCTCGGTGTGCTCCCAGATGGACTCCAGACATTGGCGGGTCAGGGCAAGATTGTTGTAAACGGGGATGATGATGGAGGCGGCCGGCGCCGGCGACCCGGGGGTTATGGGGGCAGGCTGCGGCTTTGGGGTTGCCGGCGCATCTCCTGAGCCCTCGGAAGCTTCGGGCGGCGCTTGGCCTCCGATGGTGGCGGATTGCAGGCGTGAAATCCCGGGGGGCAGAAGCTGCCGATAGAGGGAGAGCAATTCCTCGGCATCCGCGGCGATGCTTTTGACCGGCCTGATGCGGCGCCGAAAAGCGGCGACAGCTTCGGGATGGTCCACAAAAAAGCGCAGCTTTTCCGCCAGATGCTCCGGGTTGCCCGGTTCAAAGAGGAGGCCGTTGACGCCGTCCTCGATGATTTCCGGAATGCCGCCCACCCGGGAGGCGATCACCGGCACCCCGGCGTGGAGACATTCCCGGGTGACGAAAGAATAGCTTTCAAACCGGGAGGGCACCACCGCCACGTCGGTCCGGGCCAGAATCTCGGGCAGATCCTCTGGGGTGTAGGGGCCGTGCTGGGCAAGCCGCACCCCCGGTTTCACCAGCGCCATCACCCGGCGGAACTGGTCGGCGGTGAGGCCCAGGATATCACCGTAGAGGTCCAGTCGGGCCTTGGGGGAGTCAAGCGCGTTAAAGGCGCGGATCAGGATGTCCAGCCCCTTGGTGTAATTCAGGTACCCCAGAAAAGTGAACCGCACCGCGTCGCCGGAGGGTTGCCGGGGCAAGGTGGGGAAGGGCTCGAGGCCCAGCGGGGAGACCAGGAAGCGGGGATGATCAATGCCGTGGCTCCTCAGAAGGTCCCGCAGGAAACGGGAGGGGGTCAGGAGGGCCTGCACCGCCTGCACTGCTTCCGGCAGATACCGGCGGCGCAGGGCCACCCGGTGAATCAACCGGGGCAGCTTCTGCCCGGCAAGGTGGTCGGGATGGCGCGCCAGGATGCATTCCACGCATTTTTCCACAGTGGCCGGCCCCTCCTGACAATACCCCCCCTCCTTATGGATGAAGTGACACTGTTCGCAGACCAGCCAGGCGTCATGGGCGGTCAGAACCGCAGGAATCCCCTGCCGGGCGCACTCTTCCAACGCCAGGGCGGAAATGCCGAGGAGATGATGAAAGTGCACCAGGTGGGGGAGCTTCCGGGCCAGATACTTTCCGAAGCCCGCCGCCGCCCTGCGGTTTTTAAAGGTTTTGAGGAAGCCGGACCCAGGGGTCACATTGATCCTGGCAAGCTCAAGACCTTCATGCTCCGTCTCGGTGATCTCGCCTTCCGCCGCATCATGGCGATAAACAGGATAAAGCATCCCCACCCGATGGCCGCGGCGGCGCAATTCCTGGGCAAGATTATAGGTGTAGATTTCCGTGCCGGCCAATCTTTCGCCCCGGAAGGAATGGGCCACCAGGAGCAGGTGCAAAGCCTCCGGGCTTTCCGGCCGGGAAGCAGGCGGGCAGGACGGCTGCGGCAGGGGAGCGATCGCCGCCGGGTGATGCCTCCGGACCTGAAGCCGCGGCCGGTTCCGGCCCGCCGCCCCGTCCCCGGAGTGGTCGAGGGGCCGGTGCAGCCGGGACGGTCGCCGGCTCTCCGACGGCACGATGTCCCACATCCGCCCGGTCCGGAACATTTCCACCAGTTGCGGCAGGTAGTGGTTAAAACTCAACCGTCGGTCAATGAGTCGTCTTCCTTTTCCTTTAATCCTTTCCCGTTCTTCGGGGTGCGCCAACAGGTAAGCCACTTTCTCCCGGAGGTCGTCGAAGCCGCCGGTCCACACCACCGCGTCGCCGAACAACTCTTCGGCCCAGGGCAGGTGGTCGGAAACCACCACGCCGTCGCAGCCCAGGGCCTCCCAGAGGCGGGAGGTGGGGACATTGTGCCGCCGGTGCCAGGCGGTGTGGGTGGAGAGGATGATGGCGGCGCTGGAATAGAGAGCCGGAACTTCCGTGGGCCGGATGGGCCCCCGCACCGCTGCCTTCAGCTCGGGAAAGCGCTCCCAATGCGAGCCGAAGACGGCCAGCCCCAGGTCCACCAGCGGCGTCAGATACCGGTGCACCTCTTCCGGCGCCCTGATGCCGCCGTTGCCGCAGAAGACCACGGGATGGGCCAGGGCCTCCACCGGCGCGCGGGGTCGGTAAACCTCCCGGTCGCAGGACATGGGCATCAGGGCGATCTTCCGGGCCGGCGCCCCCCAGGACAGGAGGTGCTGCTTCAGGGCGGGGCCGGCCGCGAAAAACCCTTCATAAAGGGCCAGGCAGCGGCGCCACTCCGGGTTGGCGGTCCACTCCTCCGGCACCCGGGCCTGGTACCACCAGTAGTGCCGGGGACCGGGCACCGGACGGAGCAGGGGAAACGGATAAAAGTGGAGGATGACGTCCAGGTTGTCGTGTACGGTGACGGGATCGTAGACCTCGGCAAACTCCACCTGTTCCAGACCGGACAGGACCCGGGCCATGCCCACGGCCATCACTTCGTCGCCGTCCACCGCCCCCTCGAAGGTATTGATGTTGGGCAGCTGCAGACCCAGGCGCAGAGGCCCGGCCACCGCCGCGGCGGCGGGCGCGGACAGAAAGACCGGCGCGGCTGCCGGGGCGGGAGCGGTTTCTCCCCGCCGATGGCGCAGCTCCTCCCAAACCTGTCGGGTTCTCCCCGTCAGCATTCCCTGGAAAATGTTCAGGCACCGGCGACCCACGCTGGCCGCAGAAAAACGGGTGCGGAAACAGACCCTGGCCTGCTTTTGCACCTGTTGGTAGAGGCTGGGGACGCCGTACAGGCGATTCAAGGAAGCGATGGAGCGCACCCCGGTTTCGCCGTCCCGGATCACCTCTCCCAGGGAGCCGCCCGCGGCCAGGACCGGCGTCCCCAGGGCCAGGCACTCCACCGGGAAGCTGCCGGGAGAGGCGATGGTGGCGGCGGTGAGGGCGAAGAAGCTGCGGGCGATTTCCCGGAACAGGGCTGTCCGCGGCAGATTGCTCAGATAATCAATCGGATAGCGTTTACCGAGGGCCTCCGCGATCCTCAGCGCGGTCTTGCTGCCCCGAGAAACCAGGAGAAAGCGCTCCATGGGGGTCTCTTCAAAGAGCCGGGGCAAAATCTTTGCGAAACGGTCGGCGCCCTTATACCAGGCGTCCAACCCGCCGCCGAAGATGCCCCGGTTGAGACGCTTCTCCGGCTCATAGGACTCCAGGTCGGGCACCTCCACGGGGGCTTCCATGGCCAGGAAACAGGTGTCCCCTCTGGTCAGGGCTTCCTCCTGACGCCGGTCCGACAACAGGCCGGACAACAGGAAGGGCACTTTGGCCGCATACGCGCTTTCCAGGATTTCCGGGGTGGGGATTTCCAGATAACCCACCAGGGGCGGTTTGCCGGGCATTTGGGAACTGAGGATATGCGCCAGGGGGAAATTGTTTTCATGCCAGAACCAGACGATCTGCGGGTCAAAAACTTTGGCCAGGGAGAGCGCGGCGCTCAGTTTTTTCCCGGCCTGGTCCCACATCTCCGGGATGTCCCGATAGAGCCGGGAAATCCACAGGCGTCCCAGCCTTTCTTCACGGGGGGCGGGGACTCCGCCCTCGGTCGCGTCCGCACATTGGGGGGCGATGACCAGCACCTGATGTTCCGGAGTCCGGGCAAAATATTCGTACAGGTGAAACTGGCTGTCCCTGGCGGGATCGCAGGCTGTAGTCAATACCAGGATGCGCATGGCCTCTCCTGTGGTTCAGAAGCGTTTGGGGCGGGGGGGAGCCGTGTTGCCCCGTCACTCCCGCTTGGAGGAACGTCCCATTCAATGCAGATGCGCATGGCGCTTCAGGCCCAATCAATGGTGCGCGGTGCGCACCCTACGGCACTCCGGCGCCGAAGCAGAGCTTCGGGAGCAAGGGCGTTCCCAAGTGGCAGCTTGGGAACGAGGGTTGAACGACGTCTCAATGCAGGTGCGCATGGCGCTTCAGTTCCTCGGCCGTCAGGGTGTCCGTGTCCAGGACGTAGCCCCGGGCGCCGTCCAGGTCGCTCCAATCCACCAGGCGCTGGTCCTGGGTCCGGTGCGCCATCTCATAAAAAGGCGTCCCCGGGAAGGGCGTGCAATAGCTCTGCTGGACGCTGTCCGGCTGCAGCCGGCGGACAAACTTCCGGGTGCGGCGGATGGTGTCCAGGGTTTCGCCGGGCAGGCCCCAGGTAATGGTGAGGTGCACGAAGATTCCCAGTGATTTTAGATAAATCACCATGTCCTCCACCACCTCCAGGTTCAGTTGTTTGCGGCGCCGGTCCACCAGTTCCTGGCAGCCGCTCGCCACCCCCGATTTCACCGCGCAGCAGCCCGACTCCCGCATGGCCCGGCAGGTTTCCCGGTCGCCGGCGTCCACCCGGCGCCTGGCCGGCCAGGGGATTCCCATGCCCCGCAGGCCGGCGCGGTGAAGGGCCGACGGGAGCCGGCCCGGATGCCCCAGCGGCGGCCGTCAGCCGCAAATCGGGGCGGATTGCCGAGCAAGACTTTGATAACCCGGAGTCCCTGGCCTTCGGGCCTGAAACCAGCGCTCTTTGTTGTGCAGAAAAATTCTGGTGAGGATGTCGTGGATATCCCTGTTGAGGGACCACTCGGGATAATCGGTCTTAAAACGGGTCAGGTCGCTGATCCACCAGATATGGTCCCCCCGGCGATGCTGCGGGCTGTATGCATAATGCATCGGCAACCCGGTGATTTCTTCACACATCCGGATGGCCTCCAGCATGGAGCAATGGCTCTTTCGCCCGCCGCCGATATTGTAAACCGCCGCCACCCGGGGCTTGCGGTAAAAGGAGACGAAGGCCCGGACCAGGTCCTCGCAGTCGATGTTGTCCCGCACCTGCTTCCCCTGATAACCGAAGATGGTGTAAGGGATGCCGCCCAGGGCGCACTTCATGAGATAGGAGAGGAAGCCGTGCAGTTGCGCCCCGGCGTGGGCCGGGCCGGTGAGGCAGCCGCCCCGGAAGCAGGCGGTGTACATGCCGAAATAGCGCCCGTATTCCTGCACCATGACGTCCGCCGCCACCTTGGAGGCGCCGAAGATGCTGTGCCGGGTTTCATCCAGGCTCATGGATTCGTCGATCCCCCGGAAGTAAGGATGGTCTTCGGGCAGCTCCCAGCGGGTCTCCCGTTCCTCCAGGGGCAGGGCATTGGGCCGGTCGCCGTACACCTTGTTGGTGGAACAGTGAATAAACACCGCCTGGGGGCAATATTGCCGGGCGGCCTCCAGCAGATGGAGGGTGCCCGTGGCGTTCACCGCGAAATCCGTCAGGGGCTCCCGGGCCGCCCAGTCATGGGAGGGCTGGGCCGCGGCGTGCACAATCACCCGGATGTCGCGGCCATAGTCCGAAAAGACGCGCTTGACGGCTTCCCAGTCCCGGATGTCCAGGTCGAAGTGGCGATAGTGGCGGATTTCCTCCCGCAGCCTCTCAATCTGTCCGGAGGTGGAAGCCTCGTCGCCGAAAAAATAGCGGCGCAGGTCATTGTCCAGGCCGATGACCTCGTGGCCCAGGGCCGCGAATTGCCGGACGGCTTCGGAACCCACCAGACCGCCGGAACCGGTGACGAGGGCGACAGCAGGCATATCGTCAACTCCTTGGCTTTTATCTGAGGGAGCTGAGCAGTTGCTCCCGGTATTCCCTGATCCAGTCAAACATCTCCGTGAAGGTCTGCGGCACGGTGCGTTGGGGTTGCCATCCCAGGTCCGCCTCCACCCGGTTGCAGTCCGACACGTACCAGGGGATGTCCGCCCATCTCTCCTCCGGCACCGGGGCAATGGGCACCGTGTGGCCGGTGAGGCTTCGGCAGAGGTCGGTGGCCTCCAACAGCGAGAGGCTGTTGGTCGCGCCCCCGCCGACGTTGTAGGTCTTGTGGCGCGCCACGTCCAGACGGGTTATCTGCCGCGCCAGGAGTTCGGCCAAGTCGTCGACGTGCAACAGGTCCCGCACCTGTTTGCCTGCGCCGCCATAGCCGATGTACTGCAGCGGAGATCGCAGGTAGTGCTGCAGGAGCCAGTACATGAAGACCCCCTGGTCCGTCTTGCCGAACTGCCAGGGGCCGGTGATCACCCCGCACCGGTTGATGACGTAAGGGAAACCGTACATGTCGGCGTATTCCACCAGCAGCAGCTCCGCGGCCAACTTGCTGGCCCCGTAGAGGGAACGCCGCCCCGGCAGAGGAAAGTCCTCGGACACCCCCTCCGGTCCGGCGCCGGGCAGGTTCGGCCCCTGCCACAGCAGGCGGGTTTCCCCGGTTATCAGGGGCGCCTGCCGCAGGCGATCATAGGGGTAGACCCGGCTGGTGGAGAGGAAGACCACCGCGGCTCCGGCCTGCCGGGCCCATTCGCAGCAATTGACCGCCCCCACCAGGTTGGTGTCAACCAGATAGCGCCCCTGGCCCTGGTTTCCCGCCAGCACCGAGGGTTCGGCGGAGCATTCGAGGAGTACGTCGGCCGGGGGCAGGGCCGCCAGATCGTCCCACAGGCGGACGTCGCCATGCACAAACGTGATGCCGTGTCGCTTTAACCGGGGGAGGCTGAGCTCCGAGCCCCGCCTCTTGAGATTGTCCAGGCAGACGACCTCCGCCCCCAGGGCCTCCCTCAGCCGCACCGCCAGCGAGGACCCCACAAAACCGGCGCCGCCGGTGATCACCAAGCGCATAGCCCGGAACCCTTCCTCGTTTTGCGCAGGGGGCGCCCGGCGCTCCCGGCAGGGTGTCGGAAATGGATTGCCGGGGGGAGGGTTACGCAGGCGGGACGCCTGCGCCACAGGAGTCGCCGCTCCCCCGGTCCGCCCCCCGGAAGCCGCTCTTCACCTTCAACAGAGAGCCGCAGCACCCCTCCTCGCTCCCAAGCTGTTGAGAAAATATCTGAAGACGTTTATGCAGGACACCTGCCCCCGGGTGTCCTGCCAAAACTCCTAGGGCGGCCCGCGGCCGCCGCTCCCGGCGTGCACGGCGCGACCTCTGACCATGGATGACACCTGCCGGGATGTCCCGTCGCAGGCTGGAAGCCTGCGCCACCACGGTTTTTCATCCTTATCGGAGGGAGCCGCAGGCTCAGCACCGACTGCCGGAGTTTGCCGGTCCGGCAGATGAGCAATAATACTCAAAACGCCTGACCGAACGGCTGCCCCCGGGGTTGGGTCAATATCCGGCGGGCGGTCCGGCTTCCCAGGCAGACCCCTGCCCCCTCTGTCCGGTCCCGCCCCTGCCGCGCCGCAGGCCCAGGGTCCCCCGGCCGCCGTCGGCTCCGGGGGCGCACCTGCGGTGCATGCAAAACCAGGACCAGGCGCCCCGTCATGATAAAACCTGTAAGAGCCGTAAGTTATGGTAATTAAGGCCGCCGCCGCGGGAAAAATATGCCGGTCTCCGCCGGACGGTTGTGCCCCTTTCCCTGGGGCCGCGGGCCTGAGGCTCAGGACCCCCGCCGCACCCCGGGGGCGGCGGCCGCCCCGGGGTCGGGTCGGCGGCAACCTGACGGCAGCCTTGGGAAATGCCCAATTCTTACCAGGAACATCGGCCGTCTCAGGGTTAACTTGATGGGAAAACGTGGGTGTGGTGGCGAGGGGGGAAGCCGGGGGGGCGCCGCCGCGTCTCCCGGAACCCTGACACTATGTCCGGAAAAGTGAACAAACCGGGGAGGGCTATTTTTAAGACCTATTGTAAATCCATACACTTATAAAATGAGTCGTTTATGGCACCGGAATTGCTCCGGCAGGGGGAGGCGCCCTTGCAGGACCGGGGCCGCCGGCGGCGCCGCTGCGGCCGCCTTGCCAATCAATGACATGCATGCTATATATGTGAATTGGCAGTTGCGCCTCCAGGTTCCTCCCGGCGGGGTTCACGCCCCCCTTCCTGAGAAGAGGCAGTTAGGCGCGACCTGACCGTCACCACCCTTTACCTTTGGACATAAGGAAGTGCCATGGACCGCAATGTCCCCTCACCCTTGGTGGTTTCCGCCAGTCCGGTGGCGTCCAAAACGCCGGGCTTCGATTATGAGGCGGACCTGCAGCAGCAACACAGCCTGCGCGCCTATTGGACCATTCTCAAGAAGCGGAAGTGGTGCGTCCTGGGCGTGTTGTTCGCCGTGGTGGGTCTGGTGGGGTTCTTCACCTTTCTCCAAACCCCCATTTACCGGTCCTCCACCACCCTGCAGATCATGCAGGACAACACCTCGTCCATGGTGTCCGAGCGCGACCCCATGAACATGATGGCCTGGTACACCTCGGACCGTTTTTATGAGACCCAGTTTTCCGTCTTGAAGAGCCGCCCCCTGGCTTACAGTATCATCGAGGCTCTCAACCTCAAGGACCACCCCTACTTCCAGGGCTTCGGGGGGAAGTCCAAGCAACCGTCGCCCCAGGAGTTGCGCTCCGACATGGCGGACATCTTTCTCGCCAACCTGGAGGTGCGGCCCTATAAACGGTCTTACCTGGTGGAAATCGCCTTCCGCTCCCCGGACAAGTATCTGGCCCAGCAGGTGCCCAACGCCATTTATAACGAGTACGTCAACTTTTCCATGAAAACCCGGCACCACTCCTACAAGCTCATCAAGGAGTGGCTGGAGCGGGAGATCCAGGTTCTGGCCAGCAAGGTGGAGGCCTCGGAGCGCAAGCTCTATGAACACGGCCAGCGCAAGGATTTCCTTTCCCTGGAGGGTGACCAGAACGTCATTGTCAAGAAGTATGTGGAGTTGAGCAAACTGCTCACCACGGCCCAGGCCGAACGCGCCGCCAAGGAGGCCATGTTTCGCCAGGTCAAGGAAAAGGGGGCGGACGCCCCCCTGGTGGTGAACAACATGCTGGTGCAGCGGCTGCGGGAGGAAACCATCGCCCAGGAAGCCAAAGTCTCCAGCATGAGCAAGATTTATGACGTGAACTATCCCCAGCTCCAGGTGGAAAAGGCCAAGCTGGCGGAGTTGCGGGGCCGTCTGGGGGGAGAGGTGCGGCGCCTGGCCACCAGCATCCAATCGGACTATGAGGCGGCCGTCAGAGCGGAAAATCTGCTCAAAGAAAGCCTGGAAGCCCAGAAAGAGCAGGTCAAGGACCTGCAACACAACCTGGTGCAACACCACAACCTGCTGCGGGACCTCACCACCAACGAACAGCTCTACAAGGGCTTGTTGGCCCGGATGAAGGAGGCTTCCATAGCCAGCACCATGGTGTCGGGCAACGTGGCGGTGATCTCCCCGGCGGAGTTGCCCCTGCAGCCTTACAGCCCCAACAAGGCCCTCAACCTCTCCCTGGCCACCCTCATCGGGCTGCTGGGGGGCATCGGTCTGGCCCTCCTGAGGGAGCATCTGGACGACTCCATCAAGAGCGCGGAGGAGTTGGAACGCACCTGCCGCATCCCCTCCCTGGGGATGGTGCCCAGCCTGGCCGGCGACATCAAGGGTCTGCCCGAACTCAGGCCGCAGGAGGTGCCCCTGGCCGTATTCAAGGAACCCCGCTCCATCATCAGCGAGGCCATCTACCACGTCCGCACCTCCATCCTGCTGTCGCTCTCCGGGGGGCCGCCGGCGGTAATCATGGTGACCAGCGCCAACCCCAATGAGGGCAAAACCACCATCACCAGCAACCTGGCGGCCTCACTGGCCATGAATGACCGCAAGGTGGTGATTCTGGACTGCGATCTGCGCAAGCCCTCCCTGCATCCGGTGTTCCAGCAGCCCCTGGCGCCGGGCCTGAGCAGCCTGCTCACCGGCAATGCCGTCAAGGAGGAGGTGATCCGGACCACCCCGGTTCCCAACCTCTTCTTTATCCCGGCGGGGCCGGTGCCCCCCAATCCGGTGGCGCTCCTCACCTCCCAGGAGTTCATGGATTTCCTCAAGGAGCTGCGGCAGGAATTCCAAAACATCATCGTGGACACCCCCCCGGTCATCGGCTTTGCCGAAGGGCGGGCCCTGTCCTCCCAGGTGGACGGCGTTATCCTGGTGGTCCGGCACAACGCCACCTCCCGGGACTCGGGCCGGTTGGCCATGCAGCTTCTGAGCCAGGTGAACGCCCAGATCCTGGGAGGCATCTTCAACATGGCCGACAGTTCCCGCATGGGCTACGGGGCCTACCTGGGGCATTACAAACACTACGCCCGGAGTCACCAGGAGTCCGGCGAGTCCAGGCAACTCAGGTAGCCGGTCCGCCGGCTACCGGGACGGAGAGGGGAGGAGGACGCCGGGGCTCCCCGGCCCGCCGCCCTCCCGTTCCGCCTCGCCGCCGGCGGCTTGAGTCCATGTCCATGCGCAGCACCTTTTTGCCCTTCGCCCTGCCCGATCTGGATGAGACCGAGCTTCAGGAGGTCCGGGAAGTCCTGGCCTCGGGCTGGCTCACCACCGGACCCAAGACCCGCCAACTGGAAGAGGATTTCCGGCGGCTGGTGGGGGCCGGCCACGCGGTGGCGGTGAACTCCTGCACCGCCGCCATGCACCTGGCCCTGGAGGCGGTGGGGCTGCGCCAGGGGGACATCGTCCTCACCACCCCTTACACCTTTGCGGCCACGGCGGAAGTGGTGCGGTATTTCGACGCCCTGCCCGTCCTGGTGGACGTGGAGCCCGAAACCCTCAACCTGGACCCGGAGCGCCTGCGCGAGCGGGTGGCCGCCCTGGTGTTGCACGGCAAGGAAAAACGCCTCAAGGCCGTCATGCCGGTGCACCTGGCCGGCCATGCCTGTCAGATGGAAGCCATCGCCCGGGTGGCCCTGGAGCATAATCTGGCGATCATCGAAGATGCGGCCCACGCCTTTCCGGCCAGCTTCCGGGGGCGCATGATCGGCCTGCCCCCCCCCCCGTTCGCGGCGTCTCCCGGCCCCCCCCCTTCCCTGGTCTGCTTTTCCTTTTACGCCACCAAGACCATCACCACCGGCGAAGGAGGCATGATCCTCACGGAGGACGAAGCCCTGGCCGAGCGCTGCCGGCTCATGAGCCTGCACGGCATCAGCCGGGACGCCTGGAAGCGCTACACCCAGGAGGGCTCCTTTTATTACGAAATCATCGCCCCGGGCTACAAGTACAATTTGCCGGACCTGGCTGCGGCCGTGGGCCTGGCCCAATTGCGCAAGGCTCATGCCATGCGGCGGCGGCGGGAGGAGATCGCCCGGCGCTACACCGCCGCCTTTGCCGGCGAACCGGCCCTGGAGACGCCCCGGGTCAACCCCGAGGTGGAGCACGCCTGGCACCTGTATCTCCTGCGCCTCCGCCTGGAGGCCCTGCGCCTTGACCGGACGCAATTCTTCG
This sequence comes from Deltaproteobacteria bacterium, assembly GCA_016874975.1. Classification (GTDB taxonomy): domain Bacteria; phylum Desulfobacterota; class Desulfobaccia; order Desulfobaccales; family 0-14-0-80-60-11; genus VGSQ01. Next base: position 47,101 of record VGSQ01000009.1, read on the forward strand.
ACGAACTGAAGCGGCGGCAGATCGGCGCCAGCGTCCACTTTATCCCCCTGCATTTACACCCATATTATCGGGGTCTTTTTCACTACCGGGCGGAGGACTTCCCGGTGGCTTACCGGGAGTACCTGCGGGTGATTTCTTTGCCCCTCTATTCGAAAATGACCGACCAGGACGTGGAGGACGTGATCGCCGCGGTCCTGGAGATCGTGGAGGGGCACCGGGCGTGACGGCGGCGCGGCCGGGGGGCGGCGGATGCCGCCGGGACTCCTCCGGGGACGAAGCCCGGCGACGGATCCTGGACGTGGCCGCCTCCCTTACCGGCATCGCGCTACTGTCCCCCCTGCTGCTGGTCGTGGCCGCCCTGGTGAAATTTCAGGACGGCGGGCCCGCTTTTTACCGGGGCGTCAGGGTGGGCCGGGGGGGGCGGCTCTTTCGCATCTATAAATTCCGCACCATGGTGCCGAACGCCCATCTGCTGGGGCCGGGCCTCACCACGCGCCGGGACCCCCGGGTGACGCCTCTGGGACGGTGGCTGCGGCGCACCAAGCTGGACGAATTGCCGCAGCTCTTCAATGTCTTGCTGGGTGACATGAGCCTGGTGGGGGCCCGCCCCGAGGACCCGCGCTACGTGGCCGTATACACGGACCGGCAGCGGGAAATTCTGCGCCACCGGCCGGGCATCACCAGTCCCGCCTCCCTGAGCTTTCGCCGGGAGGAGGAACTGCTGACCGGCCCTGGTTGGGAGCAGCGGTATCTGGAGGAAGTCCTGCCGGCCAAGCTGGAGATGGACCGGGCTTATCTGGAGCGCCGCACCGTACCGGACGACCTGTGCCTCATCGCCCGCACCCTGCGGGCCTTGTTGGCTTGACTAAAGCTGTGGGGGGAGGGCCGGGGAAGCGCAGCTCCCCCACCCTCCTCCCCCACATCACATTCTTCGGGATAGGAACTATGCAGGCACCCAAACGGTTGGATTTCATCGATCTGAAGGCGCAGCAGAGGCTGATCCTGCCGGCGCTGCAGGAGCGGATGGCCCGGGTCCTGGCCCACGGCCAATACATCATGGGACCGGAGGTCATGGAGCTGGAGGAGCGCCTGGCCGCCTACGTGGGCGTGAGCCAGGCCGTCACCTGCGCCTCGGGTACGGATGCCCTGCTCATGATTCTCATGGCTTACGGGGTGGGGCCGGGGGACGCGGTCTTCACCACGCCCTTCACCTTCATCGCCACCGCCGAAGTCATCGCCCTGCTGGGGGCGACCCCGGTCTTCGTGGATGTGGACCCCGTCACCTTCAACATCGACCCGGGGAACCTGGCCCAAAAAATCGCCGGCCTGAGCGCCGACCCCCGCACCGCCGGCCTGCGGCCCCAGGGGATCATCACCGTGGACCTGTTCGGCCAGCCCGCGGACTACGACCGCATCAACGCCCTGGCCCGGGAGCACGGCCTCTTCGTGCTGGAGGACGCGGCCCAGTCCTTCGGGGCGACCTATAAGGGGCGGCGGGCCGGCGCCCTGGCGGACGCGGCGGCCACCTCCTTCTTCCCGGCCAAGCCCCTGGGCGGCTACGGCGACGGCGGCGCCATCTTCACCGACGACGCGGAGTTGGCCGGGGTGCTGCGCTCCATCCGCAACCACGGCCAGGGGGCGCACCGCTACGAACACGTGCGCCTGGGCCTCAACGGCCGCCTGGACACCATGCAGGCCGCGGTGCTGCTGGTCAAGCTGGACCTCTTCGATCAGGAGTTGGCCGCCCGCCAGGAGGTGGCCCGGCGCTATGAACAAGCCCTGGCCGGCGTGGTGGAAGTTCCCCGGGTGGCGCCGGAGTGCACCTCGGCGTGGGCGCAATATTCCGTCCAGAGCGATGACCGGGCCGGATGGCAGGAGAAGCTGGCCGCCGCGGGGGTGCCCACGGCCATCTATTACCCGGCGCCGCTGCACCTGCAGCCCGCTTTTGCCTATCTGGGGTATGGCCCCGGCGACTTCCCGGTGAGCGAGCGCCTGGCCGGACGCATC
>VGSQ01000010.1 GCA_016874975.1 Deltaproteobacteria bacterium
CGGTTCGAAATTCCTCCTGAAAGACCAGGAGATTCATGTCCTCGTAAACCGGCTTGTTTAAAAGCTTTGGCATTCAACATAGTTACATTATTTGCTGAGCAGAGTCAATAGGCCATTGAGAATTTTTACCGGCATACCCTTGGAGATGGGCCGGGCCACCACCCCCACGTCGGCCGCGGCCAGGTAATCCGGCAGCTCGCCGAAGGGGGCCTCCGCGAAGATGACGTCTTCGATGATCCCCAGCTCCCGTGCCTGCGCCTCCAGGGAGCGGCGGTGCTCCGGCATCACCGTGCTGCCCAGGAGCAGCAGGGCCGCGTCGGGGATCCGCCCCTTGACCTCCCCGAAGGCCTGGAGCAGCAATTCCAGTCCCTGGAAGAAGTCGAAGGTGCCGGTATAGATGACCACGGGACGGTCCCCCAGGTGATAGCGCCGCCGCACCCGCCCGCGGTCGCCCTGGGCGAAGAACGAGGCGTCGATGGCCGTGGGCACCGGCGTGATGCGCTCCGGGGCGACCCCCTGCTTTACCAAAAAATCTTTTAATTCAAGGGTGTTGGCAATGACGTGGTCCGCCGCCCGGGGAGGGAAGCGGTCGAGCAACCGGGCCAGTCCCACCGCCAGGAATTGGGGCCGGATGACCCCGTAGCTGGGCAGTTCGTCGCCCATGGTATTGATGGCGTTGTAGATGAGCGGTTTCCCGGTGAACATCTTGCCCAGGATGCCCACCATCAGACCTTCGTAGTTGTGCACGTGGATGACCTGGCAACGGTAACGACGCACCACCTGGAGGAGGGTCCAGGGCAGCAGCAGGTCATAGCCCACCCGCCTCAGGGAGGGCCCCACGGGAATAATGTCGCACCTGGCCGGCAGGGGGCGGTGCAGGCGCACCCGGGGATCCAGGGGGATGTGGTCCTCAAAGAGGGGATAGGTGATGATGTGGATTTCGTGGCCCATCTGGACCAGGGTCTCGCAGATCTCCCGGATAGCCGCCGGCGTACCGTGGTTGGCCGGAAAAGCGCAGGCCACCACCATGGCGATGCGGAAGCGGCGTTCTTCGGGATTGGCAGTCATGAGCACCTCGGCGGCATGGTCCGGCGCCCCGGACCGGGGTGGCGATACTGTGGTTACAGGTATCCCAAGGCCTTGAGCCTGGCCTTGACCTCCTCCTCGTCCTCGGGCGACAACTCCTCCGTGGCCTGGACCGGCGCCTCTTCCCCCCGGCGCAGGCCGCCCCCCAGTTCCGGGAAGACGTTGGCCAGCACCCGGCCGTCCATGGGTGGGGCCTCGTCGAGGGCCTGGAGCAGCAGCACCGTGGGGGCGATGTCCTCCAGGCCGGGCAGAGGCGTCAGGTGGGAGGACGGGGCCACCCCCTCCCCGGCGGCCACAAAAATGCCCAGGTCCCGGTGGCAGGCGCTGCGGTTCACCAGCCAGGTCTCGTCGGGGTCGACAATGGTCTCCAGGGCCGGTGAGCCGGAGGTGGAGCGCAGGAACTGGGGATGGCCCCCGGATTCGTCCGATTCCCAGGCCAGCAGGAGGTCCGGAGCCCGCTCCACCGCCGGCCCCTGGTACAGCTCTTCCTTCCGCCAGACCCGCCGGACCAGGGGCCGCCCCCCCGGGGTGCGCCAGGCCAGGAGCGCCTGCCGCACCTGTTCGGCCAGATTCTCATAATCTTCAGGAGGGATAATGCCCTCCGGGTCCCGTCCTTTCAGGTTCAGGTAAATGGCGGGGAATTGGGGCGGCTCCAGGGAGTAGGCCCGGGTCTGCCGCCAATCCAGGTGGCTGAAGCGGAATTTCCCCTCCAGGGCGGCCACCAGTCCGGTGTGCCGGAAGATGAGCCGCTTGAGGCGGGGCGGCAACAGGCGCACTCCCCAGTCCCGGGCCAGGGCCAGGGCCCGGTGAGTCGGACTCGGCGGCAGGAAATGCAAAAACCCGGCTTCGGCCAGGAAGGCGTTGAGGCGCACCCCCAGGTTGCCGGCCGGGCCCATGCCGTGGTCGGAAACCAGCATGAGCACTGCGTCCGCGGGCATTTCTTCCAGGAGTTTGCCCAGAAAAACGTCGGTGCGGCGGTAGACCTCCGCCACTACCTCCCCCAGATGCGCCTGGGCAGCCGGGAAAAAGGGGGAGGCGGGGTCGTAGAAACGCCAGAAATAGTGGCAGACCGCGTCCGTTTCCCCCACCACGCCCACGAAGCAGTCCCAGGGCTCCCGGCGGTAGGCCCACAGGAAGGCCTCCAGGCGGGCGTCCAGGACCTTGAGCAGGCGCTGGGTGAGCTGCTCGTAATCGACGCCCAGGCCCTGGAGGTTGGCGCCCAGCCAGTAATCCGGGGCGGCTTCCAGCAGCCGCGCCAGAAATTCGGGAGGATGGACCGAAGCCGCGTCCACCGCGCCGCCGCCCACGCCGGGGGCGTCGAAGCCGCAGACCATCACCCCGTTGACGGCCTCGGGCGGGTAGGTGACCGGGACGCCCAGGACGGCCACCCGCCGCCCGGCCTGGCTCAGCAGCCGCCAGAAGGCCGGGGCCCGCCGCCAACTGGCGTTGACGAAACGGATGGCGTAAGAGCCGACCATCTTTTCGGAAAAATCAAAGATGCCGTGGCGCCCGGGGTTGACCCCGGTGGCGAAGGTGGTCCAGGCGGGAAAGGTGAGCGGCGGCGTGGTGGTGCGCAGCGGCGCCCGGACGCCCCGCTCCAGCAGTCCCCGCAAAACGGGGAGCCTGCCCCGGGCCATTTCCCGGTCCAGAATGGCGAAGTCGGCCCCATCCAGTCCGATGAGCACCACAGGCCGGCGCTTTTTCATAAGTACCCTAATGCTTTCAACTTCTTGGCGATGCTGTCCGCCTCTTCGTCGGAATAGGTCTCTTCCGGCTCGTCGGCAGGTGTGAGGACGTCGACGGGGGCGGCCTCAGCGGGGCGGATGCCCCCGCCCTCCTTCAGGGTGTCAGCAGGCGCCCGCCCCTCAAAATGCGCCGGCGCGGGCTGGCCCAGCAGGTGAAAGGCCAGGGGCGCCAGGTCGATGAGGCTCACCCGGGCCGCACTGCGGCCGGCCTGGAACGGTTCGCCCGCAAAGATAAAGACGCCGTCCATCTGGTGGGTGCCGGTCCAGGCCGCGGTCCGGTCGTCGGCGGGGGCGTCCATCAGGACGGGGGCGTCGGCCGGGGCCGGGAAGCTGCGCTGCATGACCAGGCCGTCGCTCCACCAGTCGATGAGGATGTCCGGGGCCAGGTGCACGAAAGGCCCCTGGTAGACCTCCGAGCGGTGGAGTCCCCTGAGACGCAACTGCCGCAGGGCGTCCAGGATCTGCCTTACCACGGCCTCATATTCCAGCGGGTCGGCCACCACCCCCTGGGGGAAGCGCTCCCGGGTGTGGATCCAGTAGCCCAGGGGAATGGCCAGCAATTCCAGGCAGAAGGCCCGGGTCCGGTCCCAGCGGAAGTCGCCCAGGGAGGCGGCCTGAAACTCCCAGCGAGCCCGCAGGCCCGGGAACAGGGCGGCCAGTTTGCCCTTGAGGCGGGGGGGCAGCAGGCGCTTCATCAGTTCGTCCAGCCGCGCCAGGCAGGCGCTGCCCTCGCCGGCCAGGTCCAGGAGACCCAGACGCCGCAGCAGCCGGTTGGGGAAAAAGCGGCGGCGCGAGGTGGCCTGGTGGCCGTGGTCGCTCATCACCAGGACCGGCGTCTCCCCGGGCGCGGACAGGGCCTGGCAGATGCGCCCCACGGCCGCGTCCACGGCGCGGTAAACGTCCGTCAGGGCCTCGGCAAAGGGATGGCCCCCCGGGCCGTGCCGGTGATGCTTCGGGTCGGCGTAATGCCAGAAAAAATGCTGAGCCGTGTCCGTGGCGGTGAAGACCACCATGGCCACGTCCACCGGATGACGCTCCAGCAGATACAGAAAGATTTCCGCCCGCCGGACTTCAATCTCCTTGATTTCCTGCAACACCCTGGCCCGCAGGGCGTCGGTGCGCATGTAGCCCAGATGGCGGGGGTCCAGGGGCACGGACCCGAAGCGCCGGAGGATTTCCTGCTTGATCGCGGGGGGATGGGCGAAGTCGCTGGTTTCGTCGGGGGTGTCCAGACCGCTCACCAGAAAGCCTTCCACCTCCTCCGGCGGAAAGCTCATGGGCAGGTTGTAGAGGCCCACCCTCAGGCCCCGGTCGTTGAGGAGGCGCCACATGGTGGCCTGCCGCCGGGAGCGGGCGTTGGTGAAGCGCACCCGGTATTCGGACGGGACCAGCTCGATAAAGTCCATGAGGCCGTGGCTGCCCGGCCCCACGCCGGTGGCGAAGCTGGTCCAGGCCGTGGGCGTCAGGGGTGGATAGGTGGAGCGCAGCTCACCCCAGGCGCCCGCCGCGGCCAGCCGGCCCAGATGGGGGACCTTCCCCTCCTCCAGCAGGGGCCAGAGGACCTGGGGCGTGGCCCCGTCCAGACCGATGAGGAGCAGTCGGGGCTTCATGACACCTGCAGGATCTTCAGGTAGCGCCAGCGCAGCCACTGGTCGGGATGCCGGGCCACATACCGCTCCAGCCTCGACACCGCTTCCCGGACCAGGGCGGGGACGTAGTCGGGATCGGCAAAAGACTGTTCCGGCTCCAGGGGGGTCAGGTCGAACAGCACGCGGCCGTCAGGAAGGCGCGGGGTAAGTCCTAAAATGCACAAGGCTTGCGCCATTTTGGCCAGCCGGGCGAAGCCGGTGGGCCACCGCAACGTTCTCCCCAAAAACTGAATATTGACGGTATGCCTCAGTAAGTCCGGGGTAAACTCGTCCGCCACCAGGGAAGCCTTGCTCCCGGCCCGCAGCTGCTGCAGCAGCAAACGCGTGTCCCTGCCCGGGATGATGATGGGGTCGGGCTGCGCCACCGGGTTGAACCATTCGGTGCGGCTCTCGGCCCGAACGGTGTAGAGGGGGGAATTTCCCAGCAGCCGATGAACCGAGGAATACCAGCTCTGATTGCCCAGGTGGAAGCCCAGGTACAGGATGGGACCTTCAGAGAGCCTGGAAACCTCCCGAGTCAGAGGGGTTACACAGGTCATCCGTCGCACCGTATCCGGGGTGAGCGAGGGGTAGAGCCAAAAGTCCAGTTGTTTGAGGGCCCGGTGATAGAAGATGCCCTTGAGGGTGCGCTCCAGGGCGGAGCCGCTCAGGCCCAGGAATTCCTGGAGCATTTCGCCCGTTTCCCGATATTCTGACCGGTAATAGTGGACGTTGAGCAGAGACAGCGTCCGGCCCAGGAAACGGAAGGCCCGCAGGGGCAGGGGCTGCATCATCCGGGAAGCGAAACGCACCAGGGAAACATAAGAGGGCAGACTCATGACGGAGATTCGGGCGCCGATAACCAGGCCTGGCTTTTTGGGGAGGCAGGGGGTGTGTGGTCCCACCCACCCCGTAATCATTTCCCGGCTTCAATATAGCAAACGGCCAGCCGGCCTGCAAACGATTTGCCCGGTGCTCCGGGCGAAAACCGCTGAGGCTTCCTCCGACATCTCCGCTCCCCGGGAGCTCGACGGCGGGCCTGCACCTTCGGGGAGGCAATTCTAGGGCAACCCGATTCAGAAGCCGGGGCGGCCATGAGCTCCTGAAAACGAGGTCGAAGGAACGGGGCTGATTTGCAAGCCGCCCCCAGGCAATCATCCCGGGTTGGACGCACGATTGCTTTCTGTCCCCCGGGAAACCGGCGTGATTCGGTTCATCTTAACCAGCATCGGGTACGGCGCCCTCCCCCTTCCATGAAAAACCGTCCGCTTCATCCAGGAGGAAACGTACCGGGGCCAGGTCGCTGAGGAGGCCGGCCAGGCCCCCGCCGTCCCTGCGGGCCGCCAGGTGTTCCCAGCCGCCCAGATGGACCACCCGTTGATAGCGGCCGACCAGACGCCGCAAGCGCTTCGCCATGAGCTGCTCCCGGCGCCGGTCGTCCTTTCGGGGCGCCGGCAAGGCCGCCCGGGGGGGATGCTTCAGGAGGCGCCGGGCCCGGGCATATTCCCCGGCCACCCAGGCGGGGAAAGAGCCGTCAGGGGTGGTGAGCAAGGCCTCCAGGTTGGCCGGAGTGATCAGTTCCAGCGCATAGCGGGGCAGGTGGCGGCGGGCCGCGGCCGCGAGGTCCACCGGCTCCCAGGCTCGGGCCGCGTCCCGGCTGTAATCCCGGGCCGCCTCATACTCAAAGGGCAGGGCCAGTTGCGCCGCCACCCGTTGCAGGGCCAGGTGCTGCTCGGCCCCGGGCGGCAGTCGGGCCAGGGATTGTTGGAAGAGACGCCGCCACTGCGCCTGGCGCCGCTCCCGATAGCGCACCGAAAAGGCGCTGATTTCCACCGCGACGACGTCCGGGGCCAGGGCCGTCAGCAGCTTCAGGGCCCGCCCGTATCCCCGGGGGTCGCCGTGCACCGTGCCCACCAGCGCCAGGCGGGGAAAGGGAAGACAAACCGTTTCCCGGATCCGGCTCAAAAATGCATCGTTCGGCATAATCAAATAACTTACTGATATTGCGAATATATAATCAACCAACTGTAGTAATGGTGCGCACCGCGCACCATCACCCACCAACAGTTCCCTCTTTATGGGGAAATCCCCACAGGTCAAGCAAGGAAATGGGCGCGAATCCAGCCGGACCTCACCCCCGTCCCTTCAATCCTGCACAAATTCCTTGCCTTCCTTCAGGGCCGACTCGGCCCGGGCCAGTTGCCGGCCCAGGTACATGGCGTGATTGACATCGGAGAGGGCCAGGTCCCGGGCGATCTGGTGCTGCAGGGCCACCGCGCTCCGGCCCCGGTATTCGGCCAGGGTCACATCCTCATAGCGGTGCTCCACGAAGATTTCCCCGCCGTCCAGGGAGACCCGGAAATAGCCCATGGGGTCGAGATGCATGCGCCATTTACGCTTTCCGACCACGATGAGAGCCCGGTCCAGCTCCCGGGGGTCGATGCTGATGGAGTGGCTGATGACGGTGATGGGCCCCTGGGGAAGGTTCACCCGGTTCGACACCCATTTTTGTATGGCCATCAGTCCGTAAAAATTTCGGAGCCAGCCGTCCAGGGCGTTATGGGTGCGAAACGTGGCGGTCATGGTTAGCTTGTCTTGAAATTTCCGAAAGAATAATGAAACAAAACACGGATTGCCGGACCTGCTTTTCAGATCCTTGCGATTATCCCATAGGGTAAAATAAGCTTTCCGATCCTCGGGATCATTTTTCAGGCGGGTCACAAAGGTTTGCAGGCTGTCAATCTTAAAATGTTCCCTCAGACGGTCGCCATAATTATAAGCCTCATCCGGTCTTAATTCTATTTCACTCAGAATGTCAATCTGACCTTTCAGAGATGACTTTGTTGGTCGCCGTTTTAGTTCGCGGCTGATTTTCGATCTGATAATTTCCGCTTGATATTTTCTCAACCTTTCAATGTCGAACGTAAAGTCCTTCAGTTTATTGCTCCAGTCGCCGGTAGGTTTTTCCACTACCGCCTTTACATTTTGCAATTCAATCCGCTCACCTTTCTTCAGAGTTACTCTGCGTCCGAATCTGGTCAGCAGGAAAATTATCTCCACCCACGCTTTTAACGGAGTATCCTGAATCACTTGATGGGACCGGGGATTGCTGGGAAAATACTGTAATTCCACTTCAGGAAGGGGCATTTCCAGCCGATCTGTTCCCCGAAAAGGCGCCGGCTGATAACTTGCAAAGAAGTTATGGATGCCCTTCAGAGTGTTGTCTTCTTTGGGGTCCCCCAGGGTGATCAGTCGGGGCGGCGCCTTGAAGTCCGTCGATTGAACTAGGCTGTCGATCAAGCGGCCGGTGCCCCGGATGCGACAGGTGAAGATCTCAGCAATTCCCGAAAGGTGCCGATAACGGGTCGGCCCCGCCTCCACCCGTTCCAAGCCCTCCCCAAAGAAAGCGGACAGTTCATTGGCCGACCCGGACCGGTCGTGCCCGCAGATGAGCAGGGTGTCGAGCTGGGGATTGTAGAGGAGATTGCGCAGCAGTTCCCGCAGGCCGTTGCCGTAGAGGGTGCCGAAGACGGCAATAGGGCTGGTGGCCGGGTCCAGGTCCACACCGGCCTCCCGGAAGCGTTCGACGACGTACTCCGGCTTGGACCACAGGGTGACGACGCCCACGGTGCCCTGGGGGTTGATGATGGTCAGACGGTCGCCGAAATGCAGGGGAATGAACTCCATACTTCGAACCCGAGAAAAAATAATGAAAATTTTACCCGTTTTCCGGTATCGTAGGGAAAGAAAAAGCGCCGGCGAGGCCAAGATTTCCGGGGTGGGGGCGCAGGGGGCGCCTCTGACCCTCCCACTCGTTCCCAAGCTCCTGCTTGGGAACGCACTTGCCCCCGAAGCTCCTGCTTCGGGGAAGGGCGGTTCGGCCGTATGGCCTCGTTTTTATTCAAAGAACCTTTGGGGGCCTGACAAGACCAACGGCGGGAGGCGCTTCGCTTTCCCGCCCTGCACCTAATCCGGTGGGGCGGGCCTCCGCGCCCGCCGCCATGAGGCGGCTCGGGAAGGGCCGCGCGGCCGCGCCGGGGTCGGCATGAGGGTGCTCCTCCTGTATCTGGTCCACCCCTGGGACCGGCTGCCGGGCTTCTGCCTGAGGGGGCAGTGGCGTCTGCGGGGCTATGACGCGTTTGCGGAGGAATGGCGCCCGCGGCCGGGCCGATATGTGACGGCAAAGGCCGCCCGCCGGGCCGGCCTCTTGGCTTTGCGCGGGTTGGAACGGACGCAGCCTGCCGCCACCTCCGGCGGTCAAGGTCCCGACGGCATCCAGGACCGGTTTTTTGCCGGCTCCCGACGGGGCTCTACAGCGGCTGCTTCCCGCTGATTGAGGGCTGCCGGCGACAGGACAGGAAGGCCCTCTTTCCGGTTGCCAACCGCAGCCGTTTCCCGGATAATCGCGGCAGGCAGTTGCCCTTGCACCTCGAAGGCATTTAGGTAAAAATAGAAAGATGTTCATGAGGGGAGGGCCGGGTGGCCCCCGGCCCCGTCACCCGGGCCGCCGACTTTTGGAATAGCCGAGACACAGGGAGGGGTATTGACGATGTCTTTCAAGGAACGCATGTATCTCCGCAGTTTCATGGAAATCAGCAAGGCCCTGGCCTCCACCCTGGCGGTGGACGAGGTCCTGGACCAGGTGGTCCGCCAGGTCACCGAAGCCATGAACCTCAAGGGGGCCACCATCCGCCTGGTCAATCCCAAGACCAACACCCTGGAGCTGGTGGCGGCCGTGGGGTTGACCGAGAAGTACCTGCAAAAGGGGCCGGTGGACATGGACCGGTCCATCGCCGACGCCCTGAGCGGCCGGCCCGTGGCCATCACCGACACGGCCTCCGATCCCCGCCTGCAGTATCCCCAGGAGGCCCGGGAGGAGGGCATCGCCAGCCTGGTGGCCATCCCCATGCTCTCCAAGGGCAAGGTCATCGGCGTCATGCGCCTGGTTTCCGGGGAGCCCCGGGAATTCACCATGGACGAAGTGGATTTCGCCTGCTCCGTGGCGGAACTGGGAGCCCAGGCCATCAGCAATGCCAAGATGTATGAAGAGCGCATCCGGGAGCTCAACCTTCTCAAGGGCATGCTGGAGGTCTCCAAGGCCATCAATTCCGCCCTGGAAGTGAAGAAGGTCCTGCAACTTCTGGTGAAAACCGCGACCACCGCTCTGGATATCAAGGCCGCCGCGGTGCGCCTGCTGGATGAAAAGCGGCAGATGATGGAACTGGTGGCCTCCTACGGCTTGAGCGATCGCTACATCACCAAGGGGCCGGTGGGCCCGGATAAATCCATCACCGAAGCCATGATGGGCAAGGCCGTGTCCATTTACGACGTGGCCAGCGACACCCGAGCCACTTATCCCAAGGAAGCGGCCGAGGAAGGCATCAGGTCCATTCTCTCCGTGCCCATCGCCCTCAAAGGCAAGGTCATCGGCGTCATGCGCATCTATTCCGCCGAATTGCGGGACTTTTCCGACGAGGAGATCACCTTCCTCTCCTCCCTGGCCGAACAGGCGGCCCTGGCCATGGAAAACGCCCGCCTCTATCAGAAGCTCAAGGGGGAATACGAGGCGTTGATGAGCGACCTCTACCGCTTCACCGGCTTCACCCGCTTTTAGGCCTGAGCCCCGGCCGGGGTCCCATCCCCCGGCCGCGCCCCTCCGGGAGGAACCATGTCCTCGTACTACGACGATCAGGACCTGGACCGCTTTGGCGAGATGGGGGCCCATCGCCCCGAACTCTTCGAGCTGTTCATGAAATATTACCAGCAAACCATGGCCGCCGGCGTCCTGACGGTGCGGGAAAAGGCCCTCATCGCCCTGGCCGTGGCCCACGCCCTGCAATGCCCCTACTGCATCGACGCCTACACCCGGGTGCTGCTGGAGGCGGGCTCCAATATGGAGGAAATGACCGAGGCCATCCACGTGGCCGCGGCCATCCGGGGCGGCGCCGCCCTGATCCACGGCCTCCAGGCCCGGAACACCGCGGCCAGGCTGAGCATCTGAGGGGGCTTTGGGTTCCGGGTTCCGGGTTCTGGGTTTTGGGTTCCGGGTTCTGGGTTTTGGGTTCCGGGTTCTGGGTTTTGGGTTTTGGGTTCCGGGTTCTGGGTTTTGGGTTTTGGGTTCTGGGTTTTGGGTTTTGGGGGTCCCTCGTTCCCAAGCTCCCGCTTGGGAACGCACTTGCCCCCGAAGCTCCTGCTTCGGAGAAGGGCGGTTCGGACGGATGACCTCGTTTTTAGATATTCTCAGCCTCACGGCCTGCCGCCATGCCTATGCTCAACTTCGCCCGTAAACTGGAAAATCTGGGCTACGACGCCCTCCACGCCGAGGCGGTGGACACCCTCCAGGTGAACCTGGGGTGGCGCTGCAATCAGTCCTGCAAACACTGCCACTTCCAGGCCGGACCGGACCGGACCGAAGAAATGGACCGGGACACGGTGGAGGCCGTCATCGCCGCGGTGCAGCGCAGCCGCATCGGCACCGTGGACCTCACCGGCGGGGCGCCGGAGTTCAATCCCCATTTCCCCCATCTGGTGGAGAGTCTGGCCGGGTTGGGCCTGCGCCTCATCGACCGCTGCAACCTCACCATCCTGCTGGAGCCGGGCCTGGAGGGCCTGCCCCAGTTCCTGGCCCGGCACCGGGTGGAGCTGGTCTGCTCCCTCCCTTACTTCCAGGAGGACCTGGTGGACCGGCTGCGGGGGCCCGGCGTGTTTCAGAAAAGCCTGGAGGCCCTGCGCCGGCTCAACGAAGCGGGTTACGGCCGGGAGGGGTCGGAGTTGATCCTCAACCTCATGGTCAACCCCGCCGGGGCCTATTTCCCGGGGCCCCAGGAGGAGTTGGAGCCGCGCTTCCGCCAGGAACTGGAGCGCCGCCACGGCATCCGCTTCCACCGCCTGTTGACCCTCATCAACATGCCCATCGGCCGCTTCCGGGATTTTCTGGTGCGCTCGGGCAATTACCAGCGGTATCTCGACCGCCTGGCCGGCAGCTTCAACCCGGCCACCGTGCCCGGCCTCATGTGCCGCCATCTGCTGAGCGTGGCCTGGGACGGCCGCCTCTTCGACTGCGATTTCAACCAGGCCCTGGACCTGCCCCTGCTGCCCGGTCTGCCCCAGACCATCCGGGAGTTCGACCTGGAGGCCCTGAGCCGCCGCCCCATCCACCTGGGCGACCACTGCTACGGCTGCACCGCGGGATGCGGCTCCTCCTGCGGCGGAAGTTTAGCAGAGGGATGATAGGGAGGGGAGGGCCGGGGGAGCGTTGGCTCCTGTGGCACGGGCATCTTGCCCGTGATTACCCTCCCTCACCCCCCTCCCAATCCCCTTTATTGGGGGCCCTACCACCTCCAAGTTCAACTTGGGAACCAGGTGGTGGCTAAGGGGTTGGGGGAGGTTGTGTGTGGGAGGGGGCAGGGGCTGTTGGTCCCTGGCCCCCTCCCCGTCCGATCCTCTCCAACTCCCCCCGCCGCGGCCAGCGCCGGGTGAGGGCCCGTTCGGCCAGGTGGCGGGTTAGGAAGAGCCAGTTGTTGAGGGTGGTGTTGAGATACCCCCCTTCCAGCCAGCGGCGGCCGGAGCTGGATACGGCCGGCTCCAGCAGTCTGAGGCGCGTGTGCCGGCGCAGGCGCAGCACCAGGTCCAGGTCTTCGGGGCGGCGGTGGGCGTAGCCCCCCAGGGCGAAGAACAGGCCCCGGCGCACGCAGATGACCTGGTCCCCGTAAGGGAGGCCGAAGAGCCGGGAGCGGCGGTTGGCCCCCCAGGCGATGAATTTAAGGGCCCGCCGGGGCGGCGTGAGGGCCAGCTCAAAAGCCCCGGCCTCAAAGCGGGGGTCGGCCGCGGCCCGGCGCAGGACGGCCAGGTGCGCCGGAGTTAGAATCGTGTCGGCGTGCAGGAAGACCAGGAGCTCCCCCCGGGAGGCCAGGGCGCCCAGGTTCATCTGCACGCCCCGGCCCCGGGGGCTGGTCAGGCAGAGCACGCCGCTCATTGAGCCCGCCACCTCCCGGGTCCCGTCGGCGCTGCCGCCGTCCACCACGATGACCTCCAGGTCCGGCGCCGGCGGCAGGCTGGCCAGAGTGGCGCCCAGGTTGCCCGCTTCGTTCAACACCGGCATAATGATGGAGAGCCGCGGCCGCATGTCCGACGCACCTCCCGCCCTGCTCGTCATTTTCGCCAAGGAACCGGCTCCCGGCCGGGTGAAGACCCGGCTCTGCCCGCCCCTGACCCCCGAGCAGGCGGCAATACTCTATGAACAGTTTCTCGCCGACGTCCTCGCCGAGATGGCACCTCTGCCCGGCCTGACCCTGGCCCTGGCCTACACCGCGGACACCGCCACCGCCTATTTTGCGCGGCTGGCCCCGATGGCGCAACTGGTCGCCCAACAGGGCCGGAACCTGGGAGAGCGTTTACAAAACGCCTTTGCCTGGGGCTTCCAGGGGGGCTTCTCTCCCATTCTCATCCGCAACAGCGACAGTCCCGACCTGCCCGGAGCCCTGGTGTCGGCCGCCCGGGAAGCGCTGGCCGCCGGCGGGGCGGACGTGGCCCTGGGTCCCTGTCCGGACGGGGGCTATTACCTGGTGGGGCTGAATCGCTTCCAACCCCACCTGTTCCAGGGGATTGCCTGGTCCACGGAGCAGGTGTTGGCCCAGACACTGGAGGGCGCCCGGCGCACCGGCCTGGCCGTGCACCTGCTGCCCCCCTGGCCCGACCTGGACACCTGGGCCGACCTCACCGCCTTCGCCCGCCGCGCCCCGGCCTGGGATGATCCGGGTGCGGCCAGCCGCCGCCTGGCCCGGAAGTTGATCGGGGACCATGGCGCAGATTTTCCGGACAGGGCGCCCCCCGACCTTACCTGAGTTGTGGCGATGCCGGAGCAGCACCTTTGCCTGATTGGCCGGAGGGTTTCATGTTCGGGGGTCAGTTCAGCAAATGGTGGAAAAAGACTTGCACAAATTTGCCGGAGACCACTTCCCATAAGCTGAAATGCAGCGGAAACTCCCTGGGGAACTGGGACGTGAAGGCAAAGAACAGCTCCTGCGAGGTCTTGGATAATTTCGGCGTTAAGCCCTGGATAACCCCCTGGCGCTCCGGCCCGTGCACATCAAACAGGCGGCAGGCCAGCGGCCGGTCAGGGAACAGCAGACATTCGCCCAATTCGCTCAAAGGGCATAAGATTTGGGCTTGCCGGTAAATCTGCGCCAAATCCTCGGCCGCGTCATTCCCCCGGTTCTGGTTGGACAGCTCCTTGAAAGCCCGCCCCGCTTCCAGGGCGCGTTGAATAACGGCCAGGCGCGTTCTCTGGTCCAAGGTGGCGTTCATCGTATGGCTGATGTAGGTCGCCTCAAGGAAGGACAGGTCCACCGGTTCCCGGCAACACTCCAGGTGCTCCCGTCCGCAGAGAGATGTTTTCCCCTGGACGGCCAGGTGGGCGTCCACTTCCTGGCGCAAGCCGAGATAATCCCGGAAAAAGGGAAATAGATCAACCAGATGTCTGGTCTCCAGGGAGGGTTCCCGGATGGTCAAGGTCCCTTCCTTTTTGCCGTATTTCCGCAAAAACCACCATTGATCAAAATTGGTCGGCTGCGACCTCAGTCCTTTGAGTTTCTTGCCGGCCAGCTTGTGCCCCAGTCCTTTGCGGAGGAGATAGGCAGTGACCACCGTGCCCGTCCTGCCGATGCCGTGACGGCAGTGCACCAGCACCTTTTTCCCCAGATAGAGACGCTCGTCCAGCCAATCCAGGGCCTTCTCCAGCTCTTGCAGATCCGGGGCCGCTTCGTCGGGAATGGGGAAAAAATAGACTTCAAAGCCGGCGTCTGCTTCTATCCAGTGCAAATCACAAAACTCGGCGCAGAGATTCATCACCGCCTGGATGCCCTGTCGTCTCAGAGAATCCAGATCAGCATAAGACATGGGCGCTTGCCCCACCGCCAGATTGTCCGTCACCCAACTCAACTGATAGCGTTCCTGACCCATGAACCGCGGCTCTCCGATATCAGAGGAAGCAGGTCCTCACTGGGGTTCCACATAGCCGGCATAACGTTCCTGAAAGTCCCTGACGAACTGGGAAACCTGCTCTTCGCCGGTCAGAGAGATATCCAGCAGGCAGGTCTGGCCCTGGAGGATCCCCAGAAGAGTGAGGCGGGGCAGGAGCAGACCGGCCGCCTGCCGGGCCAACCGGGCATCCAGGAGATCGCCCCGGGTTTTTACGGTAAAGCCGGCCCATTCCAGCACCATCTGGATCAATTGGACCCGCCGGAGCCGTTGTGGGAAATTGCCGCCGCCTCCTTTGAAACGGAAAGCGAGATAATTGGCTTCCGGATTGTCGCTGCACAGGGTGTCCAACACCGCAAAATGGTAACCGAAGCGCAGCACCAAATGGAGGTAATCCTGGGCAAGTATGGCATAGCTGGCCAATCTGGCGCTTTTCAGGCTCATGAGGCCGGCGCTGATGCGGTCCAGTTCCTCCCAGTCCAGGTGCAGCAAACCCTGGCGCCAGACTACGTCGGGGTGGCTCAGGCCGGCCCAGCAGGCCCGCATGGGTTCGGAGGTGATGAACTGTGGCGCAATTGTCCTGGCTTTCCGGGACTGTTGGTCCAGGCCGCCGTCCAGGTCCAGGACATACATCACCAGGGGCAACTCCGTTTCCAAACGCCGGGCCTTGGCCAGGCCGCGGCCCTGTCGTCCCACCAGGGAGAACATCTCCGCCATGCCTTTTTCGTGGGCGAAGCGCACCAGGTCATTCAGGCTGCGGCAGTTCCGGGGGGTGAACTCAGGCGACGCCGGGTCCAGCAGATGCAGGGGCGAGATGAATCGCATCAACGCTTTCAGCCGGGTGGCAAAGGGGGTTTCAGGCCTGGCCTGCTCTTGCCTGGCCTTTTGTTTCAGGCTCTCCACCTCTCCCTGATAAATCCGACCGTGGCCGGCGTCCACCGTCACCACCTGGCCGGGGGTCAGGCGCCGGGTGGCGTCCCCGGCGCCCACCAAGACCGGCAGGCCGTATTCCCGGGCCACCGCGGCAAAGTGACTGGCCCGGCTGCCCCCGTCGCTCACTACACCACGCAGGCGTTGGATAACCGCGGCGAAGGCCGGAGGCAAGGTGGGAGCCACCAACACTGCGCCTTCGGGGACCTCTCCCAGGTCCGCCTCCTGCCGGAGCAGCCACACCGTTCCTGTTCCCACCCCGGGGCTGGCGGTCACCCCTCCTTGCAGCAGCACGGGCGGGGCAACCTCAGGGACATCCTTAACTTCCTGAAGGTCTTGGGCGTCCGCGGTTCCCGGTTTTAAAGGGCGGGCTTGCAGCAGGAACAATCTTCCCTGACGATCCTGGCACCATTCCAGATCCTGGGGGCGTCCGGTCAGCTCTTCCAGAGTCAGGCCCCAGCCGGCCAGTGAAACCGCGGTCGCCGGCGCCAGGCAAACCCCTCCCGGGACCCCGGGTCTCAACGCACATTCGGGGCCGGCAATTTCAGCCAGCAGACGGGGCGGCCTCTCCCGGCTCAGATAATGGACTTCCGGCGCCTTGCTGCCGTCCACCAGAGACGCCCCCAGACCGGGGACCGCGTAAACCGCCAGGCAGGGGGCCGGGCCCGCCGGAGACTGCGGTTCCCGGGTGTAAACCACGCCGCTCACCACCGCATCAATGATCGGCAGGACCAGAACCGCCATGGGGGTTTCCTGATCAGCCAGACCGCAGCGGAGGCGGTAAGCCACTGCCCGGGGGGTATATTTGCCGGCCAGAACTTCCTTATAAGAAGGCAAGAATTGGGGATCGGGGACCTGCAGCAGACTGCGGTACTGGCCGGCAAAGGACGCCTCTCCATCTTCAAAACAGGCGCTGCTGCGCAAGACCCAGGGGCCCGTCAAACCCTGACGCCGGCTATCGTCCAGGCGGCGGTGGATTTCGCCTTGCACCTCCAGCGGTATCTCCCCCTCCCGGACCATGTCCCGCATTTCCTTGCAAAGACCTATCAGCCGCTCCCAGTCGTCCAACTGCACCTGGGCCAGCAGCTCATCCAGGCGGTGGCGCAGGTGATTGTGCTCCAGGAAAAGGGAAAAGGCGCGACTGGTGATCACAAACCCGGGGGGAACGGGAAGCGCGGTTTCCCTGAGGATGCGGCCCAGGGTATGGGCCTTGCCCCCGGCCAGAACCGGGGCCGCTCCTGCTTCTGCCAGGGTCAACGTGTAAGGGGGCCGACAATCCATCTCCGGCAAAGAAACCGCAGCCGGCAAAGATGATTCGAGCTGTCGGAATCGTTCTTCTAAATCTTGGTAAGCCGTCGGCTGAAGGGCGGTCAAGGCGCGGAGCAGCGACTCCACTGACCAGAGCAGGGCCCGCAGCAGGCTCTCCACTCGGGCCCAATCCACCGTCGCGTTCCGGTGCAGGAGTTCTTCCAGGTCCGTGATGAGTTCCAGGCTCTTTTTGTCGTGGCGCAGGAGATCCTTGAAGGCCAGATATTTCAGGCGCAAAAGTTTCCCCGGGGCGAAGACCTGAAGGGTCCAGTACGTGAAGAGTTGACGAAGATTCATGGCAAATGGAGGGATGGGATTTTCAAAAGGAGGACGGCGGAGATGGACCCGCCGGCCGCCGCCGCCAAGGCGCTTCCAGGGTTTATCTCATTGAGCTGCAACCTTGCCCGCAGCCAGGGCGCCGGCCACTTTCTCTTCCAGTTCTTCTTTGTCGATGGGTTTGATGCAATAATCGAAGGCCCCCAGCTCCTTGGACTGGCGCGCCGTTTCCAGGGTGGGATAGCCGGTCAGCATGATTACCTGGGTGAGGGGCGACGCCTTTTTCAATTCCTCCAGCATATCCACCCCACTCATTTTTTTAAGCCTGATGTCCAGGATCGCCACCTCCACCGGGTGAGTCCGAACATGCTCCAGAGCTTCCAATTCGTCGGTGAACACCGTCACCTGATGGCCTTTCCGTTCCAGGATGCGCTTAATCATGATGCCGGCGTCCAGAACGTCGTCCAACACCATAATGTCACCCATACTCCCTCCTCAGAGGCTTACCGGTAAGTGGTCAGCCTCAAATGCTTTTCCAAGTCTTCACAGGAGTCGGTTCCGGATTCATCGGGTGATATCGGCAATTCCACCAGAAACACCGAACCCGGCCCCGGAGGTCTTCGGCCCGGACCGGTTTCGCCCTGAAAGGCCGGCGGGGTGGGGCTCAGGGCGGAGATGGCGCCGTGATGGTCCTGGATGATGCCGAAGGAGACCGACAGCCCCAGGCCGGTGCCGGCGCCGGGGGCCTTGGTGGTGAAAAACGGCTCGAACACCCTCTTCAGGTCTTCCGGCTCGATGCCCGAACCGCTGTCGGCTATGGTTACCAGCACCCGCCGTCCCTGGGGGCAGACACCGGTTTTCACCCAGATGGCGCCGTCCTGGCCGATGGAATCGAAGGCATTATTCAAAAGATTGATCCAGACCTGCTTGAGTTTCTCATAATCGCCGGTGATGCGCGGCAGATGGGGGTCGAATGAAGTGACAATGTCAATCCAGTTTTGTTTAAAGGTGTGCCGGACCAGGTGCAAGACCTCCTCGATGGACTGGTGGAGGTCCATTTCCTCCATTTTGCTCTCAATGTGCCGGGAAAAGCTGAGCAAATCTGCGACGATGCGGCGGCAGATCTGGGCCTGTTTTTCAATAATCCCCAAATACTCGAAACTTTCCGTGCCCGGGGGCATATCTTCCAGCAGCATTTGAGCATAACCCAGGATAATACAGAGCGGCGTGTTGATTTCGTGGGCCATGCCTCCGGCCAACTTGCCCAATTGTTCCATTTTCACCGACTGCACCAATTTCTCCTGGTATTGCTTCAACTCGGTAATATCCCGGGCCGTAAGCAGCAGACCGGCAATCCGGTCCTCATCATAAACCGGCACCTTGACTATGTGCAGCCAATGGCGGCGGTGGTTGCGCCATAAGGCGAGTTCCTTGCTCATGGGAGTGCCCGTGCTGGAGATCTGCAAATCTTCCGCCTGATAGCGTTCGGCCTCCCGGGGGAAGATCTGGGCATCCGTCCTGCCCAGGATATCCTGCTCCGCCAGGCCGAAGAACCGGCAAAAAGCCGGATTAACCGCCCGGTAAACGAGATTTTCATCCTGCAGACTTACCAGGTCCGGGGTTACGTCCAGGATGGTTTTCAGCAGTTGCTGTTGTCTGGTCAGGGTCCGTTCGGCCTCCTTGAGATTGGCGATATATTTATCCAGGTTGAGGGCCATAAAGTCGAACGCTTCGGCCAGGCTCTGGATTTCATCGCCACGCAATGCCTGGTAAACCGAGCACCCCCGGCAAGCTTCGATCTTCTGTTCGAAACCACCGGAAGCGCATTCGGGGCACATGGTGCCCACCAGATACCAGCAGCGCCGGCGGGTGTCTCCATAGGCCGGACATTGGGGCTGCCGGCAGTCTTTGATATCCCAGCAATTGCGCCTCAGCTGGGGGCCGGTCTGAAGATCCAGGTTTCCTTTGACGATATCTTCCGCGGATTGCCTTAAGATATTTAAGCGCCGGGTGACGGTGTCGGCAAACAGGGTGCCCAGCACCACTGCCACCAGGCCGGCCCCGGCCGAGACGCTGAAAATAATCAAGAGGAGTCGTTGGACCGCAGCCTGGGCCTTGATCTGGGACAGACCAACCCGCACCGTTCCCAAACGTTCTTTGCTGATGGTGACTGGTAGGGCGAAATCGTAAATCCGCTCCTGCTTGCTGCTTTTCTTTTCCTTATCCCTGACCTCCAATAGCTGGATATGTTGCGGCGAACCCGGGGGCACCTGGTTGGCCTCCTTGAGTTGCACCGGAAAACCGAACCTGAAGGTGTGGGATAAGATCTGCCCGTATTTATCCTGAACAAAGACATAGATAATGTCATCACTGGATTCCTTTAATTCATCCACCATGTTCTTCAGGCGGAGAAAATCCAGGGCCAGCATGGGGTCGGCGCTGCGGGCCGCCAGGGAGATCCCCAGACTCAAGCCCCGCTTTTTGATTTCCCCCAGCATGGCCCGGGTGGCGATGCGGCTCACAAAAATGGCGGAGAGCAGGCCCGAAACCAGGACTACGGCTGTGATCCCCACAATTATTTTGCTGCGAAAAGAAAACCTGGTTAAAAACTGCATCTGGCGTTCACCCTCGGCGGCTTCGCATCTTGACACGGCAGCAGTTAGCGCCGTCCTCCGGATTCGACGATCTCACCCAACCGCCGCACCTGATTGAAATCCGAATCCTGGGCCGGGATCACCGCCACAAAGCCGGCCTTTTCCAAAATGGCTTTATCTTCAGGTTTATTGAAATTCAAAGCCAACAGGGCCTGCTTGATCTTTTCCACCACCGCCGGGTCCAGCCCGCGGCGGGCGGAATACACCCAGCCAGGATACCAGGGAGAGTGGGCCAGCACCCGGATCTTGGCAAGATCAATCTTATCCCTCAGAATATGAAGGGTTCCCTCGCGGATCAGGCCCACATCATACTTCCCCGAATACACCGCCATCACCACCTTTTCCTGTTTGCCCCCCGGCCCCGGAGCAAAGGTGATTTCGGCGAAATCCTCCTTGCGCAGGCCGTTTTCCAAAATCCAGCCCCAGGGATAGAGATAGCCCCCCGCGGAAGTGGGGTCCACGGCTATCAGGCGCTTGCCTTTCAGATCCGCCAGGGTTTTGATATGGGGGTTATCGGCGCGGCAGATAATCTGGCCGCGAAAATTTTCTTGGCCCTGGGGCTCCACAATCCGGGCAAAGGCCCGGGCCCCGTAGCGATCGGCGATTTTGACGTAAATGAAAGGATTGCTGAAGGTGAGGTCAATCAGATTGCGGCCCACCATGTGCATGTGTTCGTCAAAGGTGTCCGGAAAAACCTGGCGGATGGTGAGGCCGGTGACCCGACTCAGGTATTCTATCACCAGGTGGTGACGTTCGTAGGAGACGGTATGAGCGTACTGGGGAAGATAAGCATAAGTGATGGCGTTTTCCGGGCGATCCACCATGACCTCCCCCCGCTCGGAGAGATCAATGGTTTTCACCGGTTCATCATCCCCGCAGCCGCCTAAAAAAAAGCCGACCACCAACAAGAGCGCCGCCATGCCCCTGCGCATCATTCTAACCCCCAAAGGTCTCCATCCGAATGCGGCCGCACCCCGGAGGGTGCATCACAGCACCTCTTTAACATTTATTTTATGATATTTTAACCACTTCCACAAGGTAACCCGGCTTATCCCCAAACTCTTGGCGGCCTCGTTCATTTTGCCCCCGGATTCCCTTAAAGCTCTGATCAGCGACTCTCGGTCTCGGGCCCGACTGCTATCCCGATCTTTGGCGGCCCCCCGGAAGCGGGGCTGGGTTTTTTCGATGAGATGAACCGGCAAATGTTCCGGGAGGATATCCCCCCCCGGGCACAACATACAGGCATACTCCACGTCGTTCACCAGTTCCCGCACGTTGCCGGGCCAATCATACCTCAGCAGACGTTCCAGGGCCTCTTTGCTGAAACCGGTGACGGCCTTGCGGGTCTTGAGCCGGGTCCGCTCCAGAAAGGCCTCGGCCAGCAAGGGGATATCCTCTCGCCGCTCCCGCAAAGGAGGCACCTGAATGGGGATGACCTTGAGGCGATAAAGCAGGTCTTCCCGGAAACGGCCCTCAGCCACCAGCTGCTGCAGATCCTGGTTCGTCGCCGTGATGATCCGCACATCAACCGCGACGGGCTTCCGGCCCCCCTCCCGTTCGATGACGTTCTCACACAAAACCCGCAGCAGCTTGGTCTGGAGATTGAGGGAGAGGTCGGCCACCTCATCCAGAAAGAGGTCGCCCCCGTGGGCGGCTTCAAAATGGCCCAGGCGGGTCGAATCCGCGCGGTTGATGCCTCCATGACCGGGGCCAAAGAGCTCGGCTTCGAGCAGCGATTCCTGCAGGGCCTTGCAGTTCACCCTGATATGAGGCCCTTGCCGACGCGGACTCAGGTTATGGATCGCTCGGGCTACCAATTCCTTGCCGGCGCCGCTCTCGCCGAAAATGAGAACCGGCGCCTCGGTCGGCGCCGCCGAGGAGATCAGGGAGAAGAGGTGCAGCATTACGGCGGACTTGCCCAGCATCCCCTGAAAACCGTCCTCCTGGGTCAGTTCCCGGCGCAACCGGCTGATGAGCCGTTCCTGAGCCGCCAACTCGCTGATGTCCATAAACACTTCCACCCCGCCCAGAATCTGCCCGTCGTCGTCGAGGATGAGAGCGGCGCTTTTCCTGACATGCTTCAGGGTGCCGTCCTTTTTGGCCAGGACGCATTTGGCAGGGGCGACTTCCCCATGCTGGAACAGCTCGCATTGCTTCCGGGTCTCGGCTTGGTTCGCGCCGAAGCAGGCGCTGCACCTGATCAGGGCGCAGCTCTGACCGATGAGTTCCTGACGGCTATAGCCGGTAATCTCCTCCATGGCTTGGTTGACCGTCTGGATGATCCCCTTGGGGTCCACCACCACCACACCTTCCATCATGGCGGCGCTCAACTTTTCCCAGAGTCTCTGCCAATTCCTTTGGACCATGCGCCTCCTCCCGGCGGCCCGACAATCCTGTATGTTAACCTTGAGACGTTAACGTTAATATATATTATAAACATTATAAGCTTCAACATAAAACTAAAAAAATTATTGACAAGTGATATTCGCATGTTTTATATGTTAACCAGTCAACCTAAACATGCTTTCGCGGGCAACGGCCCCGCCCTTTGTTAGGGAGAAACCGCTTAACAGCAGGCCTGACCAATGAACCAAGGCTGCCCGGCAACCCCGCCCAGAGCCTGCGGATGTGGGAGTCAGGTTAATCTCATCACCTCGGGATAAGCAAGCTCAAAATGAGGCAATTATTAAACATCTCACACGGAGGCCGTTTTATGAAGAAGAACACCTGGATCATCGTTAGCCTGGCGGTCCTGCTGGTCGCCGGGGCCGCCTTGCTCCTGACCGAACCGGCGGAGGCCGGCAAGTTGGCCGAGGCCATTGCCAAGACTCCCACCGGCACCGGACCGGGGCAGATCAACCCTGATGCGCCCAAAGGCTTCTTGGGCATTCCCGGCGCTCCCAAACCCTTCTGGTTCTTTGGCATCTTATGGGGCATCTGGGTGGGCTGGATCTTCTCCACCGTGGGGGCCTTCGGCGGCATCATGGCGGGCGTGGGCCACATCACGGTTTTCGGTCTGGCCGATTACGGTCGCACCTTCCGGACCACCAGTCCGACGCTGAACAAGCTTTTCACCGACTCCATCCGCACCTCCAACCAGTATTTGGTGGGCCTGTCGTCGTTAATCTCATCCGTCACCTATTACCGCATGGGGCGCCTGGTCCTGCCCCTGGGCCTTGCTCTGGCCATCGGCGGCATTGCCGGGGCCTATCTTGTTCCGGTGCTGACGGCCGGTAAAATCTCCCTCAGCGCCTATATCGGCTATTTCGGCATCATCGTCCTGGTGATCGGCTGCTTCCTGTTCTATGAAACCACCCCCCATGGCCAGGAAAAGAAAAAGGCTGCCAGGGCCGCGGCCAGGGCCTTTGAAGACTCACTCAAGAAAAAAGCTGCGGGGGAGAGCAGCGCGGCCGCCGAGGTGACCGGCGTCCGGGTAGCGGAGTGGGGCGTGAGCAGGATTCGGTTCACCTTCTTCGGGGTGGAATTCTCCTTCAATCCCATCTGGCCCATAGTGGGCGGCTTTTTTATCGCCGCCATCTCCGCCTTCATCGGGGTGGGGGGCGGCTTCCTCTACGTGCCCTTTCTCACTTCCGTGACCGGGCTGCCCATGTATATCGTGGCCGGCACCTCGGCCCTGGCGGTGTTCGTCAGCATGGTCACCGCCATCTTCTCCTTCATGTTCATCAAGGGCACGCCCATCGACTTTTTTTTCATCGGCGCCGAATTGATCGGCATCGCCATCGGCTCCGTCGTGGGGCCCATGACTTCCAAGTACATCCCCGACGTCTGGCTGAAGCGCCTGTTCGTCATCCTGGCGCTTTATGTGGGCATAGGCTATACCACCAAAGGCTTCCTGGGGTACTCGGTATTTCCCGGCATGTAAGGCCCTTTCCACCTTAATTTCCCGGCGGGTCCGGTGCTGTCCCGGCCCCGCCCACGTGGGGTAACCCATGGATATGCAATCTTTTTATCAGTGGGCGGACCCATACCTGATCTGGTTCTACCGGCTCAGCGGCTCGGCTTGGGTGGACTTCGTCCTGGGCACTTTTGTCCTGGCGTGTCTGGCCCTCCTGGTCGGGGAGATTTCCGTTTCCCTGGCCTTGCGTTACAGCCGTAAGGGACTGGACTACCGGGCCGAGGAAGCCGCCCGCTACCAGCGTCTGGCCATAGAAGCCCTTAGAGCCGGGGATAAGGAGGCCCATGACGCGGCCAACAAACTGGCCAACGAGGCCTTCGGCCATACCTTTTTTCAGCAGGCCGCCTTGTCCGCGGCTTTCCTGTGGCCGGTCCTTTTCGCCCTGGCCTGGATGCAGACCCGCTTCCTGGAGGTGGAGTTCCCCATCCCCGGCACCTCCTGGTCCCTGGGTTTCATCGGGGTCTTCATCATCATCTATGTGGCAGCCTATCTGCTTCATAAGCGGGTCAAAAACCGACTGACCCCTCGCGTCCGGGAGTCAGTCGCACCGGACGCCGGTTAACCTGAATTTTTATCCCCTGACCGGGATGCTTAGGGTTGCCCCTGGGCGCCTTTATGAAGAAGGTTGAACAGGAGGATGAAAACATGTCTCGGAGAATCACCCTCTACTTATTTTGCTGTCTTCTGACCTTGACGGTCGCAGTCTCCCTTCTTGCCCAGACGCAGACCCCGGCCGCCGCCGCGCCGACCGCCTCTCCGGAAAAGAAAGCTTCGGAGGCCGCCACTCCGGAGAAAAAACCGGGGGTTCCCGAGGACCCGAAAAAACATACTTCTTTAGGCCTCTATGCCACCGCCCGAGAGGCTTATGACATGTGGCAAAAAGACAAAGACAAAATAAAAATTTTGGACTGCCGCACCCCGGAGGAATATGCCTTTGTGGGACATGCCCCCATGGCCGTAAATATTCCCAGCCAGTTCATGACGTATCGCTGGAATCCGGAAAAAAAGGATTACGTCATGAAGGACAATGCCAAGTTTGTGGAACAGGTTAAAAAAGTCTTTAAACCCACGGATACTGTCCTCATCATGTGCCGTTCGGGACACCGCAGCGCCGCCTCCGTGGAGAGACTGGCCAAAGCCGGTTTTAAAAACCTGTATAACATCCATGACGGCTTTGAGGGCGATAAGGTCAGGGATAAAAATGATCCCAATTACGGCAAACGCATGAAAAACGGCTGGCGCTATACGGGACTGCCGTGGACTTATGATCTCGATCCGAATCTCATGTATCTGCCCTATGGCAAGGGAAAAGGCAAATAAGCTGAAAGTCGGGGATTCCCAGGGGGAGGACACGGGAGAGGCGACTGCCGGCCTCCCCTCCCGCAAGCTTAAAGCCCGATCCTGCCTGAGCGCAGGAGTTTTTGCACAACAACGCCTTCACGTAAATTCTTGATTAAGAAAGGGCCTGATTATGTCGACCGCCGTCTGGAGCATCTGCTTCATGTGCACCGTGCGCTGTCCCATCCGGGTGGAAGTGGAAAACGACGACGTGGTCTGGATTGAGGGCAACCCCCACGTGACCGGCATCGAGGGGGCGCTGTGCGCCAAAGGCTCGGCCGGAGTGGCGCTGCTTCACGACACGGAGCGGCCCCAATACCCCATGCTCCGCACCGGGGCCCGGGGTGAGGGAAAATGGCGCAAAGCGGGTTGGGAGGAGGCCCTGGACTATGTGGCGGACAAACTCAAGCCCATCCTCCAGGAGCACGGAGGCCACAGCCTGGTGTTCGGGGAGCGCACCAACCTCAACACCCACATCAGCAAGGCCTTTTTAAAGGCGCTGAGCTGCCCCAACCACTTCACCCACGACGCCCTGTGCAAGGGCTCGGTGAACACCGCCTTCCGCAGCCTGACGGGCTACACCGACGGCCAGATGGCCATCGACTACGCCAATACCAAGCACATCGTGCTGTATGGCCGCAACATCTTTGAGTCCCTGGAGATTGCGCCCATCAACAACCTCCTCAAGGCCATGAGCAAGGGGGCCAAGCTCACCTATATCGACCCCCGGGTGAGCATCACCGCCACCAAGGCCCACCGCTACTGGATGATCCGTCCCGGCACGGACCTGGCTCTGAATTACGCCCTGATCCACACCATCCTGAAGGAAAAGCTCTACGATAAGGATTATGTGCGCCGCTGGGTGTCCGATTTAAACGAGCTGACGGCTTTCGTGGAGCCCTATACCCCGGCGTGGGCCGAGAAGGAAACGGGCATCCCGGCGGCAGAGATCGTAACCCTGGCTAAAGAGGCGGCGGAGGTCAAGCCCGCGGTGATCTTTCATTACGGCTACCGGGGCGCGCATCACCCCAATGAAATCTATCTCCGGCGCTCCCTCATCATCCTGAACGCCCTGATGGGCAGCATTGAGGCCCAGGGGGGCCTGGTCATCCGGAAGGGCCCCAAGGCCACGGGCCGGGGAGACATCGGCCGGTATGTGGCGGCCCAGGAGTTCCCCAAAATCACCGCGCCCCGTTTTGACGGCTCGGGTCATGAGGCCTTCCCACTCACCGACGCCAGCCACGGCAACCCCCAGATGCTGGCCCACGCCATTTTGAATGAGGCCCCCTACCCCATCAAGGCCCTCATCGCCAACCGCTTTGAGCCGCTGCAGTCGATCCCGGACGCGGCGGCAGTGCGCCGGGCCCTGGACAAGCTGGACCTCATCGTGGCCATTGACGTCAATTTCAGCGAAATCGCCTGGTACGCCGACGTCATCCTGCCGGAATCCATGTACCTGGAGCGGGCCGACTCCATCCAGGTGGTGTCCGGGGCCCGGCCCCAGCTGCGCATCCGCCGCCAGGCCGTGTCCCCCCGCTACGACACCAGACCGGCCTGGGAGATCCTGAAAGAACTGGCCCAGCGGCTGGACGTGGCCCAATACCTGCCCTATGAAACCATCGAGGACATCTGGAACTTTCAGTTAAAGGACCTGGGCGTGAAGCTGGAGGACTTCGACGCCAAGGGGGTGGTGGCCCTCTCTGACAAGGCCATCATGATGGATCGCCAGGACGGCCTCAAGTTTCTCACCCCCTCGGGGAAGATCGAATTGGTGAGCTCCCTTCTGGAGAAAGCCGGCTTTTCCTCGTTTCCGCCCTACGAGCCGGTGGCGCCGCCGCCGGAGGGCCAATTCCGCCTGATGGTGGGCAGGTGCGCGGCCCACACCCACGTGTCCACCCAGAACAACGTCCTGCTGAACGAGTTGGTCCCGGAGAACGAACTGTGGATCCACACCAAGTCCGCGACCCGGTTGAACGTCAAAGACGGGGCCTATGTCCAGGTGGGCTCCCCGTTGGGCACCAACGGCAAGATCAGGGCCAAGGTCACGGATTTCATTCACCCCGAGGCGGTGTTTATGCTGCACGGCTTCGGCAAGACGGTGCCGGTCCAGACCCGCTGTTACCAGAAGGGCGCCAGCGACGCCCTCTTGCAGGAAAATATCTCTGATAAAATCGGCGGCAGCCCTGCCCTGGACGACACCCTGGTGCAGGTCCGGCCGATGTAAAGAGGGTAACCCATGAGCAAATACTATCTTCTCCAGGATCAGAAGAACTGCATCGGCTGCCTGAGTTGCGAGGTGCACTGCAAGAGCAACAAGGGACTACCCTTCGGGCCCCGCCTGGGACAGATCATGGCGGTGGGTCCCAAAATGGTGGCGGGACTGCCCCGGCAAGCCTTTGTCTTCATGCCCTGCTTCCATTGCGAGGATCCGTGGTGTGTGCCCGTGTGCCCCACCCACGCCATGCGCAAGCGTCCGGATGATGGCATCGTCTACGTGGAGCCGGCCCTGTGTGTGGGCTGCAAGAGCTGCATCACCGCCTGCCCCTGGGGCGCGCCCCAGTGGAACCCGGAGACCGGCAAGGTGGTGAAGTGCGATTACTGCATGGACCGGGTGGACCAGGGTTTGAAGCCGGCCTGCGTCACCAAATGCGTCACCCACTGCCTGAGCTTCGGCCGGGTGGAGCGGATGGACCTCACCAAGCGGGAGCGCTTCGCCAAAATCGTAGCCTTTGAGCTGGAAACCGTGGTCAGCGCCCGCTAACCGCTGAACAAGGTTATGATTTATAGTTAATGATTAATTCTGGTTCCCAAGCAGGAGCTTGGGAAGGAGATTTCGGGGGCGGGGCTGACGGCCTCGCCCCTGGCCGCTTCCCTTTGCCAGGGAAATAATAGGAGATTGAATACCATGCCCAATGGGCCATTGCTCCGCGTCAATATTTGCACTTTTCCGGGGAAAAGCCTCAAGGCGGCCAAGGCCGTCCAGGAAGCCTTCCTGGCGGCCATGCAAGAGCGCCACCTGGACGATTTGGGTCCCCTGGATGTCAACCTGGTGGGCTGGCGGGGCATCGAAGGCCGGGATGTGGTGCTGGAGGTGCGGGACGCCGCGGGTTCTCACCTGTATGAGCTCGTCTCCCCGGACATGGCGGCCCGCATCGTTCAAAGCCATATCGACGAAAAACGCCCGGTGCAGCGCTGGCTGGTGGGCAAGGATTTTCGCGACTTTGTCGAACCCCAGAAGCGATACATTTCCGAACTGGTGGGCCAAATTGACCCGGTGTCCTGGGAGGAATACCAGGACTATGACGGTTATAAGGGCTTGCAAACCTTTCTCAGCCAGGGATTTGACTCCTTCCTCCAGAAGGTGGTGGCCGCGGGTTTTTGCGAATTCACCCGCATTACCTCTTCTCCTCTGGGAAGGCGGTGGTGCGAACTGCGGGTGGAGAAGGAGCAGCCCATTATCGTGGTCAACGCGGCTTCCCCCACTCCCGAGGCCGGCAGTGAGATGTTCTTGCTGGAAGGGTGTCCCCACCAGGTGCTGGAAGGCATTCTCCTGGCCGCCAAAACCCTGAAGGCCGGGGCCGCCATAGTTTATGTGGCGGAGGAGGATGAGTTGGCTAAGGAGCGGCTGCAGCAGGCCATGGCTGCTTGTGTGGCCGCCCCCATCTGGCCCAAGAAGGAGCCCCTCATCGAAATCAAGGTGGTCTCCGGCCACGGCCGCTACATGATGGAGGATGAAGACCTCCTCATCCGCAGCCTCACCGGTCTTTTGCCCAAGAGCTTCTGGGACCGGTACCCCCGGCGGGTTTTCCTGACCCACAGCCTGATAACCATTGCCTCCCTGCCCTTCATCGCCCAAACGCCGGTGGCCTGGTTCCGCAAATTGGGGGTGGAATGCGCTCCGGGCACCATGATCTTCCGCCTCATGGGCTCGGTGGAACGCCCCGGTTTTGTGGAGGCGCCCCTGTCCGCCACCCTCCAGGACATCATCCACAACGAGGGCGGGGGCTTCCGCTTTGGCCGCACTCCCAAGGGCGTCCAGGTGGGCGGCCCCCTGGGGGGGATTTTCCCTTTGTCCTTGCTGAATATGAACCTGGCCCATGAAACCCTCAAAGAAATGGGCGCCACCCTGGCGGTGGGTTCTATCCGGGTTCTGGATGAGCGGGACTGCCTGGTCTCCCTGGTGCGGGAACAGCTCGACTTCATTCTTGATCAGCCTGGGGGACAGTGTCCCGCCTGTCAGGAAGCCTTGTTAAAGATCAGGGACCTGTTGGAGCAAATCTCCGAAGGCATCGGGGGCGAGGCCACTGTGAAGGAACTGCAGAGCCGTGGTCAGGCCTTGAAGATGAAGGGCTCCTGCCAGCTCAGCCGGCATGCCGTGAACCCTCTGTTGACCGCGCTCCATTACTTTCCGGAAGAATTCCGCCTGCACCTGGAAAACAAACATTGTCCGGCCCGGTCCTGCCCCAAGCTGCTACTGGCCCCCTGTCACCAGGCTTGTCCCACCGGCATTGACATTCCCAGCTTTATCGGGTTGATTGCCCAGGGCAACTACCAGGAAGCCTGGGAGGTGATGCGGGAGGACAACCCCTTTCCCTGGGTCTGCGGCCTGGTCTGCCCCCATCCCTGTGAACGGGCCTGCGTCCGGAGCAGCCTGGACGAGCCCATCAACATCCGGTATCTCAAGGCCTTCGCGTCTGAGTGGGTCTCCAAGCACGGGAAATTTTTCCCGCCGCAGCCGGCTCCGGCCAACGGCCATAAGGTGGCGGTGGTGGGCGCCGGCCCCGCCGGGCTGTCCTGCGCCTATTTCCTGGCTTTGCGGGGCTATGAGGTGACCGTGTTTGAAGCCCTCGAGGAACCAGGCGGCTTGTTAATGGCCGCCATTCCTGACTACCGCCTGGCCCGGACGGTGGTGGGCAAAGAGATCCGCCTCATCAAGTCCCTGGGCGTGGAAATCAGGACCGGGGTCACGGTGGGCCAGGACATCACCCTGGACGAGCTGCGGGCCCAGGGCTATGAAGCCATTTTCCTGGGCATCGGCGCGCACCTGGGGTATAAGTTGAAAATCGAGGGGGAAGCTGATTTCCCCCAGGTCTACGACGTCATCTCCTTCCTGCGCAATATCTATCTGGGGAAAAAGGAAAAGCCCGCGGACAAGGTGGTGATCATCGGCGGCGGCAACGCCGCCATGGACGCGGCCCGCACCTGCGTGCGGCTGGGCTGTTCCGAGGTGCACGTCTCCTACCGCCGCACCCGCACCGAAATGCCGGCCCACCCCGAGGAAATCGAACAGGCCCTGGAAGAGGGTGTGCAGATTCATTACCTGACAGTGCCCATCAAGATCGGGGGAAACGGCCAGGTGGAGTACCTGGAGTGCCTCCAGGCGGAACTGGGGCGCCCCGACGCCAGCGGGCGGCGGCGGCCCATTCCCGTTCCCGAAAGCAACTACCGCATCGAGGCGGGCGCGGTGATCACCGCCATCGGCCAGCAGCCGGATTTCTGTCCC
Source organism: Deltaproteobacteria bacterium (assembly GCA_016874975.1). GTDB lineage: Bacteria > Desulfobacterota > Desulfobaccia > Desulfobaccales > 0-14-0-80-60-11 > VGSQ01. The sequence continues at coordinate 30,363 of VGSQ01000010.1, forward strand.
TTCCCGGAGCCTCCCGTGGCCACCACGCCCTGGTGCACCATCGTTACGGAAACCGGCAGCACCCGCACCAAAACAAAGGACGTCTTCTCGGGTGGCGACGCCGTAACCGGCCCGGCCACCGTCGTGGATGCCATCGCCGCAGGGAAACAGGCCGCCGCGGAGATCGACCACTACATTACCGGAGCCACCAGTCCGGCCCTGGTGATGAGCGCCCAGAAGCGTCGCAAGGTGGCATTTCAAACCATTCCGTCCCCGGAAAAAATCGCCAACCACCGCAACCCCGTTCCCATGTTGGACGTGGAACTGCGCAAAACCACCTTCATGCCCGTGGAGTTGGGATATTCCGACACCCAGGCCACAAAAGAGGCCCAGCGCTGCCTGCGTTGCGATATTTGCATCCGGTGCGGCGCTTGTGAGCAGACCTGCCACCGGATGCGGGTGCATGCCTTGAAATTTTCTCAGATCACCACCACCGAACGGGTCCTCACCGACTACCCCCTGGCGGCCAACACCTGCATCGCCTGCGGCGCCTGCGCCCTGGCCTGCCCCACCCAGGCCATCGACTACCAGGAGGGGCCCGATTTTCGCGAAGTCCGGCTCTGCGGCACGGTGTTGAACCGTCTGCCCGCGCCCACCTGCGCCGAATGCGGCGCGGCCATGCCCCCTTCCCGCTATCTTACCTATGTCACCAGCCGCAGCGACGCCACCATGGGCAAGCACGTGCTGCGCCGCCTGTGCGCCGCCTGCGCCCGGGTCTCCCGGGCCCAAAGCCTGGCAGCCCTGTAATTGAGCCCCGGGAGAGGCCGGCCGGCGAAGCCCGCCCCCGCCTCTTTCGGGACCGCCCCTTGGTCCTGCGCCTTCCCTCCCCTCAGCTTTTGCCTGGATTCTCCGCCCCTTTGCCGATACACTTAAGGGAAGCAGCGCCGCCGCCGGCCGCTCTGTCGCAGAGCCGTCGCGGCGGGTCAGAACGGGACCGCCGGCTCCGGCCCCCTCCCCTGCTTCTCTTCCTGTGAGGTGACATGGCCAAGTCCGCCGCACCTCCCGGCCCCGCTGCCGGGAAGCCGTCTTTCCTGCGCCCGCTCATGTTCATCCTGCTCCTGGGCGCGGTCATCGTTTTGGTGCATTCCTTCGAGCTCAACCAGTACCTGGAAAAGGAGCGTCTGCGCCGGCTGGTCGCCGCCTATGGTCTTTGGGGACCGGTAATCTTTCTGGTCATCTGGACTGTCGCCCCACCCCTCTTCATGCCGGGCCTGCCCCTCACCCTGGCCGGCGGCATCCTCTTCGGCCCTTTTTGGGGGGTGGTCTACACCACCTTCGGGGCCACCGCCGGGGCCTCCCTGGCCTTTCTGGTGGCCCGCTATTTCGCCCGGCAGTGGGTGGCGGCCAAACTGACCGGCACCCGCCTGGAGCGCCTGGACGAAAAGGTGGCTTTCCATGGCTGGAAGATTGTGGTCTTTACCCGTCTCATTCCTTTTTTTCCGTACGTCCTGTTGAACTACGCCTTCGGCATCACCCGGGTCTCGTTCCCGGGCTTCCTGCTGGCCACTCTCTTCGGCATGATTCCCGTCACCACCGCCTTTGTCTATTTTTCCGCCAACCTGCTGGACCTGTTCCAGGGCGAGATCTCCCGGGAACTGCTCCTGGGGCTGCTGCTGGTGGTGGTGGTCTGCCTGGCGCCGTTGCTCTACAAAAGAATCAAGAGGAGGAAGGCGGAGGGCGACAATTTTTGATTTCAGTCGTTGCGGCGGCCAGGGGCCGCCCCATAATTGGAGGCCTTAGTTCGACCCATGGCCACGGCAACCTGGTGTGAAAAAATTCCCGCCCGATGCATCGGCGAGGAGCCGCCGCCTTGCCAGGCGGCCTGTCCCCTGGACATCCCCGTGCGGGAAAAGCTGGCCCGCCTGCAGGCCGGGGACTGGTCCGGGGCCTTGACGGCCGTCCTCAGCCGCTGCCCCTTTCCCGGAATTCTGGGCCGCATCTGCCATCGCCCCTGCGAAGCGGCCTGCACCCGGGCCCCGGTGGACGCGGCCGTCGCCATTGCCGCGCTCAAACGCAGTCTGGCCGACCGGGAGCCTAAGGCCGCCCTCGCCGCGCCTTTCGGGACGCCCCGGCCGGAGCCGATGGCCGTGGTGGGAGGCGGCCCTGCCGGGCTCATGGCCGCCTGCGAACTCGCCCGGCTCGGTTACCCGGTCACCCTGTTCGAAGCGGCAGACGCCCTGGGAGGCGCGCTGCGTCTCTATCTTCCTGCCTTTCGGCTGCCCCGGGAGGTGTTGGACCGGGAAGTGGGGTTATTGGCCCGGCTGGGGGTGGAAGTGCGTCTCCGCACCCGCCTGGGCCGGGACGTGCACCTGGAGGACCTGCGACGGGACTTTGCCGCGGTCTTCCTGGCGTTGGGGGCCCACAAGAGCCTGCCCCTGCGGGCGCCGGGGGCAGAACTGCCCGGAGTCATGGACGGCCTCAGTTTTCTCAAGGCCTTTAATGCCGGCCGGCCCCCGGCTGTGGTGGGAAAACGGGTGGCGGTCATCGGCGGCGGCAACGTGGCCGTGGATGCGGCCCGCGTCGCCCGGCGCGGCGGGGCTCAAGACGTCCTGCTCTTTTATCGGCGCACCCGGGAACTCATGCCCGCGCTGCCCGGTGAAGTGGAGGAGGCCCGGGCCGAAGGGGTGCGGTTTCACTTCCTCACCATGCCGGTGCGCCTCCTGGGAGAAACCTGCGTCCAGGGGCTGGCCCTCCAGAAAACCGAGTTGGGCGAACCCGACCCCGACGGCCGTCTCTGCCCCCTGCCCTTGCCTGACTCACATTTCACGGTGGACGTGGACCTGGTCATCCCGGCCCTGGGCCAGACCGCGGATTTCAGTTGCTTCGGTGAGGTCCCGGCGGTGGAGGACGGCGCCATTTACCGTCTGGAGGCCGACCCCCTCACCCTGCAAACCAGGATCCCCGGCGTCTTTGCCGGCGGCGACCTGGTCACCGGCCCCGGCGTTGCGGTGGAGGCCTTCGCCGCGGGTCGCCGGGCCGCTTTTGCCATCCACCATTTTCTCACCGGGGAGGGGCCCCCTTTTGCCCTCCCCCCACCCGGTCCCCGAGCCACCAGCCTGATAGTTGACACCGCCGGGTTGAGGCCCACCCCGCGCACCGCCATGCCCACCCTCGCGCCGGCGGCGCGTTTGGATAGCCCCGGGGCCGAAGTGGAACCGGGTCTCACTCCCGCTCAGGCCGCCCTCGAAGCAGGCCGGTGCCTGCTCTGCGTCTGTTCCCGGTGCGTCAGCAACTGCACCTATCTCCAGGCCGTGGTGGACGACTTCCCGGCCACGGAGCAGGGACTGGTGCGACGCCTGGCCGACCTGAGCCCGGAGGAGCCCCCCCTCCTCCCCTATCTCTGCCATCTCTGCGGCCTCTGCCAGGCCGTCTGTCCCCAGGACCTTTACGCCGGCGGGGCCTGCCTGGAGGTGCGCCAGAGCCTGGTGGACCAGGGCCGGGGGCCGCTTCCCCGGCACCGGGGCATCCGGAATTTCGTCCGCTGGGGCACCTCCCCCACCTTTACCCTGGCCGCCCCCGACCCGGCCACCGGCACGGCCCAGCGGGTCTTTTTCCCCGGCTGCTCCCTGCCCGGCCACCACCCCCACCTGGTGCAGGCGGCCTACGGCTATCTGCGCTCCCGCCTGCCCGGCGCCGGCATCGTCCTCAATTGCTGCGGCGCCCCCAGCCACTTCCTGGGGGAGCGCCGGGTCTTCCAGCAAGTGCTGGATGGGTTGCGCCGGGAACTGGAGCATCTGGGGGCCGGGGAAATCGTCGCCGCCTGCACCCACTGCCTGCAAATCTTCCAGGAATTTCTCCCCGACCTGCCGGCCCGGTCACTTTATGAAATGCTCCTGGAGGTGGGCCCGCCCTTGCCGGGCCCCGCCGGCGGCGGCCGGGTCTTCAATGTCCACGACGCCTGCGGGGCCCGCCGGATGCCCCCGGTGCAGGAGGCCGTGCGCCGGTTGCTCCTGAACGCCGGTCACCGCCTGGAGGAGATGCCCCACCACCGGGAGCGCACCATCTGCTGCGGCGCCGGAGGCATGGCGCCCGCGGTGGACCCCTCCCTGGCCGCTCGCATGACCGCCTTTCGCCTGTCCGAAGCCAACCACGACCTGGTCACCTATTGCGCCTCCTGCCGGGCCATGTTCGCCCGCGCCGGTCGGCGGTCGGTGCATGTGTTGGCATTGCTCTTCAACCCCCGCTGGCCTGAGGCGGCCGGAACCCGCCCCGCGGGTTCGCTCCGGCGCTGGTGGCGCCGCTGGCGCCTCAAGCGCAACCTCCAGGCCCGGAGAGGTTGAGGGCTTGCGGCCCCTTGGGCCTTCCTTCAGAAACCCAAAGGCGCCTCGGGAGCCACCCCGAGGCGGATGATCGTCCGTCGGCTCAAGGAGCGGTTGACCAATCGAGCCGGTCAGGTTTCCTTTGAGGTCACAGTGAAGTATCATAAGAGCTGTAAAAGCGGTAGGCGGGAGGGCATGCACAGGCCATGAAAAACGGCCCCAAGCTTTTCGGGTTGGCCCTGGGAGTGGCGCTGCTCTGCGGCCTATCCACAGCCTGGGGACAGTGGCGTCCGCCCAGGTCCAAGCCGCCCTCCCGGGCCGTCATGCGGGAATTCCTCCAACTGAAAGAGGTGGAGCAGCTCATCTTCCGCTTCACCAATGAGGCCCGGCGGCAACACGGCCTGCCTTCCCTGGACCAGGACCGGGAACTTTCCCGGGTGGCCTGGCGGTACAGCGCCGACATGCTGCATCGCCGCTTTTTCAGCCACACCAACCCCGACGGCCTGTCGCCCAGGGACCGGGTGTTGTCGGATTATGTCCCCCGACCCCTCATGGTGGGGGAAAACCTTTGGAGCGGCAGCGGCGCCGATCCGGGGGAGACGAGGCTGCTGGCCCGCATCATCGTGGACGGCTGGATGGCCAGCCCCGGCCATCGCCGTAACCTCCTCCACCCCCGCTATACCCACCTGGGGGTGGGAGTGGCTGCCTTCGGCCGGGAGGTGCGGGCCACCCAACTCTTCGTGACCCTCCCCAGCCGGCCCTGAAGGCCTGCCCGCACGGCCTTGTCTGATGTAGAGTTTACCGGTCTCCCCTTCCCCCAGAGAAATTATCCTGTCTGAAACTTCTTCCATCTTGTCAACCGAAGAGGCAAATGCTATTAGATATTTTAAAAAGCCGTTTGTTGCCTGAGGGGACGGTTCGCCGCTGCATTCCAGGGAGGAGACCACTCATGGATTATTTTTTGATGTTGGCCAACCTGGTTAAAAACGGCCTGTTGATGGGTCTGGATGCTGCCTGCGTCCACCTCTCCAACCCCATCCTGGCCATTGTGGTCATCGTACTCCTGCTCTTCGGAGGCTGGTATCTTCTGAAAGGCTGAGTCCCCGCCCCTATTCCCCTTCTCCCGTCAGCCGCAGCACCTTGGCGCCCCGGATCTTCCGTTCCTTGAGTTCCATCAGGGCCTGGTTGGCCTCTGCCAGGGAATACTCCTGTACCTCCGGCCTGATGGGAATCTCCGCCGCCAGCTCGAGAAATTCGGCCACGTCGGCCCGGGCCACATTGGCCACGCTCTTGATCTCCTTCTCCAGCCAGAGGTGGTCGGCGTAGTCCAGGTTCAGCAGCGCCTCCTGATCCACCCGCTCCTTGCGGATGGCGTTGATCACCAGCCGCCCGCCCGGCGTCAGCCATCGCAGTCCCGCCACCACGGGCCCCCACGCCGGCGTGGTGTCGATGGCGCGGTGCAACGCCGCGGGAGGCTCCTCCTCAAAACCGCCGGCCCAGGCGGCCCCCAGCTGCAGGGCGAAGTCCCGTTCCGCCGGGGTCCGGGAAAAGGCGTAGACGCGGCAGGCCGGGAAGCGGTGGCGCACCATCTTCAAGACCAGGTGGGCCGAGGCCCCGAACCCCAGGAGCCCCAGGTTCTCCCCGTCCCTCAGACCGGTCAGCCGCAGGGAGCGGTAGCCGATGGCCCCGGCGCACAACAGGGGCGCGGCCTCCAGGTCGCTGAACACCGGGGGAATGTGGTAGGCAAAGTCCTGCGGCGCCGTGAGGTATTGCGCATAGCCGCCCGGGGCGTCCCGGCCGGTGGCGGCGAACCGGGGGCAGAGGTTTTCCCTGCCGCTCCGGCACCAGTCGCAGTCGCCGCAGGCGTGGTGAATCCAGGCGACGCCCACCCGGTCCCCTATCCCGAAGTGGGTTGCCCCGGGGCCCAGAGCTGCCACCCGGCCCACCACCTGGTGGCCCGGAATCATGGGCAGGCGGCTGGGCGGAGTGCGACCTTCGATTTCGTCCAATTCCGTATGACAGACGCCGCAGGCCGCCACCTCCACCAGCACTTCCTTCGGGCCGGGCACGGGCTCCGGCACCTCCGCCAACCTCAGGGGCGCCGGATTTTCGGCCAGCGGCGCCACCCGTTCCAAGAGCATGGCTTTCATCTCGTCACTCCGGAATACCTGAGTTATGTCTTGAAAAGATTTTCGTGTGGGAGGAGGCCAGGGCTCATGGTCCCCTGCCCCCATGACAAAAAATCTCCCCCGGCTCCCCCGCCTTTCCCCGCACCCTGAAAGTGGGACCCCAAAACTGTTCGATGACCCAGATATTGGTGAGAAGGTGGGTGGTGACGGCCTCCACCGTTACGGTGGAGGGGCCCCGGGCCTGGGCCAGATAGAGGACCAACTGGTCGGCCAGATGCCGGTCCGCCGCGGCGGACGCCTCGATATAGCTCAGCAGGGCGTCGGCGGCTTCGTCGGCCACCTTTTCGGCGGGTTTGCCCCGGGCCCCCAGAGCCCCGAACCCGGCCCGGGGGGCCCACAGGAAGACGAAGCTGCCCGGGTCTCTGCTGTCCGCCGCGGCTTCAGCAACCGGCAAACTCTCCCCCAGTCTCTCTCTGAGCCTCCGGGCCTGCCGGGCCGAAACGTGGGCGGGCACCCCCGAGGCGGCGGAGAGGCCCTGGAACCGAGTCGCGGACATGGGCGTCGCCCATCTCACCGGTTCCAGGAGGCGGCACGGTTGGAGGGAGAGGCGGATCTCCCCCCCGCCCCGGGGGTACCACCCCCAGCGGGTCAGAGCCATATCGGCCTGGACCCCCAATTCCTTCAAAGCGGGCAGGAAAACATGCAGCAGGTAATGGGCCGGAGGGCTCCAGGGCACGTGGGTGCCACCCCGGAGGACCAGGCTGCTGGGGCCGGCGGCGTGCAGCAGCGGCGGCAGCAGGGCCTGGGCGATGAGGCTGACGGCGCCGGCGCTGCCCCGCTTCTCCGCCACGTCGAAGCAGTAGTGGCCCCCCTCGACCCGCTGGGGCCGGAAGGTAAGTTCCCTGCTGTCCAGAGAAGCGCCCTGCACTTCGGCCCGGCTGATGCCCGCCAGGGCATTGACCACGGTGAGGTGTTGCGGCCGCAACCCCGGCTTGGGCCGCCCCCCCCGAATATTCGTCAGACGCACCGACCGCCCCGACAGAACGGCAAGAGAAAGGGAGGTCCGGACGATCTGCCCGCCTCCCTCCCCGAACGAGCCGTCCAGGTGCAGCATCCCTCCACCATCCGGCCATGGCCGCCGTGGCAAGGCCGAAGCCCTGCCAGGGTTATTCCAGGATGAAAATCACTTCCATTTTCACCCGGTACGTGGCAATCTTGTTGTCCTTCACGGAAACCCGCATCTCCGCAATGCGCAGACCCGTAATGCCGCGGAGGGTGGCGACGGCGCGGTTGAACCCCACCTGGATGGCGTCCTCGAAACCCTTGGGGGATTCGGCGATGATGTGCGTAATCCTGGCTACTTGCGTCCCATTCGCCATAGCATGGTCCTCCTTGAGCTGTGATTTCAGGAGAACCCTGCGCCCCTGGGGGACCCCGGTTTCCCCTGTAACTTTATCATAAGTCGGCTGTGCTTAATTGCAAGGAAACAGGCGCGGACCTGCCCCAGAAATGAACCACGGCGGCGCCGGTCACCGAGTCCGGAAGCGGTTCGCCAAACGGCGGGGAAATTTCCCTTGCAGCACCTCGGCCATCCCCCGGGCCACCATCTCCCGGCCCTTTTCGTTCAGATGGACGCCGTCCCGCCGATACACCTCCCCGGTGCAGCCGGTGAGAACGTTTTGCAAATTGACGAATTCTTTGAGCTCCGGCGCTTCGGCGGACAGCGGGAGGACCACCTGGTGCACCTTGTCCAGCAGTTCCCGGGTGAAGGAGGCGTAGAAAGCGGCGTTCAGGGGTTTGAGCAGACCGAAGAAGCTGCGGTGATAGCTTTCGATCAGCCCCTGCACCTGCCGGTAGCCGTGGTGCGCCCAGGGCTGCGGTGCTGGGCGAAATAGCTGGCGTCGTTGGCCCCATCGTAAAAAAATCACCAGGGCCGGGGGCGGGCGCTCGATGAGCAGTTTTTGTAAGTACTTCGTCTCCATGAGCGAATTGAAGGAAATCACCCCTAAGTTGAGGAAGACCGCCCGGGGACCGGCCGCCGTCCCGTTGAAGAGCACCGCCAGGTAGCTGGGAATAGTGCGCTCGTGGAAATCGGTGCTGCCCCGCATGGTGGACCCGCCCAGGAGCCAGACCACCGGCAGGCCCCGCTCCTGTCCAGGCGGCGGATTGTGGGCCGTGGGCCAGGTCTCCTGGGGATGCAGGAAGAGGGCGTAGGGGTCCTAGCGCACGGCGCTTCCCTCCCTGAAATGCCCATGCATCAGGTAGTTGCTGGTGGAAATCAGCAAAAAACTGAAACACTCCACCAACAGCGCCCCCACCAGCAGCCACTTGAGCAGGCGGACGCCCCACCGCCGCATCTTTGCCATCTCGCTCACCCGCAGATTGAGAAGTTTTTACCACCTTTCCCAGACCGGGGCAAGTTGCTGGCCTCACCTTGACAAGACCGCCTCTGCACCGTATGTTGAAAATATCTGCCGGGCCCAGGGCCCATGCAGGATTGATAAGGAAGGTGCCTGCGGATGGCGGTTCTGGAACGTGTTCACTCAGTCCTTCTCAATGCTGCCGACCACCGCCGCCGTACAGGTCGTCCGCTGGTCACCCTCACCTATGCCCAGAGTCTGGACGGCAGCATCGCCGTGCGCCCCGGGCGGCCTTTGGCCCTGAGCGGCCCCCAATCCCAGACCCTGACCCACGCCTTGCGGGCCGTGCATGACGCCATTCTGGTGGGCATCGGCACCGTCCTGGCCGACAATCCCCGCCTCACCGTGCGCCTGGTGGCGGGCGCCGACCCCCAGCCCGTGGTGTTGGACAGTCGTCTGCGCTTTCCCCTCTATGCCAATCTGCTGCAGCGCAACGGCCTGGCCCCCTGGATCGCCACCAGCCCCCAAGCCGAGGCGGAGCGCCGGGAGACCCTGCGCCGGGCCGGCGCCCGCCTGCTGCTGCTGCCCACCGGGGCCGACGGATGGATCGATCTGGCCGCGCTCCTGAGCCGGCTGGCCGAACTGGACGTGGACAGCCTCATGGTGGAAGGCGGCGCCCAGATCATCACCAGCTTCCTGGCCTCCCGGCTGGTGGATCAGGTGGTGGTCACCATCGCCCCCCTCCTGGTGGGGGGCCTGGGAGTGGTGGACAAGTTCTCCCTGCCCCACCCCTGCACTTTCCCCCGGTTGCGCCGCCTTACCTATGAACAGGCGGGGGAAGACCTGATTCTTATGGGGGAACCGGAGTGGTCGGCGGAGTGAAACGCCGCTCCCTTCTCTTTACGGCTCCCCGGCAGCTCGTTCTGGCGGAAGAGAGCCTGGCGCCTCCCGGCCCCGGCCAGGTTCTGGTGGCCACCCTGGTCTCGGCCATCAGCCCCGGCACCGAACTGTTGATTTACCGGGGCCAGTTCCCCCGGGGACTCAGGGTGGACGCCAGCATCGCCGCCCTCAGCGGTGATTTTGCCTATCCCCTGAAATACGGCTACGCCGCCGTGGGCCGGGTGGAGGCCCTGGGGCCCGGGGTGCCCCGGCCCTGGCAAGGACGGCTGGTCTTCAGCTTTCATCCCCATGAAAGCCATTTTGTAGCCGACGTTGCGGAACTCTTCCCCGTGCCGCCGGAGATCACACCCGAGGAAGCGGCCTTTCTGCCCACCCTGGAGACCGCCGCCACCCTGGTCCTGGATGGGTCTCCGCTCCTGGGAGAGCAGGTGGCGGTCTTCGGCCAGGGCGTGGTGGGGCTGCTGACCACGGCGCTGCTGGCCCTGTTTCCTCTGTCCAGCCTGGTGACTCTGGACCACCACCCCCGGCGCCGTCTGGCCTCGGAGAACCTGGGGGCGCACGCCAGCCTGGACCCGGCCGATCCCCACAGCCTGGCCCGCCTGCCCGGTCTGCTCCAGGGAGATCGCCCCCACGCCGGGGCGGACCTGACCTTTGAGCTCACCGGCAATCCCGCGGCCCTGGACCTGGCCGTCGCCGCCACCGGCTACCATGGCCGGGTGGTGGTGGGCTCCTGGTACGGGGACAAAACGGCCCCTCTGAACCTGGGCGGCCGCTTCCACCGCGGCCGCCTGCGCCTTCTCAGCAGCCAGGTGAGCACCATCGCCCCGGAACTGCGAGGTCGTTTCGTCAAAGCACGGATCCTGGCCTGGGTCTGGGAGATGCTGCCGGAGATCAGCCCGGCCCGCCTCATCACCCACCGCTTCCCCCTCAGGGAAGCGGACCGGGCTTATGCCCTGCTGGATCGGGAACCCCAGGAGGCCATCCAGGTTCTGCTGACGTATTGAAAAGACTTCCGGGGCGCTTGCGCCATTGGTTTTTTCTGTCCTCCTTCACAATGCCGCAGAGCGCAACCGCCGGTAAATACAAGCTTCCTGCAAGGGAAAACGGCAGCAGGTTGTTGCCGCAGGGGCCTTCGGGCGGCGGTTTCCCGCCCTCTACCCATCCCCGCATCTCTTCCATGAGGAGCCCGACATGTACACCCTGGCCGTGCAACGGGATTTCGTGGCCCAGCACTTCCTGGTCGGCGGCGACTGGGGCGACGAAAACCGCCGCCATTCACACCATTACCGGGTGGAGGTGCAGTTGGCCGGCCCCACTCTGGACCGGCACGGCTATCTAGTGGACATCGTTGAGGTGGAGGCCCGGCTGGACGAGTTGGTGGACTACTACCGGGACCGCACCCTGAACGAACTGCCGGAGTTCGCCGGCCTCAACCCCAGCATTGAGCATTTTTGCCGCATTCTGGCGGAGCAATTGCGGGAACGGCTTCCCGCTCCCCACCTGGCCTCCCTCACGGTAAAGATTTGGGAGGCGGCAATCGCCTGGGCGGCTTACCGGCTCAACTATTAGGCAGGTCAAGGGGCCGGAGACGGCAGGACCGCTCTCCTCTTCCCCACTGTCCTCCTTTCTCCAGACCATCCCATCCCTTTGCCGGGTTGGCTGATTCCAGCAAGAGGCCCCACCGAGCTTTGCGGGAAGAGCAAGATCCGGCCTCCGCCCGGCTTTCACCGTTTCGGCTATACGGAATCAGTCAACTTACTGCACGACCGATGACGCAGTCCGTCGTCGGCAGCAGGAATCCCGGCTACGGCGGGAGGCGCGGCGCTTTCCCGCCCCAGGTTCTGCCGGCGTTCTTGCCTATGGACCCTCCCCCCGAATATTACGCGCATAGACTGTAAGCCTGCGCGCCGATATTTATATGGTTTGATGAAAGCCGGCGGCTGATGAGGAATTGCCTCAATCGCCGCCGACCTCACGTCGCCGGCATCTCCCTTAAATGCCGGAGAATCGGCCTTTGACGGCCATCAGGTCGGTGTCGGCGTCCACCTCCTCTCCCTCCGTCAGGGAGGCAGTGCGCACGATGTCGCGGATATGGGCGATGATGTCCAGAACCCTCTCCAAGCGTTCACTGATGAGATGGAGTTCGTCCTGAAAGGCGGCATCCATCTTTTGCTCCAGGAGAAGCAGATCGAGGAGGCCGGTGACTGCCGCCAATGGTTGCGCCAGTTCGTGCAGAGAGTGCCGGATGTCCCTGATTGCGTGCCTTGCTTCCATGTGCGCCACCGGGATGCCTGGAAAAGTGATGTTACCGGGGGAGAAGCAAGAACCGGGCCATTATAAAAATAAATATAATATCAGGTAGTTATCCTGATATTGCCTCGCTTCAGCAGTTCAGGGGAAGGGAAAAACCCAAGCTTTTTCGACTGCGGCATGAAAAAACCCAAGCTTTCCGGAAAGATGCCGGAAAGAACGGCCGGGTCTGGCGGAGGGGGGCCGCTTCTTGCGTCAATTATCTGACACAAGGAAACGGTGCGAACCTGGGCGTCAATCCCGGGGTACGGCCAGCATTCGTTCCACCGCAAGGAGGGCCTTGAGCCGACTCTCTTCCGGGAGGCTGATACGGTAGCGCATCTCTCGCAAGGCGTTGATGACATCCTCCAAGGTGATGCGCTTCATATCCGGGCACAAAAGGCCGGCGGCAGGGGAATAGAAGCGTTTGTCAGGATTTTCCTTGGTTAAAGTATGGATAATGCCCATTTCCGTGCCGATAATGAATTCCCGGGCCGCATCCTCGCGGACATACTGAAGCATGCCGGTGGTGCTGCGGATGACGTCGGCCAGCTCCAGGACCTCCGGCCGGCATTCCGGATGGGCGATGAACACGGCCTGAGGATGGGCCGCCCGACAGGCTCTGACCTCCTGGGCGGTGAGAGCGTCATGGATGTCGCAGCAGCCTTCCCAATAAAGCACCTCCTTGGAGGTGCGGCGGGCGGTATAGAGGGCCAGGTTGCGATCCGGGACCATGAGGACCCGGTCGGCCGTCAAAGAATTGACAACCTTTACCGCATTGGCGGAGGTGCAGCAGATGTCGCTTTCCGCCTTCACCGCGGCGGTGGAGTTGACGTAGGTGACCACGGGCACCCCGGGGAGCTCCGCCTTGCGGGCCCGGAGGGCGGCCGCGGAGATGGTGTCGGCCATATAACAGCCCACGTCCAGACGGGGCAGGAGCACGGTCTTGTCGGGGCAGATAATGGCGGCGGTTTCCGCCATGAAGTGCACCCCGGCAAAGACGATCACCCGGGCCCGGGTTTGGGAGGCGGTCAGGGAGAGACCCAGGGAGTCGCCGGTAAAGTCGGCCACATCCTGAATTTCCGGCGGCTGATAGTTGTGGGCCACCAGGATGGCCTGGCGCTGCTGGAGCCAGTCCCGGACCTCTTGCTGCAGGGCGGAATACGACATGGATTTCCTCAAAGTATATACTTTGGCCGGCCACCGCCGAGGCCGGCGCAAAAGTATGGGTGTTGGCAGACCGCAGCCCGGTAAGTTAGTGCCGGCCGGGGGGAATTATCGCCCCCCCTGGCCCTCCCGCACCACCTGGACTCCAGGGGGCGGCACAAAGGTGAAGAAGTCGGCGGCCACCTTGATGTTGAGCTGAATGCGGGAGAAGGTGAAGCGGGTCTCCTCCCCCAGCTCGTTGGTGAACTCCAGCCTTTCCACCTGATGGGTGGCGGGGTTGACCCCCAGAGTGAGGCGTTTGAGTTCGGCCTGGGGCTTTTGGGGGACCAGGTCCACCAGATAAGGGCCGGAACCGTGGGGGGCGCGGTGCCAGGAAATCCGGAATTCCTGTCGGAATTGGCCCATCCCCGAAAAGAAGCGCATCACCAGATCGGAGCGCAGCACCTGCTTCAAAGGGTAGATCATCACCACCTTGTCCTGGGGGAGATACATCCACACCTGGCGTCCGTCGGAGACCACTTCCTTTTTCTGGTCCGGAGGCCGTTCATATTGCCAGCGCATGCGCAGGGGCTTCTGAAAAGTGACCCAGCCCTCGGCCCGCTCGGCGTGGGTGGCGGTCTTCAGGCGGGATTCCTGCTGGAAATAAGCCTTAAAGCCGCCGGCCTTGTCATACAAGGCCTGGACCTTGGCCACCACGTCCACGGCCTCCAGGGCCGGGGCCGGGGCGGGAAGGAGGAGGGCGGTGAGCAGCAGGGCAAGCAGGGGAAGGGTTAGGCGCCGGAACCGGGTGGTTCTCACCCTAAAACCATTAGTCATGGAATTCTCCTGAAGGGGAAATCGTCCCGGCGGGGGGCCGGGCCGGAATATCCCGGGATTGTCCGGAACCCTGGCGGAGGGGAGGGCTTATGGTCGCCGGTCGCCGCCCTGGGCCAAGGTTTTGCAGCCATAAATTTTTAATATATCATAGTTCTACCCGAGAGACAGCAGGCACGTCCGGCAGCAACAGTTACGCGGTATCCCCCTCAGTGGTCCCGGGGCGGCCCTCAGACCCAATACCGGCGCAAAAATTTTTCGGGGACCGGAAAGAATCATTGACGTCCAGCCGGGCCTTCCCTATGGTAAAAAAAGCTCGGAATGAACAACTTGTTTGTTTATTTGATAAAAATGCCCGCTGAGGTTTACCGGGGGCGGTTCGGAACCACCCTGAGGCGGGCCCCTGAGGAAAAGCGGGGGCCGGCCGGGTTGTTTTGATATCATAATAAAGTGGTAATTTTTACCGAACACGGCTTTGTCATCTTGAGCGGAACCTCCTGAAATGCACCACGACGCCAAGCCCCTGCGCATCGCCATCCTGCTGGACGAGGACACGGCCGCCCGCCTGGCCGATTTCCTCTCCCTGTTTCGGGACCACCCCGACGCCATCTCTTTCCACCTTTTCGGGACGGGGGACCGCCCCCAAGTTGCCGGCCTGCCCGTCCAATCGGTGGCAGACTTCCGCCCCGAGCAATACGATCTTATCCTGGACGAAGAGAACCTGGGGGGGGAGGTCACGGCGCTGCCTGCCGAGCTGCTGAGCCGCCTCATCACCGGCCCGGCCTCCCAGGTGGTGGAGGCCCTGCTCCTGGAGTTGGCCGAACTGCTGAAGGAACGGGAGATTCACAGCGGCATCCTGGACAGCGCCACCGACGCGGTGGTCACTATCGATGAGGATCACCTCATTGTGGGCTTCAACCGGGGAGCGGAGCAGATGTTCGGCTTCACCCGGGAAGAGGCCATGGGGCAGGTCCTAAAGATCATCATCCCCCCGCCTCACAAGGAGATGCACCGGGAATATGTGCGCCGCTACGTGTCCACCCGCCAGGCCCACGTCATCGGCAAGCACGTGCAGCTCAACGCCCAGCGCCGGGACGGCGCCGAATTTCCCATGAGCATTTCCTTTTCCGTCACCGACATCCGGGGGAACCTCTATTTCACCGGCATTGTGCGGGACATCACCGAATACAAGGAGATGGAGGAGCGTCTGGTCCGGGCGGAGCGGCTGGCCGCGGTGGGCAACACCGTGAGCCATATCGCCCACGAAATCAAAAATCCCCTGCTCATCATCGGGGGCTTCGCCCGGCAGCTCCTGAAAGCGGAGTGCCTGGACGCCAAGGAGCGGCAGAAGCTGAACATCATCAGCGAGGAGGTTTCCCGCCTGGAGGCCATGCTGGCGGAGATGCGGGATTTCGTGCGCCGCCCCTCCCCCAGAAAGCAGCGGCACCAACTGGAGCCCCTCATCAATGAGGTGGCGGACCTCTTCGAAGACGCCCTGCGGGAGCAGCACATCACCCTGCGCCGGGAACAGTCCGGCCCCATTCCGCCCTTCAACTTCGACCGGCAGCAGTTGCACCAGGTGCTGGTGAATCTTTTCAAGAACGCCATGGAGGCCATGCCCAGCGGCGGGCAGCTCACCCTGGCCAGCCGCCTCAAGGATGACAAAGTGGAAGTGAGCCTCACCGACACCGGCCCGGGTATGACTCCCGAGGTGCAGGCCAACATCTTCCAGCCCTACTTCACCACCAAGGAGAAGGGCACGGGCCTGGGACTGGCCATCTGCCAGAATATCCTGGCGGAGCACGGGGGCTGCATCTGCGCCGACAGCACCCCGGGGCAGGGCTCCACCTTTACCATCCAGATTCCGTTGGAGGAGGGGGAAAAAGGATAGCACGGGCACCGTCCGGCGTTTATGGTTGCGCAAGTTTCTGGGGGGGGAGGGCTGGGGGCGCGCTGACGCCTCACCACCTCCCCCTCATCAAACTTTCGTAACAGAGGCGCCTGGGCCTGCGGCCGACCCCTAAGCTAGGAAAAATGTGGCGCCGGCGCCCTCGCCGGTGCAGGAACAGCCGGGGGCGGCTGTTCCACAACAAACGTTTCAAGTCAGGAGTTTGGCAACCGGCAAAGGGAAAGGTGACCATGGGCTCATCCGGAAGAGATGATGGCGGCTGGAGGAAGGATGGTCGAGTTCTTTCAATCCCGGTCATCCTGGCCTTGCTCTGGGTTCTGGCGTGGCCCCGAGCGGCCCCGGCCGGGGGTGCCTGGACGGAGACCGGCTCCCTCAACGCCGCCCGGCAGCTGCACACCGCCACCCTGCTGCCCGACGGCCGGGTCCTGGCCATGGGGGGCAAAGGGAATCCCGGCAACGCCACCCTGGACAGCGTCGAGCTCTATGATGCGGTCGCTGGAACTTGGCAATTTACCTCCCCGCTGCCTGGTCCCCGGGGCGAGCATACGGCTACGCTGCTGCTCAACGGCAAGGTGCTGGTGGCGGGAGGATGGGGCTATGGCTTCCTTACCAGCACTCTGCTGTATGACCCCGGTGGGGAGACCTGGGATCTGAGCGGCCCCCTGAAATATGGGCGCGTCGGCCATACCGGCACCCTGCTGGCCGGGGGCCAAGTCCTGGTTGCCGGCGGGCATGGGAATTACCTGTACAATGCCTGGGGGCAGACCGAACTTTACGATCCGGGCGCGGGGACTTGGGCCGAGGTGGGCCCGCTCAACACCGCCCGCTTCTACCACACCGCCACCCTGCTCCCAGACGGTCAGGTGCTGGTGACCGGGGGGATGGGGGACCACCGGGAAACCGTCCTCACCAGCGCTGAACTCTATGACCCGGACACAAGGACCTGGAAATTTACCGCGCCCCTGGCAACCGCCCGCTATGCCCATACGGCCACCATGCTCACCGACGGCCGGGTGCTGGTGGCCGGTGGTATCGGGAGTCACGGCGAGCCCCTGGACCGCACCGAACTTTACAGCCCCTCCTGCGGGACCTGGAGCGAAGCCGGTCTTCTCCCGCGTGGGCGTTATTGGCATCAGGCCGCGGGTCTGCCCAACGGTCAGGTCATGATCGTGGGCGGCGGCGGGGGGTATGACATTCCTTCCACGTGCGACCTCTTTCTCTCCACCCGGCGGGCCTGGGCTCCTGCCGGATTTCTTTGCCGGGGACGCTCCGGCGGCCACACGGCCACTCCTTTGCCCGGCGGACGGGTCCTGGTGGCCGGGGGGAGCGGTCCCCTGGATAAAGTCGAGATTTATTACCCGTCGGTTGCGCCCACCATGTTGCCCCTCCTGTTGTTGCATCATGAGAGTGGGACCGGGCGGGCCGGAGAGGGAGCAAGCCTCCACAGGGAAAGATAGGGAGACCGCCCCCACCCTCTGCCATCCGTGATCAGGCAGGAAAAATAATCAGTGAAAAGTGTCCGGAGAACCGAACCGTGGGCGACGCCGCGCAGAGGTCACCGCACCCGCCAGGTGAGGCTGGTGCTGAACAGATTCTCGTCGCACTCCTCCGGGATGCCGCAGGCGCCGGCAAAAAGAGGTGAATGAGGAGGTCCTGGCCAAGGCGGGCCGGCGCCAAATGGTGGCGCCCAACCTGGAGGTCAAGGAAGTCCGGGTGGGAGAGCGGCGTTATGTCGTCTGTCGCAATCCCTTGGAAGCCCGAACGGATGCCGCGGGGCGTGAGGCGATCTTGGAGAAGCTCAGGCAAAAGCTGGAAAAACAAGGTCTTAATAATACTAGGTTAAGTATATATTGACAAATGCCTTTCATGAGCGCACCATGGGTTCATGAAAGCGCAAAAACTCAAGGACTTGGAGCGTCGGTTGAGCTGCTTCCTTCAAGAACTTCTGGAGCCCATGGGTCGGAAAGAACGGCGTCATTGGGCCAGGGTCTACCTTGAGGGATTGCTGCTCGATGGTGAACGGAAATCTATTGAACCCCTGGCGGCGCGCCTGGCGGGGGCGGACGTGCAGGCCCTGCGCCAGTTCGTGGGACAGAGTCCCTGGGCCGTGGCAGAGGTGGGGCGACGTCTGGCCCTGAAGATGGTGGACCTGCTGGCCGAGGCGTAGGTGTGGATGGTGGACGACACCTCTTTCCCCAAGGCCGGCAAGCATTCTGTGGGGGTGGCCCGGCAATATTGCGGCGCCCTGGGGAAAATCGCCAATTGCCAGGTGGCGGTGACCCTTCATTGGAGCGGTGCGGCGGCCAGTTGCCCCTTGGGGTGGAGATTGTATCT
>VGSQ01000011.1 GCA_016874975.1 Deltaproteobacteria bacterium
CGACCTGACGGTGCTTCTGCGGGAGCGCCGGGGCGAGCGGGGCAGCCTGCTGATGAGCATCCCCGAGGCCGAAGTGGTGCTGGACGAGCGGGGCTGGCCCGTGGACGTGCGCCGGGTGGACCACCTGCTCTCCCACCAGATCATCGAAGAATTCATGATCGCCGCCAACGAGGCCGTGGGCGATTTCCTGGGGGAGCCCTCCCTCTTCCGGGTGCACGACCGGCCCGACCCGGTGAAGCTGGCCGCCCTCCGGGACTTCGTGCGCAGCCTGGGGCTGGCGCTGCCGCCGGGGGCCAACCGGGACCCCCGGGTGCTGCGGGAATTCCTCACCGAGGTGCAGGCCACCCCCTACGCCGCCATGGTGCAGCTCATGCCGCTCAGGTCCCTCAAGCAGGCCTGCTACTCCGGCGAAAACCGGGGCCACTACGGCCTGGCGGTGCAGTTCTACACCCACTTCACCTCCCCCATCCGGCGCTACCCGGACCTGCTGGTGCACCGCCTGCTGGCGGCCCGGCTGGAGAACAAAAAGCCGCCCCTGTCCCTGGCCGCCGACGACCTGGAGGAGACGGCCCGCTACCTCTCCCAGCGGGAGCGCCGGGCCATCGAGGCCGAGCGGGAGATGCTGGCCCGCATGCAGGTGCGCTGCCTGGCCCACCGCCTGGGCGAGGTCTTCACCGGCCGCATCACCGGCGTCACCGCCTTCGGGTTTTTCGTGGCCCTGGACGAAATCTACGCCGACGGCCTGGTGCGCCTGGTGGACCTGCCCGACGACTACTACAAATTTGACGAAGCCCGCCAACGCCTGATAGGCCGCCGCCACCGCCGGGTCTTTCAACTGGGCGACAGCGTGACCGTGACCGTGGCCCGGGTGGACGTCAAACGGCGCCACGTCAGCCTGGAGTTGGTGGGGGAAGGGGAGGGGGCGACAGAGGTATTCTGCCAACAAGGATCGACAGAAAAAGGAGAAGGTTCCGTCTCCCGCAGGAAAACCAAACGCAGAGGAGGTGATACTTTCAGAAAAAAGCCTGGTGAAGAATAAATTTTTTGAGGAAAATCCTGGAGAATAGAAGAAATTTCCCCAAAATGCTTCCAATTCTCAAAATCATAGCTTTTTACCCGAAATGGTTTCCCTTGACCAACTATCAAATATATGAGAATAAGTATATCCAAATAAAAAGATTATATCGATAAAAGGTTGGATTTCTCAAATGGATGATGAGAAACTTATAAGCTTAGGAAGGCAAGTAGAGGAATATTGTGGAAAATATTTAATTCCACTTGAGTATTTTTTCGATATTTTAAATGATCAAAAAGTAAATCCTATGATGCGCGGCAAAGGGATGGAATATAATATTTTATTATTATTACAAAATCAATTGGCATCATCTGAATGGATTATCCAGAAATTGAATCTGAATCCGCAGCCTAACATGCCTGATGTAGATATAGGGGTTACCCACCGTCGCACAGGAGTCATAATAAAGGTTGAATCGAAACCCGCTGTAAGAGATTCTATGAAAAGCGGCAAGCGCTCGAAAAAATGCAAAATCCCCCACTTTAATGTGAAATGCCATCGCAGTAGGAGCAGTCTTAAACTTTCAGGAACAACCAACGACCGATATGCTATCGATGTTTTTGATATTGTCATCACCAATCCAATGAATTCAATAATTAAAGGAAAAACTATTGGCCCAGATTTAGAATTAATTCAAGACGAAGAAATATTTAAAATCCTTTCCAATTACTATAAGGTCCATGACAGGGATGATCTTTTAAAAAGAATAGCCAATGATTGGCGGTTTGTTATTCCTGCCGAAATTTCAGAAAAAGGTTTCATTCCCAGGACCCCCCTCGTTTTGTTAGAAAATGACCCAAATTGGTTGCCTATTAATCAAATTGAAACAAAAATGCTGAAGATAGTTAGAGATAAAATCCAATCAAGACGTCGTTAGCAGCGGCTGTATCGATATTGTTAGATCGGAAAAAGTTATTTAGCAGATTGCCAAAGATATGGCTGTGTATTAGATTTGTAATTAAAAATAAATATTTCCCTTCCTTTGTAGCGCTCCCCCTTTCTCTTGACCTTTGTCTTTTGATCATCCGTTCGATTAATACAGTAATTCCACTCTCTCTCATGAATTTCTGCGGCCCAGTCATAAAGAGACCACAACTCATTGCTATTATCATATGTAAGTAAAAACAATAGTCTATTGCTATTTCTTCGAAGAACGTCACGAAGTCGTAAGTGGTCTTCATAATTAAAAGTGCAAGTATAGAATTTGTCTTGATCCGCATTAAAATATGGTGGATCGACAAAAAGAAAAGAACCATCCGGTGCATTGTCAATTATAGATTCAAAATCTTCACAGTATAGCTCTACATTATGAAGTTTCTCAGATGTCCTTAAAATATTTCTTGGCCAGTTCTCGGGCCGCATTGAAAATTTATCACCATATCCAAAATAGCAATTTTGATTATTCATGATTCCGCTAAATGATATTCTGTTAAGAAAATACCATCTACCGGCGCGGTCCAGTTCACTTTCTGGTTTAAAAATATTTTTATAATAGTGATGTAATTCCTTCTTTGCCGGCTTGCCTTCGAGAAAGCGAATTAAATTTTCTGGTTCATCTCTTATAAATCTATATACGTTCATTAGTTCTTCATCGAGGTCATTAAGAATGTTTCTTTTTACCTTCTCTTTCGCAAAGAAAATTGAGCCACCGCCGACCAGAGGCTCACAATAGCAGGAATGGTGAGGGATGTGTTCAAGGATTAGTTTTCGTGCGTAGAATTTCCCTCCTGCATACCTGAAGGGGGAATTTATTGAACCGTTTGAGTTATTCCCTTTCTTCATAATCCACCAAATATTGTATTATACTGCACATAATAAACAATATGTAGATTTTGTCAAGCGAATTCTAAGGGAAACAGCCCTATCTGCAGGCGTTAATTTTCCAAATATTTATTGTGAAATAAATCGGATTTTGAGAGACAAACATTAAAAGAAAAGGGTAGGCGTTGCCTACCCTCAGGATATTTATAATAATTTACAAAATGTTAGCGTCTCTTCGGCCTCATCTGAATGGCTCAAAAAATTCACCGTTTCCAGTAAACCCGGACGAACTTGTCCATTTCCGACCAGCGGATGTCCAGCTCGCCCTTGTAGGCTTTGTAGACGGCCCGGCCCAGGTGCTGGGCCAGCTTTTCGGTGGTGGTTTCGATCACCAGCTTGTCCCAGTCCTCCTGGTTCATGTTCATGATGCGGTCCTGGACGCTGCGGGCGCGCACCCGGGCGGCCTCGTTCTCGATGAGGGTGACGATTTCCTGCTGGCGCTCCCGGAAAAACTCGCCGCTCAGGGTGAGAATGCCCTCGGGATAGCGGTCCTTGATCTTGCGGCAGGTGGGGCAGGTCACTTCCCGCACCTTGTTCGTTCCGGCCAGCTTTTTGGCCGCCTTCTCATCAAAGAACCAGCGCTTGTTCTGGTAGAGGGCCTGGCAGCCGGTGCACAGGGCCGCCTCCTGCCCTTCCTCCAGGAAATAGGGGTCCTCGGTGCGGCCCGCGTGGCCGAATTTCTTGCCCTTCTCGCCGCTCCACTTGCGATCCTGATACCGTCCCATATGCCCGCCTCCCCTTGAGATTTGGTTTTGACTCGGCGTGGGGGATACCTTAAGGATGATTATCTCCGGGCCCGCAAAAAATGCCAGCACTTTGTGGGGTCCCTCCATTCCGGGAACATGAGGAGGAGCCGCGCCCGAGCCTGGGTCTCACACCAGAAAATCGCCACCCCCGACAAGATTACTGGCCTTAGAAAAATTTTTCTGCTAAAGTTCCATTAAGCGATCCTCCACAGAGAATGGCTTGGATCCAATTCATGATGGACCGAGACCGGCAAGGAGGGGATGTCATGCACCTTCCGCGAGCCAGCCGGGAGGTTTTTTTATCTGAAACCCCCGAAATGGCGAAATTTTCCCAGGCCCTGGACCAGATGCTGGGGGAGCTGGGCGGCGTTTTCGCCCGCCTGGCCCCGGAGTCGCCCGGGATCCTCATCCGGGAGTTGGAGGCCGCGCCCCGCATCTTCGGCTGCGCCGCCGGACGCTCCGGCTTCATCCTGCGGGGCTTCCTCATGCGCCTCATGCACCTGGGGCTCACCGTCTACGTGGTGGGGGAAACCATCACGCCCCGCCTCCAGCCCGGCGATCTGCTCATCGTCATGTCCGGCTCCGGGGAAACGGCCCAGCCCCGGGAGATCCTGCGGCGGGCCAAGGCCCACGGCGCCCGCACCCTGGCCCTCACCGCCTGCCTCGACTCCAGCATCGGCCGGGAAGCCCACGTGACGGTGCATATCCCCGGCACCACCAAGCTCACCCTGGCCCAGGAGCCGGCCTCGGCCCAATGCCCGGGCAGCCTCTTCGAACAGGCCACCTTTCTCCTCCTGGAGGCCGCCGTCCTCTTCCTCTATGAACAGCGCCTGGGCGGCGACCACGACGAAATGCTGGCCCGGCATGCGAATTTGGAGTAATTTGGTGAGGGAGGGGGCCAGTGGTCCCGGGCCCCCGCCTCTCCTTTTACCATCTCCCTACCCAACAGGTATCCCATGACCGCGATCTTGCAATTGGCGTTGGATTTCGTGGACCTGCACCGGGCCCTGGCCGTGGCCGAAGCCGCGGTGCCGGCGGGCGTGGACTGGGTCGAAGTGGGCACCCCCTTGATCAAGAGCGAGGGCCTGGACGCGGTGCGCCAGATCAAGGCCCGCTTCCCCGGCAAGACCGTGGTGGCGGACATGAAGATCATGGACGCAGGCCGCATCGAGGTGGAGTCCGCGGCCAAGGCCGGGGCCCAGATCGTGGACGTCCTGGGCACTGCCAGTGACGCCACCATCCAGGAGTGCGTCCAGGCTGCCAAGAACTACGGCTCCAAAATCGTGGTGGACCTCATCGCCGTGCCCGACCCGGTGGCCCGGGCCCGCCGGGCCGAAGAGCTGGGGGCCGACTACATCACCGTGCACGTGGCCATAGATGAACAGATGCAGGGGCGCGACCCCTTCGACACCCTGGCCGCGGTGAGCCGGGCCGTGAACATCCCCGTGGGCGTGGCCGGGGGCATCAACTCCGAGACCGCCGCCCTGGCCCTGAGCCACGGCGCCAGCTTCGTCATCGTGGGCGGCGCCATCACCAAGGCCAAGGACCCCGCCGCGGCCACCCGGGACCTGCGCCGGGCCCTTGACGAAGGGGAGGTCATCCCCACCACGCTGTTCAAGCGGGCCGGGGAGGAGCAGCTCCGCCAGGTGCTGGAGATGGTCTCCGCCGCCAACCTGAGCGACGCCCTGCACCGGGGCGGCGTCCTGGAGGGCTTAAAACCCCTGTTTCCCGGCATCAAGATGGTGGGCCGGGCCCTCACCGTGCGCACCTATCCCGGCGACTGGGCCAAGCCCGTGGAGGCCATCGACCTGGCCCAGCCCGGCGACGTCCTGGTCATCGACGCGGGCGGGGTGGGCCCTGCCATCTGGGGCGAGCTGGCCACCCATTCGGCCCTGGAAAAAGGCCTGAGCGGCGTGGTCATCGACGGGGCGCTCCGGGACGCGGGCGACATCGTCCGGCTGGCCTTTCCCGCCTTCAGTCGCCTCATCATGCCCAACGCCGGGGAGCCCCGGGGCTTCGGCGAGATCGGCGTCCCCATCCGCATGGGCGCCGTCCGGGTGGAATCGGGCGACTGGCTCCTGGGCGACGACGACGGCGTGGTGGTCCTGCCCCAGCGGGTGGCGGTGGAGTACGCCAACCGCGCCATGGACGTCCTGGAAAAGGAAAACCGCATCCGGGAGGAGATCAAGGAAGGCCGCACTCTGGCGGAGGTGACGGATCTGCTGCGGTGGGAGAAGAAGGTGTAAAAAACTCTTTCATTCCTTTAAAATAAAGATTTGAATATTCTCCTGATTCTTACCGAGGTATGCCTGCCATGTCCCAGGTACAAACCTTTGGGGAACTTTTGGATGCCGTGGATAACCTTTCCAGGGAAGACAAGGAAGCTTTTCTCGAAGTGCTCCAAAGACGCTTTATTGAACAAAGGCGGGAGGAGATAGCTGCTGAAGTAGAAGCGGCCCGCCAGGCATTCCGGGCAGGTGAGTGTCGCCCCGCCAGTGTCGATGAGTTGGTAAAAGAAATCTTGACGTGAAGCGACTACCAGCAGATCAAGGAAGGCAGGACCATTGCGAAAAAGGATAGTATAATGTTTGCCAAGCAACGTTACGTATCAAAAGAACTTACGCATTTTGTGGGAACGAAAAAAAAAGAAGATGAGCGGTATCCCTTATTGTTAAAAATAATAAAAACAGGTTGGCTGAGTGCGCCTCCTCATGATCCGTCGAGAAGTGGTAGTATGAGTCTTATGATTGATTTCAATGTTGAGCTTTCAAGTAATGCAATGTACAATCCAAATATGGTCTGTTTCTGCGATATTCCAATTAATGACTTACATATCCATATAAAGAAATATACCCCCTTCGGCATTTCTTTCGATAAGTCTTTCCTGATAAAGAATGGTGCTAATCCGATGTTTTATATTTCCAATAATAGCTTAGTTCATAAGATCGGTGGAAACGATAAAATAAAGCTATCTGAAGGCTATGATTATATTAGGCATGAGTTTCATTATATTCTGACTGCTAGCGCCAATTTTCTTAAAAATAATATCCCTGACATAACGACGGAGCGTGTCATGCATTTGTATCATTTTATTAACTATTATATGTTTAGCTTTTTAAAATTTTTTGATGCTAAAAAGTCTGATGATGATAAAGATAATTTTTATATGGAAAGAGAGTGGAGAATTCTTGGGGACCTAAGCTTCTCTTTGGAAGATGTGGAACGGATTATTTTGCCGAGAGCTTATGGGAAAAAAATAAGAGAAGACCTCCCAGAATATTGCGGACAAATTTCTTTTGTTGATTGACTGGTCAAGGATTCTCCTCCCCGCACTTTTTTTCGCCTCCTTGCCGCACAGTTCCCAGATGACACAGGACGGGCGGGTTTTGCAGTAGTTGCAGGGGTCGGTGCAGGCCCGGCAGGGATCCACTCACCCCCGGCAGTAGCCGAATTCCAGCTTGTCGCAGCGTCCCCAGGCCTCCCGAAAGTTGTAAAAACGGCAGTCCGCCGTGTTTATGGCTATTTATTTTCTGCCAACAAGCAGTTACAATTTTTCCTTAGCCAGAAAAAAAGGGGGTAAAAGGAATAAGGGGACGCCGACCTCAATCCGCTCTGGACAAAAAACACGTCGGCATTTAAGGAAAAAGGCGGGCGTCCCCTCATTGCAAGGTTATTTCCTTCCGTTTCAGGCGGGCACCTTTTTGGGTTTGCACAGACAGTCGGGGGTGGTGGCCAGGCGGCCGCAGCCCTCGCAGGCAAACTGGATGGCCTCCAGCTTGCCTTTGCAGAAATGCTTTTCGTAGTGCGCGGTTTCCCCGCAAAAACCGCACTTCTGGGGTTCGCCCTTGGGGTTGCACAGATGCCCGGGCTCTTCGGCCAGGGCGCCGCAGGTCTCACAGACGTACACCCGTTTCGCCATGTTCCCTCCTCCCGTATTTAGCCCCCCGATTGCCAGCATGATCCTGGGAATCTCGGGATGATATTTTGTATATAAGAAAAAATAAGGGGGGATATGCCCCTGTCAATGGGGGCGGGTTCGGATAAGCAGCTGCTGGTGGTGGAGCAGCTTTTCCGGGCTGCCGAGTCGCTCCTGGACACCCGGCCCATCTTCCCCCAGTGGGACGCCGCCATCCAGGGACATGTCTTCTGCTCGCTTCCGGCCCTGGCGCTGCTGGACGAGCTACAGCGCCGCCTGGCTCAGCGTCAGGTGGAGGACCCCGAAGCGCAGTCACCACACGGCCCTCGCTGGAGTATGCCTGCCCGGAACCGGGCGGGAGGTCTGACATTCTGATGGAGGACGAGGCGAGCCAGGCCTGTCCCACCTCTCCGGCGGCCCTCAAGGCCGGCCTTTAGGACATGGTCAATGCCTGTATTGTCGGCGTTATTCCGGCCAAGATGCTCCCCGGGTCCGGTTTGGCCTTTTTCTTAGGAGGATGCCGACGCCACGTCCAGATCTATAGGTTGCACACTGCGCAACATGATATTCTGTGGTGGGCATCTACCAAGCCTTTGCCGATCAGCCGAGTGCGGCGGCATGCCGCCCAAGGTCGCAATCAGGCTCAGGCCCGGCCGGGGGGCCGGAGGCCTCGAACCAGTAGACATTTTCCACAGGAGTTCGGATAATGGCTGAAATTCATTATCGAGAACTGGGTCTGGTCAATACCCGGGAGATGTTTCGGCAGGCCATGGCCGGGCACTATGCCGTGCCGGCATACAACTTCAACAACCTGGAGCAGCTCGAAGCCATCGCGATCGGCTGCATCCGGTCAAAATCCCCGGTCATTCTCCAGTGTTCGGGAAGCGCCCGTAAATACATGCACGAGGCCATGGTGCCCCATCTGGTAAAAGGGGCGGTGGCGATGATGGAAGAGCTGGGCGCAGCCATTCCCATCGCCCTGCACCTGGATCACGGCGACACCCTGGAGTTAGCCCGATCTTGCATCAATACGGGCTTCTCCTCCGTGATGATTGACGGCTCCCACCATCCGTTCGAGGAAAACATCCGCCTCACCCGGCAGGTAGTGGACTTTGCCCATGCCCGGGACGTCACCGTGGAGGGGGAGTTGGGGGTGCTGGCCGGGGTGGAGGACGAAGTCTCCGCCGCCGCGTCCCATTACACCCGGCCTGCCGAGGTGGAAGAATTTGTGCAACGCACGGGGGTGGATTCCCTGGCCATCTCCATCGGCACCTCCCACGGGGCCTTCAAGTTCAAGGTGAAGCCCGGCGAGGAACCGCCGCCCCTGCGGTTCGACATCCTGGAGGAGATCGAGCGGCGCCTGCCGGGATTTCCCATCGTGCTGCACGGCGCCTCCTCGGTCATGCCCGAGTATGTGGACCTGATCAACCGCTGCGGCGGCCACATGGAAGCCGCGGTGGGCATCTCCGAAGAGCAGTTGCGCCGGGCCGCCCGCTCGGCGGTCTGTAAAATCAACATCGACAGCGACGGCCGTCTGGCCATGACCGCCATTATCCGGAAAATTTTCGCCGAGAAGCCGGGAGAGTTCGACCCGCGGAAGTATTTGGGGCCGGCCCGGGATGAACTGATCAAGATGGTCATGTACAAGAATGAGCACGTCCTGATGAGTGCCGGGAAAGCCTGAGGTCAAGATGAAAGGCGACGTTTCAGGGAAGACCATGACAAAGCGGAAAAAATCACCAGCCGGGGAAAGCATCCGCACCGGCGCCAGCCCCCAGATTCTGGCCCAGGCGCTCTTGGACAACCTCTACTACGTCCAGGGGCGGCTTCCCGAGCTGGCCAGCACCAACGACTGGTACATGGCCCTGTCCTATACGGTGCGGGACCGGCTGCTCCATAACTGGGTGCAAACCCTCAAGGCCTTTGCTGCCGACATCAAGGCGGTGAGTTATCTTTCGGCGGAATTTCTCATCGGGCCGCAGTTGGGCAACAATCTCCTCTGCCTGGGCATCCGGGAGCAGGTCCGGAAGGCCGTGGCCCGGCACGGACGCTCCTTGGAGGAACTGCTGGACCAGGAAGGCGAACCCGGGCTGGGCAACGGCGGCCTGGGCCGGCTGGCCGCCTGTTACCTGGACTCCCTGGCCACCCTGGAAGTCCCCGCCATCGGCTATGGCATCCGCTATGAGTTCGGCATCTTCGACCAGGTGATCCGGGACGGCTGGCAGGTGGAGGTCACGGACAAATGGCTGGAGCTGGGCAATCCCTGGGAGATCTGCCGGCCGGAGATCGCCTATGAGGTGGGCTGGAAAGGGCACGTGGAGGCCTACCCCGACGCCGCCGGCCGCCAGCGGCGGCGCTGGGCCCCCGGCGTGGTGGTGAAAGGCGAGGCCCATGACTATCCGGTCCCCGGCTACCGCAACCGGGTCACCAATCTGCTGCGCCTCTGGAAGGCCGAAGCCGTGGAGTCCTTCGATTTTGCGGACTTCAACGTGGGAGACTACTACGGTGCGGTCCAGGAAAAGGTGCTGTCCGAAAACATCACCAAGGTGCTCTACCCCAATGACGAGCCCGAGGCGGGCAAAAGGCTCCGTTTGTCGCAGCAGCACTTTTTCGTCTCCTGTTCGCTGCAGGACATGATCCGCATTCACTTATTGCGGGGGAGGAGTCTGGAGAGCTTCCAGGAAAGCTTCGCCATCCAGCTCAACGACACCCATCCCGCCCTGGCGGTGGCGGAGTTGATGCGGCTGTTGGTGGACGAGCATCTCCTGGATTGGGAGGCGGCCTGGGAGATCACCCGGAACACCCTGTCCTACACCAATCACACCCTGCTGCCGGAGGCGCTGGAAACCTGGCCGGCGCCCCTCTTTGCCGAACTCCTGCCCCGGCACCTGGAAATCATCTATGAAATCAACCAGCGTTTCCTGGATGAGGTGCGCCTCACGTATCCCCTGGATGAGGACCGGGTGCGGCGGCTGTCCCTCATCGACGAGAGCGGGGGGAAATCTGTGCGCATGGCCCATCTGGCCTGCGTGGGCAGCCACGCCGTCAATGGGGTGGCGGCCCTCCATACCGACCTCCTCAAGCGCACCGTGCTGCAGGATTTTTACGAGCTGTGGCCGGAGAAGTTTCTCAACATCACCAACGGGGTCACCCCCCGCCGCTTTCTGGCCCTGAGCAACCCGGCCCTGAGCGGGCTCATCACCGGGAAGATCGGCGAGGGCTGGATCAGGCATTTAGAGGAACTCAGACGCCTGGAAGATTTCGCCGAGGACCCCAGGTTCCAGCGCAACTGGCGCCGGGTGAAGCTGGAGAACAAGAAGCGGTTGGCTGCCGCCATCCGGAACCGCACCGGCGTCCAGGTCAACCCGGCCAGCCTCTTCGACATCCAGGTGAAGCGCATTCACGAATACAAGCGGCAGCACCTGAACGTGCTGCACATCGTTACCCTCTATAATCGTCTGAAGCGCCATCCGGAGCAGACGATCACCCCCCGCACCTTTATCTTCGGGGGCAAGGCGGCGCCGGGCTACTTCATGGCCAAGCTCATCATCAAGCTCATCAACGCGGTGGCGGAGGTGGTGAACCACGACCCGGACGTCGGGGACCGCCTCAAGGTGGTTTTCTTCCCGGACTTCACCGTGAAGAACGGGCAGCTCATTTATCCCGGGGCCGACCTCTCGGAGCAAATCTCCACCGCCGGCAAGGAGGCCTCGGGCACCGGCAACATGAAGTTCGCCCTGAACGGCGCCCTCACCATCGGCACCCTGGACGGGGCCAACGTGGAGATCCGGGAGGAGGTGGGGCCGGAAAATTTCTTCCTCTTCGGGCGCACGGCCCCAGAGGTGGCGGACCTGAAGGCCTCCGGCTACCACCCGCTGGGCTGCTATGAGCAGGACCGGGAGTTGCGGGAGGCCCTGGACCTCATCAGCTCGGGGTTCTTCTCCCACGGCGACGCCCATCTCTTCCAGCCCCTGGTGGCTTCGCTCCTGTACCGGGACGAGTATCTGGCGCTGGCCGACTACCGGTCGTATGTGGACCGGCAGGATGAGGTGGGCCATACCTTCCGGGACGCCAAACGCTGGACCCGCATGTCCATCCTCAACGTCGCCCGCCTGGGCAAGTTCTCCTCGGACCGGGCCATCCGGGAGTATTGCGAAAAGGTCTGGGAGGTCAGGCCGCTTTGATAAAGAAGGAAAGAAAACGTGGGGCTCTCAGCAACGTCAGGGTTTCCGAATACCGAAATATCATGGTGCGCCGTGGGCACCCTGCCGATCCTTTGATGTTCCGGCCCCCATGTGGGGTGCGCACCGCGCACCATAAAAGAGGTCGGCATCTTGCAGAGCGTTTTCAAAGCCGCCCCCCTTTCCCAGGACAAAGGGAGAATTTTGCAGGAGCCTCGGCCAAATCAGCCGTAAAGTTGAATTGACGTATATCGACCCCCGCTACACCATCCGGAGTCTCCCGGCCAATTCCCGGGATTCGGCCTTTTGCCTGATACTGGGGCAAAATGCGACGCCTGAGGGCATGGCCGGCAAGACCGACATGGTGGTGGGCAACTGAAACCAATAAGGCGCCCACGCGCCCATTTACCTGGCGGTGTCGCAGCGCCAGAAACTGGACCCGGAGGGCTGGATCCGGAGCAGCGCGCCGGCCATCACCGGGCAGTCCCGTCACTTCTCTTGAGGGGAGCCAGAGATGCAACTACCCGGCCATAAAACCAAGATTGTGGCCACCATCGGCCCGGCCTCCCAGTCGGCCGAAGTCATGCGGCAGATGCTCGAGGCCGGCATGAATGTGGCCCGGATCAACTTTTCCCACGGTGATTTCAGCTCCCACCAGCGGGTGATCAACCACCTGCGCCAGGCCGCGTCCGCCGCCGGACGCCGGTTGGCCATCCTGGCGGACCTCCCCGGCCCCAAAATGCGCCTGGGCCAGATCTCGCCGGAGCCCGTGGAACTGGTCCCGGGAGCCCCTTTTGCTCTGACCACCGAAGAAATCATCGGCGACGCCGGCCGCGTCTCGGTGAGCTTCGCCCGGCTCCCCCAGGTGGTGAAACCGGGAGACGCCCTGTTTTTAAGCGATGGCCTGCTCCAGCTTGAGGTGGTTGAGGTGCGGGGCCGGGTGGTGCACTGCCGGGTGGTGGTGGGAGGCGAGTTGCGCTCCCGCAAGGGGCTCAATCTCCCCGGCATTGACCTGGGCATCAGCGCCTTCACGGACCGCGACCGCCAGTGCCTGGAATTTGCCCTGGCCCAGGGGGTGGACGCGCTGAGCCAGTCCTTTGTGGAATCGAGGCAGGACATCGAAGCCGTGCGGGAAGCCGCCCAGGCGATGGGACATCAGCCCTTCATCATCGCCAAGATCGAGCGCCACAACGCCCTCAATCATCTGGACGATATCCTGGAAGCCGCGGACGGCATCATGATCGCCCGGGGCGACCTGGGGGTGGAAATCCCCATTGAGCACATCGCCGGGGTCCAGAAACGGATCATGCGCAAGGCCAACCTGCTGGGGAAACCGGTGATCACGGCCACCCAGATGTTGATGTCCATGGTGGGCAATCGCCGCCCCACCCGGGCCGAGGCCACCGACGTGGCCAATGCCATTTTGGACGGGACCGACTGCGTGATGCTGTCCGAAGAGTCGGCCATGGGGAAATATCCGGTGGAGGCGGTGGCCATGCTGGGGAAGATTGCCGCGGCCATCGAGTCCGAACGGCCTGCCTCTCATGTCCGGGAGATCCTGAAAGAGGTGGGGCCGGGGGCTCCGCTGAAGCTCTCTGAGCTTATCTCCTTGAGTGTGCAGTCCGTTCTGGAGCGGACCACCCCCGCGGCGGTGTTCGTGCCCACCCGCAGCGGCGCCACCGCCCGCAGCATCGCCCGCTTCCGGCCCGCGGTGTGGACCATCGGCGTGAGTTCCCAGGAAGCCACCTGCCAGAGGCTGCAGTTCACCTATGGTGTCCACTCTCTGCATGAACCGGATCACCCGGAGGACTGGAAAAACTATGTGCGCCGGTGTCTCGAGGCCTTTGGGCTTCAGGGCGACTGCGCGGTGTTGACGGAGGGTCCCTCCTCCAAGCATCCGGACGCCAACAACCGCATGGAGCTCATAGATCTGAGGTGATGAGAGCTGAGGCCTCAGCCTCCCCCAGGCCCACTGCCCACTCTCCGGGAGATCTGAAGAAGGTTCAGGCTGCCATCCAGCCGGTGGCAGATCAATTGAAAAAGAAGCCCGAAAGGGGGTCGCCATGGAATTGATCGATAACGCCCAGGTCCGGAAGTTTCACTTTCAGGGCAATGTTCAACAGACCCTGGCGGGGGCCGACCAGGGGCTGAAGACGTTTGAGGTATGGCGCTTAAGCCTGGCCCCGGGTGCGGAGACACCGGCTTTCCAATACCAGGGCGAGGTGGCGGCCTTAACCATGCAGGGCGCCGGCCGGGTGGTGGTGGACGGCCAACCGGTGGATCTCAGGCCGGATACCACCCTGGTGATCCCTGCCGGCGCCTCGCGCCGGATAGTCAACACCGGGGCGGCAGAACTGGTCCGGCTCCTGATCCGCCAACAGGTTCCGGCCTGACTGGAAGATGAGGCAGATAACATGGACAGACACGTTCTCCATTCATTCTTCAAACCCAAAGCCGTGGCCGTGGTGGGGGCCAGCCCCAAAGAGGGCGGCATCGGCTTCACCCTGGTGAAGAACCTGAAAGAAGGGGGCTTCCAGGGGCAGATCTACCCCATCAACCCCAAACATCAAGAGATATTGGGGCTGAAGGCCCACCCCTCGGTCACTGCGGTGGGCGCGCCCATCGACCTGGCCGTGATCGCCGTCCCCATCGGCGGCGTGCCGGCGGTCATGCAGGAATGCGGCCAGGCCGGGATTCCCGGCGTCATCATCATCTCCGCGGGCGGCAAGGAGGTGGGAGACGAGGGCAAGCAAGTGGAGGCGGAGATCCAGGCCGCAGCCCAAGCCGGGGGCATCCGCTATCTCGGCCCCAACTGCATGGGCATCATCTGCCCCCATACCCAGCTCAATGCCAGCTTCGCGGCGCGTTCGGCCAGACCCGGCGGCCTGGCGCTCTTATCCCAAAGCGGCGCCATCTGCAGCGCCATTCTGGACTGGGCCGAAACCCAGAATATCGGCTTCAGCCACTTTGTCAGCATCGGCTCCATGGCGGACATCGATTTCGCCGAGATGATCGACTACCTGGGGAACGACGACCGGGCCAAAAGCATCATCATCTACATGGAAAACCTGGTGCACCACCGGCGCTTCATGAGCGCCGCCCGCTCCGTGTCCCGGGTGAAGCCCATCATCGTGGTCAAGTCCGGCCGCAGCGCGGCGGCGGCCCGGGCCGCGGCCTCTCACACCGGAGCCCTGGCCGGACAGGACGAGGCCTACAACGCCGCCTTCCGGCGGGCCGGCATTATCCGGGTGGACACCATCGACCAGCTTTTTAATTGCGCCGAGGCCCTGGGCAAGATGGCCCGTCCTCTGGGGGGCAATCTGGCCATTATCACCAATGCCGGCGGCCCCGGCGTCATGGCGGTGGATGCCTTCAGCAAGTGGCAGCGGGAGCCGGCCGTCCTGACCCCGGAAACCATCGGCAAGCTCAGCGAATCTCTGCCGCCCCACTGGAGCCATGGCAATCCCGTGGACGTCCTCGGCGACGCGCCCCCGGACCGATTCCTGGCAGCCACCCGGATTGTCCTGGGGGCTCCGGAAGCGGACGGCCTGGTGGTGGTGCTCTCGCCCCAGGCCATGACGGACCCTGCCGGCGTGGCCCGGGCCGTTGCCCCGGAAATCAAGAAACAAGCCAAACCGGTCTTTGCGGTCTGGATGGGGTCCAAAGACGTCGCCGCCGGCGTGGACCTGCTCAACCAGGCCGGCGTCCCCACCTTTGAAACCCCGGAAGAGGCCGTGGACACCTTTATGGAGATGTACTCCTACACCCGGAATCTGGAGCTCCTCCAGGAGACTCCGCCGCAGTTGCCGTCGGAAATCAAGGTGAACACCCGGCAGGCCCGGTCTTTCATCGAGGAATGTCTCAACCGGAAGATGCTGATGCTGAGCGAGATTGAGGCCAAGGCCGTGCTGTCGGCCTACGGCATCCCGGTGAATCCCACCCTGACGGCATCTTCGCCCGCGGCTGCGGCCACGGCCGCCAAGAGATTGGGCTTTCCCGTGGTCCTGAAGATCCACTCCCCGGACATCTCCCACAAATCCGACGTCGACGGCGTGCGCGTCTCGCTCCAGGACGAAGCCGAAGTGAGCCGGGCATTTGAGGACATCGTCGCCCGGGCCAGATCTTTCCAGCCCGAGGCCAATATTTTTGGGGTCACCATCCAGACCCAGGTGGAAAAAGCCCCCCTGGAGCTCATTCTCGGGGCGAAAAAAGACCCCTGCTTCGGCCCTCTGCTGATCTTCGGCATGGGCGGCATCTTCACCGAGGTGTTCAAGGAATCCGCGGTGGATCTCCCGCCCCTCAATTTGCTCCTGGCCCGGCGGCTCATGGAGCGGACCCGCGTTTACCGGATTCTGCAGGGCTACCGCAATATTCCCCCGGCAAACCTGGATGAGCTGGCCGGCATTTTGGTGCGCCTGTCCCAACTGGTAACGGATTTTCCGGAAATCGTCGAACTGGACATCAACCCCCTGCTCATCAGCAACGGTCGGCCCGTCTGCGTGGATGCCCGCATCCGGTTGGAGCCCAGCGAGTTGCCGGCCCCCCGGCACCTGATCATTGCGCCTTACCCCAACCAGTATGAGAGCGACTGGCTGCTCAGGGACGGCACCCCGGTGCTGCTCCGCCCCATGCGGCCGGAGGACGAGCCCCTGGTGAAGGAGCTTTTGGAGAACTGCTCCGATCAGACCCTGTACTTCCGTTACTTTCACCTGATCAAGAGCTTTCCCCACAGCTTTCTCATCCGTTTCACCCAGAACGACTACGACCGGGAAATCGGTCTCGCGGCTTTCGGCATTCCGCCGGGGCCCGAGGTGATGATGGGGGTGGGCCGCCTGGTCATGGCTCCCGACCGCAGCACCGCCGAATTTGCGGTCATCGTGGCCGACCCCTGGCACGGTAAGGGCCTGGGGGCCAAGCTGATCTCCCGGGTCATCGAAATAGCCCGGGATAATGGTGTGAAATCCCTGTGGGGCGAAGTCCTGGCGGAGAATATGCCCATGCTGGGGCTGATGAAAAAGACGGGCTTCACCCTCCACCCTCCGGACGAGGGGGTCCGCCGGGTGAGTATGGCGCTGTGAATCCTGGTTAGGAGAGGAAGCAAGGTAAGGAATCGTCATGAAAATATTGACCACCCCACGGCTGGAGCGCTGCATCGGCTGTCATTCCTGTTCGCTGGCCTGCGCCCGGTTGGTGCATGGGCGCCTGTCCTGGGACATGGCGGGCATCCGCATCGCCTCCTCGGGGGGGCTGTCCACCGGCTTTGAGGCCCGCATCTGCCTGGCCTGCAACCCTGCGCCCTGCGCCGCCGCCTGTCCCACCGGGGCCTATGCCCAGCGCCGGGGCGGCGGGGTGATCGTGCGCAAGAAACTGTGCATCCGCTGCGGCGACTGCGCCCATGCCTGCCCGGTGGGAGCCGTTTATCTGGACCCGGGGGGGGAGCCCTTCGTCTGTCTGCACTGCGGCAGGTGCGTGCCCTATTGTCCCCACGACTGCCTGGAGATGAAGGAAGTGGGCGGCGGCCCGGCCGACAAGGCCGCAGCCCCGGAGGAGGCGGCATGATCCGGGACCATTTTCGCGTGCTGGTGATGGACCTGGCCGCCGGCAAGGGCAAGGTGGTGCGGGTGGACGGCCGGGATGAGGTGGCGGGCGGCAGCGGCCTGGGGGCCCTCCTGTTCGCCAAATACGGCCGGATTGATAAGCCCTGGGACGACCCGGAGCAGCCGGTCATCTTCACCATCGGCCCCCTGACCGGCTATTTTCCCCTGATGAGCAAGACGGTGGCGGCCTTCAAATCGCCCTATCACGACCAGTATGCCGAAAGCCACGCGGGCGGGCGTTCGGCCCTGGCGCTGAAATTCGCCGACCTGGACGCCCTGGTGCTCACCGGCAAAGCGCCCCGCCCCTCGGCCCTGGTGGTGGGCTCCCGACACCTGGAGCTGAAAGAGGTGCACTACCTCTGGGGCAAGGATATCCAGGAAAGCGGCAAGCTCCTGCGCCGCATGTTCAAAGGCTCGGGCCACCGCAGCATCCTGCGCATCGGCCCCGCGGGGGAGAATAAAAGCGCCATGGCCGGCATCAACGTGGACACCTACCGCCATTTCGGTCGGCTGGGAGGCGGCGCGGCCCTGGGGGCCAAGAATATAAAGGCCGTAGTCATCATCGGCGACGGCAGCTTCCCCCTCATGGAAGGGAAGGACTACCCCCGGCTCTTTCAGGCGGTGTACGAAAAACTCACCGCCACCGACATGATGCAGAAATACCACAACCTGGGCACCCCGGTGAACGTGGCGGTCTTGAATAAACTGAAGGCCCTGCCCTGGCGCAACCTCCAAGCTACCTCTGACGAAAACGCCCACGGCATCAGCGGCGAGCGGTTCGCCGAGACCGCGCTCCTGCGCAACGCGGCCTGCGCCGGCTGCCCGGTGGGCTGCATCCACATCGGCTTTTCCCGGGAGCGGTTCCAGACTGACCACCGCTTCTTTTACCGCCAGGTCTCCTACGACCACGAGCCCATCTTCGCGGCGGGCTCCATGCTGGGGGTGACCGACTGCTTTGCCGTCCTGGACATCCTGGATGTGGTGGAACAGATGGGCCTGGACGTCATGAGCGCCGGCGTGGCCCTGGCCTGGGCCACGGAGGCTTTGGAGAAAGGCGTCATCACCGAAAAGGAAACCCTCCTGCCCCTCAGATTCGGCGACCATAATACCTACGAAAAGGCAGTACAGCACCTGGCCTATGGCGTCAATGACTTCTACCGGCTGCTGGCCCAGGGGACGCTCAAGGCCGCGGCCCATTACGGCGGCGCGGATTTTGCCTGCGTATTGGGACAGGAAATGGCGGGCTACGCCACCGGCGAGGTCTTTTTCGCCTCCCAGGCCCTGGGCTTTCGCCACTCCCACCTGGACGCGGGGGGCTATGCCTATGACCAGAAGCACGATGACCAGGACGTGGGCAAGGCCGTGGAGTTTCTGGTTACCGATGAGGCAAGCCGAGCCTTTCTCACCTCCATGGTGGCCTGCCTCTTCGCCCGGGGGGTGTACACCGATGAGCTCCTGGCGGAATGCCTGCAGGTGGTGGGCTACGGCGCCCTGGCGGGCAGCATTGACGCGGTTTCCCGGCGCATCCAGCAACTGCGCTGGCAGACCCGGCTGGCCACGGGGTTTGACCCCGCGGCGGTGTCCATCCCCAAGCGTTTCACGGAAGTGGTCACCTGGAAGGGCAAGGTGGACGGCGAATTTCTGGCGGTTTTGAAAAACGAATACGCCAGGCGTATAGCAGAGATGGCCCGAAGAGAGGATCATCCCTGAGGCGGCGACATCATCCGTATCACCCCGGATGTGCGCCTGCCGGCCATCTTTGCGGCCCGGACGGGACAGCTTTACCCGGCCATCACCCCGGCCCGGCTGGTGTCGCTGCAGCTTGGTACATCGTTTCATAAATTCGGTAACGTATTCATTGAGAGGAGCGCAAAGAGTTAATTCCCACTCACCCTAACCCTCTCCCCCATCGGGGGAGAGGGAAGAAAGCAAAAACCGTCTCATTACCCCCTCTCCCCCCCCGACGGGGGGAGAGGGCTGGGGTGAGGGGGGTCAGAGAATACGTAATCGCACTTATGAAATTGTGCACTTAGCCATGCGCCAAAGGATTGAAAGCCGTCCGGGTGGACAGGTTTTTCCAGCCGTTTCCTCATGGTGGGAGGGCGCACCCGCCATAAATGACCTGACACCCGAGGGCGGATGTCCTACAATTCTTCCGCGGCATTACCACATTTTTCCTTTTGGGGTATCCCGGCATGAATGTTCATTGTACCTGGCAAGGTTCAGCACGGTCCTTGGTCATGGGCGCGGCGTTGGTTCTGACCCTGCTTCTGGTTGTCGGCTGTCATGAGCAGAAGGCCGCCGCGCCCGTGGCGCCGGTGGTGGAGGTGGCGGAGGTGGTGCGGCAGGACGTGCCTATCTACCGGGAGTGGGTGGGGAGCACGGACGGCCTGGTGAACGCCAAGATCAACGCCCAGGTGCAGGGGTATCTCATCAAACAGCTTTACCAGGAGGGCTCTCTGGTCAAAAAGGGGCAGGTGCTCTTCGAGATCGACCCCCGCACCTTCCAGGCGGCGTTGGCCCAGGCCAAGGGCCAGTTGGCCGTGAACGAGGGTCAACTGTACACCGCCAAGGCCAACCTGGAGAAGATCCGGCCCCTGGCGGCGGTGAACGCGGTGAGCAAGAAGGACCTGGACGACGCCATCGGCCGGGAGGCCTCGGCTCGGGCCGCGGTGCAGGCCGCCCAGGCCGCGGTGCAAAAGGCCCAGATCGATCTCAGCTTTACCAAAATCACCTCCCCCATTGACGGCATCGCCGGCATCGCCAAGGCCCAGTTGGGCGACCTGGTGGGCCAGCCCGGCGGTTCGGAGCTCACCACCGTGTCCACCCTGGACCCCATCAAGGTCTACATCCCCATCAGCGAGCAGGAATACCTGCGCTTCAGCCGCGAGGCCGAGGCCAAAGGGCAGTCGGGCCCCGAAGAGTCCAACCTGGAACTCATCCTGGCCGACGGCACCACCTTCCCCCACAAGGGCCGGGTCTCCTTTGCGGACCGCCAGGTGGACGAACGCACCGGCACCATCAAGGTGGCGGCCATCTTTCCCAATCCCGGCAACCTGCTGCGGCCCGGCCAGTTCGCCAAGGTGCGGGCCCTGATCGAGACGCAGAAAGGGGCCCTGCTGGCCCCCCAGCGGGCCGTGACGGAGATCCAGGGGCGCTACCAGGTGGGGGTGGTCACTCCGGAGAACAAGGTGGACCTGCGCTGGGTCAAGGTGGGCGAACGCACCGGCTCCCTGTGGGTGGTGACGGAGGGTCTGGGTGCCGGCGAGCGGGTGATCGTGGAGGGCCTCCAGAAGGTGAAGGCCGGCATGACCGTCACCGTCAAGCCCTTCCAGGAAGCGCCGCCCGCCGGCAAGACCCCGGCCCCGGCAGAGAAGCAGGCGAGGTAGGGGGCCATGGCGCGCTTCTTCATCAACCGCCCCATCGTGGCCATCGTCATCTCCATCGTCATGGTGATCGTGGGGGTGGTGGCCCTGCTCAGCCTGCCCGTGGCCCAATATCCCGACATCGTGCCCCCGGAAATCTTCGTCAACACCACCTACGTGGGCGCCGACGCCCTGACGGTGGAGCAGTCCGTGGCCACGCCCATCGAGCAGCAGATGAGCGGCGTGGACAACATGAATTACATGTACTCCTTGAACGCCAACAGCGGCGAGCTCAAGCTGTACGTCAACTTCGACGTCAAGACGGACCCCAACATCGACCAGGTGCTCACCCAGATGCGGGAGTCCCAGGCCGAATCCCAGCTTCCCGCGGACGTGCGCAATTTCGGCATCACGGTGAAGAAATCCACGGCCGCGCCCCTGCTGGTGGTGGGCCTCATCTCCCCCAACGGCGCCTACGACGCCACCTTTCTGGCCAATTATTCCTATATCAACCTGAACGACCAGCTCACCCGGGTGCCCGGCATCGCCAGCGTCACCGTGTTCGGCGCCGGCCAGTACGCCATGCGCTTCTGGGTCCGGCCCGACCAGTTGGCCAAGCTCAACATCACCATCCCGGAGATCGTGGAGGCCATCCAGAAGCAGAACACGGTGAACCCCTCGGGCCAGGTGGGGGCGGAGCCGGCCCCGCCGGGCCAGGAATACACCTACGCCATCCGCTCCCAGGGGCGCCTGGAAAATCCCGAGGAATTTGCCCAGATCGTGCTCCGGGCCAACCCGGACGGGTCGCTGGTGCGCCTCAAGGACGTGGCCCGCATTGAGCTGGGGTCCCAGACCTATGCCATCCAGGGGCGTCTGAACGGCAAGGCCGCCGCAATCCTGGCCCTGTATCAGCTGCCGGGCACCAACGCCATCGCCGCGGTGGACGGCGCCAAAAAGCTCATGGAGCAGGCCAAAAAGTCCTTCCCGCCGGACATGGACTACGTCATCGCCCTGGACACCACCCAGGCGGTGCGGGAGGGCCTGAAGGAAATCGTCCACACCCTCTTTGAAGCCCTCATTCTCGTCATTCTGGTGGTCTTCATCTTTCTCCAGGGCTGGCGGGCCACCCTGATTCCGGCCCTGGCCGTGCCCGTGTCCCTCATCGGCACCTTCGCCCTTTTCCCCCTTATCGGCTTTTCCATCAACACCATCGCCCTCATGGGGCTGGTGCTGGCCATCGGCCTGGTGGTGGACGACGCCATCGTGGTGGTGGAGGCGGTGGAGCACCACATCGAGGACGGGCTCTCCCCTAAAGACGCGACCATCAAGGCCATGGAGGAGGTCTCGGGGCCGGTGGTGGCCATCGCCCTGGTGCTTTCCGCGGTCTTCCTGCCCACCATTTTCATTCCGGGGATCACCGGGCGGCTTTACCAGCAGTTCGCCATCACCATCGCCATCAGCGTGCTCATTTCCGCCTTCAACGCCCTGACCCTGTCGCCGGCCCTGGCCGCCATGATCCTGAAGCCCAAGAGAGAGGCCAGGGGCTTGCTGACCGGCTTCTATCGCTGGTTCAACCGCGTCTTCGGCCGGGCCACCAGCGGCTATGTGCGGTGGTGCGGGGTCTTTATCAGAAAGGCCGGCCTGAGCCTCCTCTTTCTGCTCCTGGTGACGGGCGGCCTCGGCCTGCTGGGCAGCCGCATCCCCGGCGGCTTCCTGCCGGAAGAAGACCAGGGCTATCTCTATGCCGGGGTGCAACTGCCCGACGCCTCCTCCCTGCAGCGCACCAGCGAGGTCTGCCGCCAGATTGAGGACCTCATGATGCAAACGCCGGGGATTGAGTACGTCACCAGCGTCGTCGGCTACAGCATGCTCTCCGGCGTCACCAACACCTACAGCGGCTTTTTCTTCGTGACCCTCAAGCCCTGGCACGAACGGAAAAAGCCGGAGGAGAAGTACGAAGCCATCATGGCCGGCCTCAATAAAAAGCTGGCCCAACTCCCCCAGGGCGTCGCCTTCGCCTTTTCGCCGCCGGCCATTCCCGGCATCGGCACCGCAGGCGGGGTAACCTTCATCCTGGAGGACCGGGCCGGCAAGGATATTCCCTATCTCTGGGAGAATACGCAAAAATTCCTGGCCGCGGCCCGGACACGGCCGGAGCTGGCCCGGGTCACCACCACCTTCGTGCCCACGGTGCCCCAGATCTTCGTCAAGGTGGAGCGGGACAAGGTGCTGAAGCAGGGCGTGGACATCGGCGAGGTCTACCGGGTGCTGCAGGCCTTCATGGGCGGCTATTTCGTCAACTACTTCAACCGCTTCGGCCGCCAGTGGCAGGTGTACGTGCAGGCCGAAGGGGAATTCCGCACCAACGCCGAGCAGTTGGGCCAGTTCTATGTGCGCAACAGCAAGGGGGACGCGGTGCCGTTGAGCGCCCTCACCAGTCTGGAGCAGCGCTCGGGGCCGGAGTTCACCATGCGCTACAACCTCTATCGCGCCGTGCAGATCAATGCCGTCACCGCGCCGGGGTACAGCTCTTCCCAGGGTATGAAGGCCCTGGAAGCGGTGTTCCAGGAAACCATGCCCGCGGAGATGGGCTACGATTACCTGGGCATGTCCTTCCAGGAGAAGAAGGCCCAGGAGGGCGTGCCCGCCTGGGTCATCTTCGCCCTGTCGCTGACCTTCGTCTTTCTCATCCTGGCGGCCCAGTACGAGAGCTGGTCGCTGCCCTTCAGCGTGCTGCTGGGCACGCCCATTGCCGTCTTCGGGGCCTTTCTGGGCATCTGGATGCGCAGCATGGAGCTGAACCTCTACGCCCAGATCGGCCTGGTGATGCTCATCGGCCTGGCCGCCAAGAACGCCATCCTCATCGTGGAATTCGCCAAGATGGAATACGAGAAAGGCAAGGAGATTGCCGACGCGGCCCTGGAGGGGGCGCGCCTGAGGCTCCGGCCCATCCTCATGACCAGCTTCGCCTTCATCCTGGGCTGCGTGCCCCTGGCCCTGGCCTCGGGCTCCGGCGCCATCGCCCGAAAAGTCATGGGCACCGCGGTCATCGGCGGCATGCTGGCGGCCACCGTCATCGCCATTTTCCTTATCCCGGTGACCTTCTACGTGGTGGAGAAACTTTCCCACCGGCCGGGGAAAGAGCACCTGCCCGCCGAGGCGACGCCGGCCAATCCAGACCACGCCCACGGAGAGAAGCCATGAAGACCTGCTCAGCCCTGCTCCTGGCCCTGCTGTTGGCGGGCGGCTGCCTGGTGGGCCCCAACTATGAGCGCCCCGAATACCCCAGCCCGGAAAAATTCCGGGGCGAAGGACCGGGCGTTCCCACCCAGCCGGCCGACGCCTCCTTCGGGGAGCTCAAATGGTTCGAGGTCTTCAAGGACGAAAAACTCCAGGAGCTCATCCGCATCGCCCTCATCGAAAACTACGACGTCCAGAAGGCGGCGCAGCGGATCCTCCAGGCCCGGGAGCAGGTGGTCATCGCCCGCTCGCCCATCTTCCCCGCCCTGGATGCCTCGGGGGCGATGGAGAGCGTGCGCACCTCGGAGCGCGGCTTCACGCCGGGCATACCCCGCACCGACCGGGTGGTGGGCCTGCTCTTCGGCAACCTTGCCTGGGAAATTGACTTTTTCGGACGCATCCGCCGGGCCACGGAGGCGGCCCGGGCCGAACTGCTGGCCACGGAAGAAAGCCGCCGGGTGGTCATCCAGACCCTGGTCACGGACCTGGCCCGGGCCTACATCGAACTGCGCTCCCTGGACCTGCAGCTCGAGATCAGCAAGCGCACCGTCAAGACCCGGGAGGAATCGTTAAAGCTGGTGAAAGCCCGCTTCGACTACGGCTGGGACTCCCTGACACCGGTGCTCATGACGGAAAACCTGCTCTACGGCGCCCGGTCCGTGGTGCCTGACCTGGAGCGGGCCATCGAACAGAAGGAGAACCAGATCAGCGTGCTGCTGGGCCGCAACCCGGGGCCCATTGCCCGGGGCAAATCCCTGGTGCAGCAGAACCTGGAGGTCAGCGTGCCCCCGGGCCTGCCCTCCACGCTGCTGGAGCGGCGGCCGGACATCCGCTTTGCCGAGCAATTGCTGGTGGCGGCCAACGCCAGGATCGGCGAGGCCAAGGCCCTGCTCTACCCCAACATCCGCCTGACCGGCAGCGCCGGCTGGGAGACCGCGGCCCTGAAACACCTGTTCACCGGCCCGGCCAGCTTCTGGGACATCGCCCTGCCGTCCGTGACCCAGCCCCTTTTCACCGGCGGCCGCCTGCGGGCGGGGGTGCGGTCCGCCGAGGCCAGGACCCAGGAGGCGATGCTGGCCTATAAACAGGCGGTGCAGCAGTCTTTCCAGGACGTGTCCGACGCCCTGGTGGCGGTGCGCAAGCTCAAAGAGGTGCGCCAGGAGGCGGAAAAGCAGACCGCGGCCCTGGCCAAACAGACCGACCTGGCCAACCAGCGCTACTTCGGCGGGGTGACGCCGTACCTGGAGGTGCTGGACTCGGACCGCCAGCTCTTCGAAGCGGAACTGCGCCTCACCCAGGCCCGGGCCAACGAGCTGCTGGCCGTCATCGGCCTTTACCGGGCCCTGGGCGGCGGCTGGCAGACCGACAGCGACCCACCCGACTTACCAAAATGAATGGCATACCTCACAGGTCAGCGGAAAGGAGAGGCGCAGATGTTTAAAGAAGAACGGGACGAAAGTCAATTTGCCTGGAGCATGCTGGGCGATATCGCCGAAGGCCGCCCCAATCTCGGCCCCATGGTGCACGTGGCCGTGTATCGCCTGATGCAGTTTACCCTGCGCGATCTCCTCATCCGGGATTACGGGGTCGAGAAGGCCGACCGGATCTTCTTCGAAGCCGGCAAGAAAGCCGGTGAGGAGTACTGCGCCAACGTGCTCACCGAAAAGAGCGACCTGACCGGCTTCTTCGCCGATATCCAGCGCACCATGAAGGAGTTGGGCATCGGCATCTTCCGGGTCGAATCGGCTGATTACGACAAGGGCTCCTTCGTCGTCACCGTGGCCGAGGATCTGGACTGCTCGGGCATCCCCGTGTGCGCCGAAGAAGTGTGCATCTACGACGAGGGCTTTATCGCCGGCCTCCTGCTTGCTTACACGGGCAAAGACTTTCATGTCAAGGAAGTGGACTGCTGGGGCTCCGGGGGGCGGGTCTGCCGCTTTACCGTCGCCCCCAAATGAGGCGTTGCCATGCTCTCGGTGGCCGAGGAACTGATTGACCGCATCACCGCAACCATGCATTACCTGCGCACGGGGAAGGCGCCTCCGGCGATCCCCATTCCGGAGGACCTCCCGGACAACGAAATCCGCCAGCTCATCACCTTTGTGAACCGCTTCCTGGCGGAGTTTGCCATTTACAGCGAAGCCATGGCGCAGCTCGCCCAGGGAGAGCTGAACACTCCCCCGATGATGAGCAAGATGGCCGTGGTTCATTCCTTCAAGGCCCTCCAGTCCAACCTCAAGCACCTCACCTGGAAAACCCAACAGATCGCCGCCGGGGACCTGGAGCAGAAGGTGGACTTCATGGGGGACTTCTCTACCGCCTTCAACCGCATGACCCAGCAACTGAAGGACTCCCATGAGCAACTGGTGGACCTGAACCGGCAGTTGGAAC
Source organism: Deltaproteobacteria bacterium (assembly GCA_016874975.1). Classification (GTDB taxonomy): domain Bacteria; phylum Desulfobacterota; class Desulfobaccia; order Desulfobaccales; family 0-14-0-80-60-11; genus VGSQ01. Next base: position 26,333 of record VGSQ01000011.1, read on the forward strand.
GCCGCAACCGGTTCATCCGCGAGACCTTCGGCCGTTACACCAGCGACGATATTGTGGGGGTGCTCCTCGATATGCCCGAAGGGCTGAAACTGGGCGGGGAAAAACGCCTCGTCACCCTGCTCATGTCGGATTTGCGCGGCTTCACCGCCCTGGTGGGGCGCCTGGAGCCCACCGTGGTGGTGTCCCTGTTGAACCATTACCTCTCGGCCATGGTGGAGGTCATCCACCGCCATGGCGGCACCATCGATGAGATCATCGGCGACGCCATCTTCGTGCTCTTCGGCGCTCCCCTGGTGATGCCGGATGCGGCCCGACGCGCCGTCTGCTGCGCTCTCGAGATGCAACAGGCCATGCGTGAGGTGAATGCCTACAACCTCGACAAAGGCTGGCCGGAGATCGAGATGGGGATGGCGCTGCACACCGGTGAGGTGGTGGTGGGCAATATCGGCTCCACCAAACGCTCGAAATATGGGGTGGTGGGCCAGGCAGTCAACCTGACGGCCCGCATCGAGAGCTTTACCGTGGGCGGGCAGGTGCTGGTCTCCCCCACCCTGATGGAGGCCGCCGGCCCGGGTCTCATCCTGGGGGAGGAGATCGCGGTGCACGCCAAGGGCATGCGGGAGGCCCTGGCATGTCGCGAGCTGCTGGGCCATCAGGACCACCCGGAGCTCTCCCTGGCCGAGGAGGACGCGGGGTTGCTCACTCTCGCGGACCCCTTGCCGCTTTCCTATGCCATCCTGGCCGGCAAGCAACTGGAGGGGCAGATGCAGTCCGGGGCGCTCCTGGCCATCTCCCCCCGCCAGGCGGTGGTGGCCGCCGCCGCTCCTTTGCCGCCCCATGCGAACCTCATGCTCCGCCTGCACGTGGCGGCCGCCGGAGAGGACCCCCCCGAGGGCTACGCCAAAGTCCTGCGCCCCACCGATGAACCGGCCAGCCACTATCTTATCCACTTCACCTCGGTCGCGCCTGCTCTGCAGGCACTATTATATCGCCTGAAAATCAGGTGAAAGGTTTCTTGAGACAAAGGTCATCAACCGATCATGACGAGGTAGGATAAAGACAAATTGAGTCAAGGAAAAAGGTAAATGTTAAGTGTCAATCAATTGATGATTGGTTGTTATTTACCGGAGATTATCATTTTTTATATTGACACAGGCCTGTCCGGTAAGGATTTTGCATGAATGTGGTTTTTAAGCCCCCTCCCCACGGTGGGAGGGGGTTGGGGCATAAGCGCTAACTTAAGAAGACTTTTTATGCGTAATTTAGAATGGGAACTTCAATAACATCAGTCAGTTGCAAATACATAAAGGCCTTAAGTCAGCGCCTATGCCCCGCCGGGGGCGGCCTCTTTTTCGGGGCGCCGGTTTCCCGGGCTTCGGCCGCACCACGGATTTCTCCCGGCCCTCAATGGCGGTGGCGTCCCGGCTGATATGCCCCACCAACTCCGGCTTGACCCACTCCGCCACAGGGCCGCATGGACCTTCTCCCCCAGCCCCGACCGGGCAAATTCCGCAAAGGCCCGAGAAAAGGTGGCCTCGGAAGGGATGTCGGCGCGCCTGACAAAACCGCAAATCCGCCGCAGGACCGGTGAAGCCCGCAAAGCCTCGAGGGTGGCCCGGGTGTGGGGGTGGTGATACACCGCCTTGGCCACCAAGGCCCGGGCCAGGGCTCGGCGCTCCCACGGCTTCCGGCCAAATCTCTGCGGTGGCCGTCTGACAAATCTTTCGAGATGAAGCACTTCCAAGATGCCGGCTAATTGCTGCTCTTTCTCGGTTAAGGGGCGCTCGCCACATTCTTCCAGGCGGGGGAATAGATACCGTTGTAAAGCCCCCAGTATCCATGATACTCTTTCTCTAAGCTTCATCGGCTCCCCCAAGCTATTGTTTTACTATCAAAAATACTTTAGCACAGGCGCGCCGATGAGGCTTAATTTTTTAGAAAATCAACCCCAAAGAGACTTTTGCAAGAGGCTCTATGAAAAGCGCTATTGAAATCCGCGCGGTTCGACCCACTTGCCGCGCCCTCTGCTGGCTGCTCGCCCTCTGCTGGCTGCTCGGCCTGACGGGGTGCGCCGGGGAGCCGACGTTGCCCTCCCGGAAAGAGCCCTCCACCGAGATCTACCAGGAGCAGGTCTTTCATGAACGGGTCAACCGCCTCAATGCCGTCAGTCTCGGGGCCACCCAGGCCCAGGTCCTCCAGGCCTGCGGCCCGCCCACGGAGCAGCGCCGGGAAGCCGGCCGCACCGTTTATCTCTATCGGCTGAGCCACCCCAAGGAGGGCACACCTTTCAGCGGACCCGGCCGCATGGTATACTTGTCCTGGGAAACCACTCTCACCTTTGATCAGCACGGCCGGGTCGCGGCCATCAACCATAAGCCGTGAGACCGGATTCGAAATCAGAGCCGGCCGGGTAATTGCCAGGGCCGGTTGACGCCCCAGGGAGCTTTGGCATGCGCCGTGGCCGGACCGGCTGCCGCCGGATTCTCGTGGTCCTGACCCTGATCCTTGCCCTGTTGGGAGAAGCAGGGGGGGGACCTGCGGCCGAAGCCCCCTCCACGCCTGGCCCCACCCTGCGCTCCCTCAGGTTTGAAGGGGCCCGGGTGATTCCGGCCCGGGAGGTGCGGGAGGAGCTCACCATCCCCCTGCCCTCCAGGTGGCCCTGGCGCCCCCTGCCAGCCTTCAACCCCGGGGACCTGACCGCGGACCTGGAGCGCCTGGAGTTTTATTTCCGCCGCCGCGGCTTTTACCATGTCCGCCTCACCCCCGAAATCACCACGGACGAATCCGGACGCACGGACGTGGTGGTCAAGGTGGAGGAAGGCCCCTGGGTGCAGGTGACCCGGGTGGAGGTGACGGGTTTGGAGGCCATCCCGGCCGACGAACTGGATGATCTCCGGGCTAAAATCCCCCTCAAAATCGGCGACCGCTTCACCGAAATCCTTTACGAGGACCTGAAACGCCTCTATCTCAACTGGTTCCTGGACCACGGCTACCCCCGGGCCCGGCTGGACGGCAAGGTGCTGCTGGACGAAAAACTCAACACTGCCCAGATCAGCCTGGAGGCGGTGTCCGGACCTCTCTGCCGCTTCGGGCGGGTGGAGCTCCGGGGTGACCTGGAAACCCCCGCGCATGTCATCCTCCAGAAGTTGACCTTCAAGGAAGGTGACCTCTTTTCCTACGATGCCATCTATGAGAGCCAGCGGCGTCTCTATGGCCTGGACCTGTTTCACAGCGTCACCTTCATCCCCCAATTGGCCCCGGCCACGGCTCGGAGCATCCCGGTGACCCTGGCCATCGAAGAAAAAAAGAAGCGTTCCCTCAAACTGGGGCTGGGGTGGGGCGACGAGGACCAGTTCCGGGCCCGGGCGTCGCTGCGTCTGCGCAACCTGGGGGGCGGCGGCCGCCTCCTGGATCTGGAGGCCAAATACTCCAGCCTGGAATACCGGGTGACGGGGACTTTCATTAGCCCCCAGCTCGCCGGCAGCCGCCTGGACCTCATCGCCGAAAGCGGGTTGCTGCGCCGCTACCTGCCGGGGTTCACCGACCGGGCCTGGTACTCCCAGGTGCGTCTGGAGCGGGAGCTGCCCTGGAACCTGCGGCTGGCCGCGGGCCACGGCCTGGAGTTTGCCCGGCCTTTCAACATCGACGCCCAGACCCTGCTGCTGCTCCGGGAGACCGAGCCCGGCAAGCTCTACTACTCTTCCATGGCCTTTGTGGGCCTGCGCCGGGACACCACCGACAACATCGCCGACCCCCGCCGGGGCGGCCTCCTCACCGCCAGATTCGAGGCGGCGCCGGACTTCCTGGGCTCTTCCCTCCAGTTTGTGCGCCAGGTGGTCGAGCTGCGCCGCTACCAGGCGGTGGCGGACACCAACGTGGTGTTGGCCGGGCGGCTCAAGCTGGGGCTCATCGAGCCCATCCAGGCCACCAAACAGATTCCCATTTATAAACGCTTCTTCTCCGGCGGGGCGGGGAGCGTCCGGGGCTACCGGCTGGACTACCTGGGGCCCCGGGACGCCTCCGGCAACCCCCTGGGGGGCGAGGCCGTTCTGGAAGGCAGCGTGGAGGCGCGTCTGCCCATCTACAAAGATTTTCGCGCCGTGGCCTTCCTGGATTTCGGCAACGTCTTTCTCAAGGTGCGCAACGTTGACCTGGGCCAGTTGAAGTACGCCTCCGGGGTGGGGCTGCGCTATCAGACCCCTGTGGGCCCCCTGGGGGTGGACGTGGGCTTCCCCCTCAACCCCATCGACCCGGGACGGGACCGCTACCACTTCCACCTGACCATCGGCCACGCTTTTTAGGGGTTAGGTTTTAGGTTTTAGGTTTTGGGTTCTGGGAGGGATAAGGGATGTCTGACCCCCGGCCCCCTCCTCTCCCGCAAACATTTTCCTCTGGTTCCCAAGCTCCTGCCTGGGAACTGGCTTGCTCGCCAAGCTCTGCCTGGCTTAAGGATCGCTGCCCAGGGCAGGGGCTGAGGGGTTATGGGGGCGCAGGAATCCCGAACCCCAAGTCCCCCCTTTCGGACTGAATGGTTATGAAACTGCTGACCTGGCGCCGCCTGGCGCTGCTCATCCTGCTGCTGGCCGTGCTGGCGGGGGTCGCCGCCTGGAGCTTCCTCCACTCCGAGGCCTTCTGGCGCTGGAGCGGCCAAAAGGTGGTGTCCCTGGTGCAGGAGAGCCTGGAGGGGGACCTCTCGGTGCGGGAAATCCGGGGGACGCCGTTTCGGGGCATGACCTTGCTCGACCTCCGGCTCACCACGGGCCAGGGTGAGGTGCTCGCGGCACCCCGGGTGGAGCTGCGCCTGTCCCTGTGGTCCCTGCTGCGCCGGCAGCCGGTGGTGGCCCGCCTGGCCTTTATCGAACCGCGTCTCACCCTGCGACGCGACCAGGACGGCGCCTGGGAGGCCGCCGGCCTGGTCAAGGCCGACGGCCGCTCGTCGGCCTGGCTGACCCTCAAGGTGCTCACCTTTTCCCAGGTCGCCGTTGAAAAAGGGCGGATCATCTTGGCCGGGCCGGGGGAAAGCCGGACTTTTCTCCTGGAGAGTCTCGAATGCGCCCTGAACATCCTGCATCCCCTGTCCCCCCAACGGACGGTGCAGCTCCGCCGGGGAACCGCCCGCGTCGACACCCCGTGGGGGCGGTTCGACCTTTCGGGCCGCCTGGCTTACAGCCTGGGCCACCTGAACCTGCTGTCCCTGTCGGCCTCCACCAACGGCCGCCATCTCCTCTCCCTGGCCGGGGAAGTGCGCCTGGGTGAGGCCGACCCCACCCTCCGCCTGGTGGGCGAAGCGGGCCCGGCCCCGGCGGCCCTGATACGACGCCTCTGGTCCGGCTGGCCCGCGGCCTGGGACCCACAGGGGACCTTTCAGCTGGAGGGGACCACCGCCCGGGCGCACCTTTCTTTCAAAGGCGGCGCGGCCAGGGAATGGACGGTGGAACTCCAGGGCGATTTGGGGTGGCAGGCGGGCGCCTGGGATTATGATGTTGAGGTGAAGCTGCGGGGCCTGAAACTCTCCCCTTGGGCCGAGCAGGGCGGGCCGGGGTGGGCGGCGCTCAAACACGCCTCCCCCCTGAACGTGCAGCTCCAGGCCAGGGGCCGGGGCCTCCCCTGGCAGCCGCAACACTTCGCCTGGTCCCTGGCCGGAGAGCCCGTGGCCTGGAAAGAGGTGCGCCTGGAGAGCTGGCGGCTGGAACTCTCGGGAAACGACCGGGAGCAAAATCTCACCGCCCTGGTGCAGGGGAACGCGGGACGCCTGGAGGTGAAGGCCGTGGGCCCCCTGCGGCTGGGGGAGGGGAGCCTGACGGTTAAGGCCCAGGGGCTGCAGCCGGGGCGCCTGGGTCTGGCCGGGGAGGAGAAAGCCGAGGTGAGCGGGACCTTCACCGGGTCCTTCCGCCTGCCGGCCTGGGACCAGCCGGAGCGTCTGCGGCTGGCCGGGGAGCTGGACCTGAAAGGACGCTTCCGGGAGTACGAGGTCCGGGAATTCAAGGGCCGCCTGGCCTGGGAGCGCCACCGCCTGGAGGTGGGCAAGGCCCGCCTGGCGCTGGCCGACCTCTCCGTCGACTTTTTCGGGACGCTGGCGGGGGAGCGGCTCGATTTCACCTATCAGGCGCAGTTTCACCCCGGCCGCGGGCCGCTGGCGCCGGGCCCCTGGCGGGGGCAGCTCTCCGGCGAAGGCAGGCTCAGCGGCGCCCTGAGCGCCCCGGAAATCACGGTCCAGGGCAGGGGCTCGGGCCTGGCGGCGGAGGGCTGGTCGCTGGGGACGGCCGCCTTTACCGGCTCCAGCCGGGGCTGGCCGCCGCACCACGGCTCCCTGGAGGTGCAGGGCACGGGGTGGACCACCCCGCTGGGCGCCTTTGCCCAGGTGCGGTTCCAGGGGGAGGGGCAGGACCGGCGCTGGCGCTTTTCCCTCCGGGCCCAGACCCCCCAGGGCCCCCAGGCCGAACTGGCCGGGACTGCGGACCTGGGCGCCAGCCCCCGCTCCCTGACCTTGGACCGCACCCGACTGCAGGTGGCCCGGCTCTCTCTGGAAAACGTCGGCCCCGTGCCCCTCCGGTTCTCCCCCGGCCTGGAGGTGGGCCCCGCCGCCTTCCGGGTGGGGGAGGGGAGGGTGAACATCGCCCTCAAGACCGTGGGTGGCGCAGTGAGCGGCCAGGCGGCCTTCCAGGGGGTCCCCGCGGGTCTCTTCAGCCTGCAGGGGGCGTCCCTGGGAGGCAGGGTGAGCGGCCGTCTGGCCATCAGCGGCGAGGCCCGCCAGCCGCAAATGGACGGGCAGTTCAGCCTGGAGGGCGGCCGCTGGGGGGAATTCGCCTTCCAGTCCCTGCGCCTCAACCTGACACACCGGGGCCATCGCCTGCAATTCTCCGGCAATCTGGAGGAAAAGGCGGGCGGGCCCCGCCTCACCGGGGAAGGCTTCGTCCCTCTCCACTTCTCCCTCTCGCCCTTCCGACTGGCCTGGGGTGAGGAGGACTTTCAGGTGCGGCTGCGGGGGGACCGGGCCAATCTCAGCCTGCTGACCGGATTGACGCCGGAGATCGAGGAAGCCAGGGGAGAACTGGACCTGGAGGCCCTGTGGCAGGGGAAGGTGGGACAGCCCCGGCTGACCGGACGGGTGCGCTGGGGCGAGGGCGCCATTAAGCTGCGGCAAAGCGGGGCGGCCTATCGCCTGGAGCCGGGGACCATCAGCCTGGACGGCGACCGTCTGAACCTGGCCCGGTTGACCCTGGTCAGCGGCGGCACGGCCATGCTCAGCGGAAACGTCACCCTGGCGGGCTTCCGGCCCGACCACCTGGACCTGAGGGCGCGCCTGGACAACTTCAAGGTAGTCTTGCGGGGCGGCTCCGAAGCGACGGTGGCGGGCGCCCTGACTTTAACCGGGCCCTGGTCGGCGCCGGTCCTGCAGGGGCGGCTGGTGGCGCCCTCCGGATCCTTCCATGCGGGCATCTTTGCCGCCGATCTGCATGAAGACATCGTGCTGGTGCGACGGCTCCCCGCCCCCGGGAAGCCCCCCTCGGAGCCACAGCCCCCCCCGACGCCGGGGTGGAACAACAACCTGAAAATGGATGTGTCCCTGGAAACCCCGGGGGTGTGGGTGAGGGACACCCGGCTCCGGGTGCTGCTGGCGGGCGGGCTCCGGGTCCGGAAACAGCCGGGCCGGCCCCTCTCCGTGGCCGGACAGTTGAAACCCGTGCGGGGCACCATCGAAGTGCAGGGGCGCTCCTTCAAAGTGGTGGAAGGTGTGGTGACGCTGCCGGAGAAGGCCGGCGCCACCCCCACCCTGAAGGGCAAGGCGGTGCATGAAATGAGGGAGATCACCCTCGTGCTGCTCCTCAGCGGCCCGGTCAGTGGTCCGGACATCCGCCTGGACAGCATCCCGCCCCTGCCGCCCCAGGACCTGTTGTCCTATCTGGTCTTCGGCCGCTCCGCCCAGACTCTTTCCCGGGAGGAATACCTGAAGGTGGGACCCCAGACCGCCGGCATTTTGGCAGGCTTCACCGCCAAAAGGATTCAGGAATTCCTGGGCAAGGATTTCCCCCTCCTGGAGGCGGCCGCACCTCTCACCAAGGACATCACCATCTCCTTTGAACGCAAGACCAACCCCATCTCCCGGGAGGACGTCAATCAGGTGCGCCTGGAATACCGGCTCAACCGCCGCTTCAGCATCGAATCGCAACTGGGCCGGCGCAACTCCGGGGGCGACGTGCTCTTCAACCTGGACTGGTAGTAAAAGGGGCGGGGTGACGGTTTGGTAAAAACGGGGCCAATTTGATACGGGATGCTTCCCTCTATCATGAAAACCATGCGGCAGGCGGGAGGCGCTGCACTTTCCCGCGCGGCAAACCTTATAGCTTCCAGCCGGGAAGAATACCACGTCCGCTTTGCAGGGGCGTTTCTGAAACCGGCGCCCGCCGGACTTATCCGAGCTCCAGACCTGCGGCTAAACGGGCCAGCCGGGGATAGTCCCCTGCCAGCGCCGCCAGCCGCCGCTTCAGGCTTGCCAGCGCCGGGGGGATGGAGCGGGCGAACTGGGGCTTGCCCCTGCTCCGGGTGAGGAAGCCGAAGGCCCCGAGAATCTGCAGATTGCGGCTCAGGGCCAGATGCTCGTAAGCGTCCCGGAAGGCGTCGGTCCCGCCGGGCAGGCGCTCCCCGAGCCTGCCGAGATAATAATCCAACAATTCCTCCTGCTCGTCGGGGGCCGGGTCCACATAGGGGTCGATGAGGAGCGCGGCCACGTCATAGCCCAACGGCCCCAGGCGGCAGCCCTGAAAGTCGATCAGCCGGAGCCGCTCCCCCTGCACCATGAGGTTCCGGGACTGAAAGTCCCGGTGCATCAGCCAGGCCGGCCCGCCGGGCAGGGCCCGGGCGACGAGCCGGGCAAAGTCCGGGGCCAGTTCGGTTGCCGGGATTTTCATGCCCAGGCAGCCCTGCACGAATTCCCGCAGGAAATAGCCGCATTCCCGTTCCAGGAGGAATTCCGGGGTCACCGCCGGGGTGTCGAAGCACCAGGCGGGGTCGAAGCCCGTGATCCCCTCGAACTGCAAGTCGATGAGCAGGTCCAGCGCCCGGCGGTGCCAGCCGCGCCGCTGCCCGGCCGGCCGCCCCGCCAGCGCCTCCTCCAGACTGAGATTCCCCAGGTCCTCCAGGAGCGCCCACCCCTCTTCCCGACTGTACTCGTAGATTTCCGGCGCCGGAAGGCCCCGGCGGCGCAGATGCCGCCCGATGAGCACGTAGGAGTCATTTTCATTGACCGCGCCGCCCGGGGGGTGGGGATGCCACAGCAGCACCAGAGAAGGAGCGCCCTCCAGGCGATAGAAGCGGCGCTCGGAGCCGTCCCCGGCCAGGGGCCGGACCCGGTTGAGGTCCGCCCCGAAGTGGGCGGCCGCGGCGCGGAGCCGGGGGCCGGCCGGCAGGTCCGCCATCAGCCCTCTCCCTCCCCCCGGGGCGGGGCCGGGAGGGGCCAGTTCTTCAGGTGCAGGTCCCGCTGCGGGAAGGGAATTTCGATGCCGTGCTCCCGGAAGGCCTCGAAAATGGCGCTGTTCAGCTCATGGGTGGCGGGAATGCGGTCAGGGGGGGCGTGCAGGTGCACCCAAATATTGAAATTCAGGGAGCTGTCGCCGTAGGCCTCGAAAAAGATCTGGGGCGGCGGGTCGTGCAGCACCCGGGGGTTGGCCCGGCAGACCTCTTCCAGGAGTCTGGTGACCTGCCGCACGTCGCTGCTGTAAGACACCCCCACTTTCAGGGCGAGACGGTTGACGGTCCAGCCGTAATGGGTCCAGTTGGTGATCTTGTTGGCGATCAGCTCCGAGTTGGGGATGACCAGGACACACCGGTCGGCGGTGACGAAGATGGTGCTGCGCACCCGGATTTCCCGGACCGTGCCCCATTGGCCGTCCACGATCAGCAGGTCCCCCACCTTGATGGGGCGCTCGAACAGCAGGATCAGACCGCTGATGAAATTGTTGACGATGTTCTGCAGGCCGAAGCCGATGCCCACCCCCAGGGCCCCGGCCATGAGGGCCAGGTTGGTGAGGGGAAAGCCCAGGATGCTGAGGGCTATGACAATGCCGAAAATGAGCACCACGTAATGGAGGGTGGTGGAGACGGTGTACTGGATGCCCGTATCCCAGCCGGTGCGGGGGAAGACCCGCAAGGTGAGGATGCTGCGCACCAGGCGTGAGCCCCAGAAAGTAAGATACAGGGTCAGAAAGGCGAAAATCAGATAGAGAGGGGTGATGGTCAGGGTGCCCAGGGTGGGGCCCCGATTGAGCCAGGACAAGGTGTGGAGCACGGTTTCACCGCCGATGCCCCAGATTTTCATCGTAAAAGCCAGGAGAATCAGGGTGGCGACGGCCATGGCCAGCCGGGAGGCCACCTGGTGGAGGCGAAAGAGCGCCTCCTCCTGTTCGGGGAACAACCGCCCGGCCCAGCCTTTTTGGGGATGGATGGCCAGATGCAGAAGGTGGTCGGCTCCCAGCCAGAGGAGCCAGGCCAGCAGGAAGGCGATGCCGGTGGCCGCCGTGGCCTGGGCCAGGTAAAAGGCCAGGTTGTGGAAGCCCAACAGGTCGGACAGCAGCACGGTCCCCAACAACAGCAGCACCATGGCCCGCAGCAGACGCATCAGGTTGACGTTGCGCAGCCAGCGGGGACCGGGCAACTCCGGCAGCAGCCGGCTCAGATGGCGGCTCCGGAGCAGCCACAGGGCCCACACCAAAAGCCCCAGGCCGAAAAAGTGGCGCACCATCTGGCGCCCGGTGGCGGGAAAATCCACCAGCGAGATGACGGCCAGGAGCCAGAGGCCGAAGCAGAGGTAAGCCAGAAAGAACCACAGCGAGCGGCGGTAATAGCGGGCGGTGCGGTCTTCCAGGGCCAGGAGGCCGCCCGCCCGGGCGCCGGCGAAAATGCGCCGCGCCAGACGGGTCGTCAGGCGCCAGAGGGCGAAGGCGGCCAGGAAATACAGGGGGATGCGGGCCAAAAGATGGTCCATGACCCCCAGGGTCCAGCAGGCCAGGGCCGCCCAGAACCAGAGGGTGAGGGCCGTCAGGCTGTGCCAGCAGACATGGGCCAGGCTGAATAAGATGCGGGCGCTCTGACCTTCGGCCTGACTCTCCCAGGAATGGAGGGCCGGCTCCACCTGGGCGTTGAGGCGCCGCATGGCCCCGAAGAGAAACAACAGGAGCGCCAGCAGCACCAGGACCTGGGCCAGGTGGAGCTGGAGAAAAGCGGCCAGGCGGCCGGAAGCCACCAGGTCCGTACCTTCCCGCCACGCCCGGCCGGGCAGGGTGACCAGCGTCTGAAGCAGACCCTTTATCTGTTCCCAGGAGGAGCTCGCGGTCCGGCGCTTCAGCAGTTCCGCCTTCCAGGTTTCCTCCACATGCTTTTTCAGGTCCTCCTGCACGTCCAGGAGAAACAGACGCCGGTCCTTCAACCCGGCCAGCCGTTTCTCCTGGGTGGCCAGAAATTTTCCCGCTTCGTCCCGGTAAGCGTTGCCCAATTGCTGAAAACGCTGGAAGGCCTGGAGCAGTTGCCGGGAACGGGCCACGGGGTGCCGGCTGGCTCGCAGGCGCTCCATTTCCCCTTTGAGGGTGGCTTGGGAAGCCTCCCGGGCGGCCAGGTTCTTCCGGAAGGCCTCCATTTCTGCGGTCAGCTCATCGACCAGGCCGCCCAACTTCTTGGCCTCCCCGGAGTACTTCGCCAGAGCTCCTTCGGCTTCCGGGACGTTGAGGGTCTTCACCGCCATGGCCGCCTTCAGGGCGGCGACCTCCCCTTTAAGCCCTTGAAAATCCTTTTCGGCCTGGGCCGCAGCCCCCTGGGCGGCGGCGTTCTTGGCCTTGAGCGCCGTTAATTCCTTTTCCAGAGCCTCGGCCCCTTCGGCGAACAGACGGGGCAGGGCTTCGGGAGTGGCGGCAGGGGCCTCCAGTTTCTCCGGGGGTTCGGGTTTTGCCTGCGCGAAGGCGACGGCGGCAGTTCCCAGAAGAGCAAACACCAGCAAAACCGCCCACCAGACGCGACTCAGCCCGGTAAACGTCATGAATCCTCCTTCCTTGAGAGCTCTTCCACTGATACTATGCGGCGCGCCAAGCCTTGTCAACCGGGACCGGCCGGCCGCGGCCCCGGCCCCGGCCCTGGAAGCGGCATCAGGGGTGGTTCCCGGGTTCTCGCGACTTTTCCCCCCCGCGCAGGGTTGACGGGGAGGGCGGGTAGGGATACCTTTGCACACAATATGGACCGGATCCTGCGCATCTTTCGCTTCGGGCAGCCGCTGCGACCCCAGGTCACCTGGGGCGACGTCGTCGTCCTGCTGGGCCTGGCGGCCTTCATCTATGGCGCGGTGCGACTGGGCATGGACGCCCCCGCGGTGGTCCAGGGACCGGAGATCAACCTTGCCCCCGGCTTCCTGCCCCACTATGCCGGCCTTTCCCTGGGGCGCATGTTCGCGGCTTATCTGCTGTCCATCCTGTTCTCCCTGGTGTTCGGCTATGTGGCCTCCCGGAGCGCCGGCGCGGAGCGCATTCTCATCCCCCTGTTCGACGTGCTGCAAAGCATCCCCATCCTGTCGTTCCTGCCGGTGGCGCTCCTGACCTTTTCCGCCATCCTGCCCCTGGGCGTGGCCGTGGAGCTTTCCTCCATCGTCCTCATCTTCACCAGTCAGGCCTGGAATCTGGCCTTCGCCTGGTACCAGTCGCTCACCACCATTCCCCGGACTCTCCAGCGGGCCAGCGTGATGCTCCGCTTTAATGCCTGGCTCCGCTTTAAGACCCTGGAGTTGCCCTTCGCCGGGGTCAGTCTCATCTGGAACAGCATGGCCAGTTGGGCCGGGGGCTGGTTTTTCCTCATGGCCGCGGAGATCTTCAGCGCCGGAGAGCGCAATTTCCGGCTGCCGGGACTGGGGGCCTACCTCCAGGAGGCGGCCAACCAGGGGGACCTGAGGGCCATCGCCTACGGTCTGACCGCCCTCATCCTCATCATCGTCATCCTGGACCAACTGGTCTGGCGCCCCCTTATCGCCTGGTCCAACCGCTTCACCATGCAGATGGTGTCCAGCGACGATCCGCCCACCTCCTGGTTCTACAACGTCCTTAGGAATGCGGCCTCGGTGCAGTTTGTGCACCGCGCCCTGCATCGCCCCCTGATGGAGCGGCTGGACGCCTGGCTCATCCGGGTCCTGCCGGCGCGCGGCGCCATCGGGGGCCCGCCCCGCTCCCGCGCCTGGCTCCGCGTCGGCCTGGGCTTCGCCATCCTGGCCGTCATCCTGGGCGGGGTCTATCTCTGCGGGCGGATGCTCCTGGGCGTCTCCCTCACCCAGTGGGGGCAGATCGCCGTGGGTCTGGGCATGACCCTGCTGCGGGTGCTGGCCTCCCTGGCTATCGCCCTGGGTTGGACCATCCCCGCGGGGGTGCTCATCGGCACCAGTCCGCGGCTGTCCGCCTGGCTCCAGCCCCTGGCTCAGATCGCCGCCTCCATTCCGGCCACGGCTCTGTTCCCCATTCTGTTGCTGCTGGTGGTCAACCTGCCCGGCGGGCTGAACCTGGCCGCGGTGCTCCTCATGCTCCTGGGCACCCAGTGGTATCTGCTGTTCAATATCATCGCCGGGGCCAGCGCCATCCCCCGGGACTTGCAATCCATCGCCTCCCTGTTACAATTGAGGCGCTGGGAACGCTGGCGGGTCCTCATCCTCCCCGCCATCTTCCCCTATACGGTCACCGGCGCCCTGGCGGCCAGCGGCGGGGCCTGGAACGCCAGCGTGGTGGCCGAATACACCCAATTCGGCGGCCGCACCCTGCAGACCACCGGGGTGGGGGCCCTCATCGCCGAAGCCACCGCCCAGGGGGATTATCCCCTGCTCCTGGCCGCCACCCTGAGTCTGATCCTCACCGTCATCATCATCAACCGACTGGTCTGGCGCCGGCTCTACCGCCTGGCGGAAGAACGCTACCGTTTGGATTGACCCCATGGCTACCGACGGTTATCTGCTGGAACTACGACATATCAGCCAGGTTTACGGCAGCGGCGAACAGAAATTCACGGCCATCCGGGACGTCGATCTGGCCCTCAAGGACGGGGAATTCGCCGCCCTCATCGGCCCCACCGGCTGCGGCAAGAGCACCCTGCTGCGCATCATCACCGGGCTGCAGACTCCCACCAGCGGCCAGGTGCTCTATCGGGGCAAGCCTCTGGTGGGGGTCAATCCCCACGCCACCATCGTCTTCCAGACCTTCGCCCTGTTTCCCTGGCTCACCGTCCTGGAAAACGTGGAGGTGGCCCTCAAGGCCCGGTCCGTGCCCCCCAAGCTCAGGGTCAGCCGGGCTCTGGACCTCCTGGACCGGGTGGGCCTGGACGGCTTCGAAACGGCCTACCCCCGGGAGCTCTCGGGGGGCATGCTCCAGAAGGTGGGCTTCGCCCGGGCCATGGCGGTGGAGCCGGAACTCCTCTGTCTGGACGAGCCTTTCTCCTCCCTGGACGTGCTCAGCGCCGAGTCTCTCAAGGGCGAACTGCTGGAGCTCTGGACCACCGGCCACATCCCCACCCGGGCCATCCTCATGGCCACCCACAACATCGAGGAGGCCGTGTTCCTGGCGGACCGCATCATCGTCATGGACAAGGACCCGGGCCGGGTGATCATGAACCTCAAGGTGGACCTGGCCCACCCCCGCAACCGGAAAGACCACCATTTTCTAGAAGTGGTGGACCGGGTCTACATGGTCCTGGCCGGACAGACTCTGCCGGAGCACCTGGAGCTGGGCACCGCCCCCGGCGAGCCCGGCCGCACCCGGGCCCTGCCCCACATCAACATCGACGACCTGACCGGTCTTTTGGAGTACCTGGACACCATCCCCAACCATCGGGCCGACATTTACGCCCTGGCCTCGGAACTGCAGATCAACAGCGATGAACTGCTGCGGCTCATCGAAGCCGCGGAGCTGCTGGGCTTCGTCAACGTGGCCCACGGCGACATCACCCTGAACCCCCTGGGCGAGACCTTCTCCGAGGCCAGCATCCGTTCCCGCAAGGAAATCTTCGCCACCCGCATCCGGCGGCTGCCCATTTTCAAATGGCTGCTCAACCTGCTGCGCTCCTCCGGCCGCAAACAATTGGAATGGGACGTGGTGCAGACCGCCCTGGGGCTGGAATTCCACGAGGAGGAGGCCCAACGCCAACTGGATACGGCCATCGACTGGGGCCGCTACGCCGAAATCCTGGCCTATGACGACTCCAGCGAAATTCTTTACCTGGAGCCCGGCGGCAATTGAGGGGGCCAACGTCCTGGGACCGCCCCGGAAACGTTCCGGGCCCGGACAGGGACCCCCCCGAAGCTGAAATTCCTGCTATCGGAGCGGCCTTGAAACCCGCCCCGACAAAATGCTGTTTTATACTGCACCGGAGGGCATATCGTCATGAAGGTATTTGTCACCGGCGGCACCGGCTTTGTGGGCACGTTCCTCTGCCGGGAACTGGCCCTCCAGGGTCATGACGTCACCATCCTCACCCGGAAGCAGACGCCCCCCACACCCATTCACACCCGCATCGGCTTTGTGACCGGCGACCCCACCGTCCAGGGGCCCTGGATGGCGGCCGTGGGGGAGCACGATTGGGTCATCAACCTGGCCGGGGCGTCCATCTTTTCCTATTGGACGGAGAAGAAAAAGCAGGAGATCTACGACAGCCGCATCCTCACCACCCGCAACCTGGTGGCCGCTCTGGCCCGGGGGGAACGGCCCCGGCTCTTCTGCAGCACCTCGGCGCCGGGGTTTTACGGCGACCGGGGGGAGGAGGAACTCACCGAAGCCTCGCCGCCGGGGACCGACTTCCTGGCCCGTCTGGCCCAGGACTGGGAGGCCGAAGCCCTCAAGGCGCAGGAACTGGGCCTGAGGGTGGCGGTCACCCGCTTCGGCGTGGTCCTGGGGCCGGGCGGCGGCATCCTGGAAAAGCTGACGCCCCTCTTCCGCGCCTTTGTGGGGGGGCCGGCGGGCTCCGGGCAGCAGTGGTTCTCCTGGATTCACCAGATGGACCTGGTGGGGGCCTTCCTGTTTCTCCTGAAAAACCAGGAACTCAGCGGCCCGGTGAACTTCACCGCCCCCCACCCGGTGCGCAACCGGGACCTGGCCAAGGCCCTGGGCCGGGCGCTTAACCGGCCCGCCTGGCTTCCCGCGCCGCAATTCATGATGCGGCTGGTCATGGGCGAACTGGCCGACGTGGTACTCACCGGCCAGAAGGTGCTGCCCGCCAAACTGACGGCCGCCGGCTTCCAGTTCCTCTTTCCCACCATCGACCTGGCCCTGGGCCACATCCTGGGGGAGAAGGGGAAGTAGGGCCTAGATGGAGCAGGCGAGGGCGCCTGCTCCACACCCCCGTCAAGCCCGCTGCGCCAAAAAATCCGCCACCAGTTGCCGGACCTCGGCAGGGCTGCCGGCGCGCACCAGGGGATAGAGGTGCGCGCAATCCTGGTATCTGAGGCCGCCGCTCAGGCGGAAGGCCCGGAATTCGTCCTCCAGGTGCGGGGTGGGGTCGCCGGGGGTCGGGGCCAGTTCCTCTTTTTCCAGGAGCTGGATGTGAATCAGGCTGCGGGCCGCCAGCAGATCGGCCCGTTTTCGGGTCAGCGGCGCGTCGAAGATGTGATGCAGGGTCAACAGGTCCCCGGGGCCCAGGGGACGGGGGAGACCCACGGCCGCCCGGGACGGCCCGCTCTGGAGGAAAACGGGGCGCAGCCGGGCCGCCCCGCCAAGATGGGCCTTCAACCCTTTCAGCAGAAACAGGTGGATGTAACCGGCTTCGACATAGAGGCTCCGGTGCCGCCGGACCAGGGGGGCGAGGGCCGCGGCCCGCAACTCATCCCGCAGGCGCAGCCGGGCCGCGTCCTCCCGGGCAAAGGAGCGCACCGCGGCCACCACCCGGTCAAATTCGGCCCCGTGGGCGCAGGTGTAGAAGGTCAGGAGGCTGGCGGTGGCGCGGCGTTCGGCGGCGTACACAGGGGCCAGGTCGGGCCTGAACTCCACCTCCGGCCGGGGCACGCCCTGGGCCAGGAGTTCGTGAATGGTGAGCAGCCGCTCCAGGTACGGCTCCACCTGCAGGACGGCCCCCCCGTCCCGCTGAAAGCCCCGCAGGGCCTCAAGCTGGCGCAGGCTGAATTCGGGAAACTCCGGGTCCTTGTCTTCCAGATAGGCGTCGGGCGCCAGACCTCCGGCCAGCGCCGCCGGGAAGTCCGGCTCCGGGGCCTCCTCCAGGACCAT
This sequence comes from Deltaproteobacteria bacterium, assembly GCA_016874975.1. GTDB lineage: Bacteria > Desulfobacterota > Desulfobaccia > Desulfobaccales > 0-14-0-80-60-11 > VGSQ01. Next base: position 43,555 of record VGSQ01000011.1, read on the forward strand.
GGCCTCGTGGCGCCGCATCATCTCCAGGACCAGGGGCAGGGTTTCCAGGCGATGGGAGGCAAAGCCGATGGTGAAAAGGGGTAGGGACACGGTGGGTCTTGTCTTACCCCTTCCGGGCCACCAGCATGCTGGTGGCGGGGCCGGTGTCCACCTGCACCGGGCCGGACAGGCCCAACTCCTCCAGCCAGGCCGCCGTCTCTCGCCAGGTGTAGGACCGGCCGGCGGGAGTGACGGCCAGCATGTGCACCGAAAACAGGGCCGCCTCCACCGGGGTGCAGCCGTCGTCGTTCAGGAAAAAGTCCTGCACGGCCAGACGCCCGCCGGGATTGAGGGCCCGAACCGCTTTCTCCAGGATGAGCCGGCACTGGGCCTCGTCGTGGCTGTGCAGGATGTGGGAAATCCAGATGAAATCATAGTCCGAGCCGATCCCGTCCTGCAGGAAGTTGCCGGCCAGAGTGGCGACGCGGTCCTGCAACGCATGGCGGGCGATGTTCTCCCGGGCGATCTCGATGGGGCCGGGAAGATCGAACACCGTGGCCGTCAGGCCCGGCTCCGCCTGGGCGAAGGTGATGGCGTAGGTGGCGGGGCCGCCGCCCAGGTCCAGCAAACGCCGGACGCCCTTAAGGTCCAGTTTTTCCGCCACCGCCGGGGCCAGGTCCCGGGCCAGGGCGTGCATGCCCCAGATGAAGTCCCGCATCCAGTCCCCGGACGTCTCGGCATGGCGGTCCAGCCACCTCTCCGGCTCCTGCTCCCGGGGCGCGCCCTGCACCACCGTCTCCCCCAATTCCGACCACCCCCACCAGGTATGGTGCATATGCCGCAGGATGGCGCCCCGGTACTCCTCCTTGCCGTGCACCAGGTAGCGGGAGGCGGCCTCGCCGTTGCGGAAGGCGTCCCCTTCCTTGACCAGCACCTCCAGGGCGGCCAGGGCGTTGAGCAGAATGCCCAGGGCCCGGGGGTCGGCCCCCACCCGGGCGGCAATCTGGGAGGAGGACAGGGGGCTTTCCAGATGGTCGAAGACCCCCAGATCATTGGCCACCAACAGGACCTTGGCCGGACGGAAACCCCGGACCAGGTCCATCAGCCCATAAAACGAAGGTTCAGTCATGGTGCTTTCCTTTGGTGATCTACTTGGAAAAGTTGTTCCGTAGGGTGCGAACCCCGCACCATCAGTTTAGGGAGTGGTCTTGCCCTTAACCCAGAACCCAGAACCCACCTAGCCCCCGCCGTTCAGGTGTCGCTCCAGACGGCGTATCCAGCGGTAAACCTGTTCGCGGTAATAATAAAGCACGCCGGCCACCAGCAGGCAGAGGCCGATAAGGACCACAGACTCCCAATAATTGCCTTCATACACCTGAGCCCCCTGCAAAGTCAGCATCAGGGTGCCGGGGATGCGCCCCACCGTGACGATGACCACAAAGAGCCGGAAGGACATGGGACTCAGCCCCAGGATGAAGCAAAGGAGGTCCTTGGGAAAACCGGGAATAAGGAAAAAGATAAAGGATACCAGCGCCCCCTGGTGCTCCATCAGGAAGTCGAACTTATCCATGGTTTCCTGGGACACCATTTTTACCACGAAGGCTTTTTCCAGCCAGTGGCCCAGGCCGAAGGCGATGATGGAGCCGATAGTCAGGCCGATGGTGGAATAGAGTAGACCCAAAGGCACCCCAAACAGAAAGCCGCCGATGAATCCCGTGGCTTCGCCGGGGATGGGCGCCAGCACCACCTGCAGGGTCTGGATGCTGATGAAAATGACGGGGGCCCAGCCGCCGGTCTGCTCAATCCAGACCTTGATCATCTCTTTGTTGGTGACCACATCGTACCAACGGCAGACCTCCTCCCACCAGCCCACCCGGACGCAGATATACCAGGAGACGGCGATGACGGCGACAAAGGCCGACACCCAGAGGAAAATCAGGAGCCACAGACGGCTCCGGGCCGGGGGAGGGGGTGTTGGCGGCATCTCAGGGGGCGCCGGTTCGGGGGATCTTGACATGGTGGTGCAGAGAGTTCCTTTTCGTTACGATTTTATCATGGTTATGCGCAATGTGGCGGAAAGAGGCCTCACTTCTTCTCCAACGTGCCGTCCGTCCCCAGGGTCTGGGCACATCCCTGGGACAGCCAGGCCAGGGCCTGCGGATCCCCCTTGAGATAGGCGTCCCAAAAGGCCGTGGTGGTCATGCGCACCAGGTCCCAGCGCCGGGACTCCCGCTCTCCGCCGCCGCCGGGCCGCCCCGGCCCCACGAAGGTGAAGTGGTCACCGTCCTTGAGGATCACCAGGTACTGGTCCGGGGCCGTGGTGTGGTCAAAGGGCAGACGGCGCTCCTCTCCCCTGGTGTCGGTTATGGGACTGTGGTCCCGGGTCCCGGTGAGGTATAAGAGAGGGATGCGGATCCGGGAGAAGGCCCGGAGTCGGTGCTCCGGCTTCCCGGGCGCGGTGGGGCTCATGACCACCCCGGCCCGGATGCGCCGGTCCGCCAGGGTGACTTCCCGGCCCAGGGGCAGGGTGAAAATCTGACCCGCCAGGGCCTGGACGGTGAAGGCCCCGAAGGAGTGGCCGGCGGCCCCCACGGCGTTCAGGTTGAGGCGGCCCTGAAAGCGAGGCTCGCTGTGGTTCAGGGCGGCCAGCCGATCCAGGGCGAAGCCCACGTCCCGAGGGCGGTTCAGGGCGTTCTCCGGTTTGGCCAGGGCCTGGCGCAGGGCCTGCATGGGTTGGGGGCTGCCCCGCCAGACCGCCTCATCGCTGCCCGGGTGTTGCAGATGCACGGCCGCATACCCGTGGCTGGCCCAATGGCTCCCCAGATAGGCATAGGTTTCCCGGGAGCCCCCCAGACCGTGGGACACCACCACCACCGGAAAGGGGCCCGCCGCCTCCCGGGGCAGGTAGACCTTGACCGGCGCCTGCCGCCGGCGCCGGGCGTCGTTCCAGGTGAAGTGCAGAGCCTCGACGGCGTGGGGGCCCGGGGCCCGCTTATATTCACCCGGCGGCGCCGCCGTCTCCCCGGCGCTGCCGAAGCACGGGAGCAGGAGGGTTGCCAGGGCCGCCAGGAGAAGTGCCACACCTTTGCGCATTAGGCGTGATTGTAAAGAAAGGCCCATTAAAAAAGCAAGACGGCGGCGCGAAAAAAAATCACCTGCAAGGGGGAGAGGAAACTCTCCACTCCCCCGCCCCGCTACACCTTGATCTTGACGCTGTTGCGGGCCTGTTTGCCCAGGGTGAGGAATTCCTGAAGCAGCTCCAGCGCCCCCAGCGCCAGACCTTTCACCTGCAGGTGGCGCTTCTTCAGGTAGGCGAAGAACCCCTCCATCTCTTCCCGCATCTGTTTGGCTTCGTAGAGATTGAGATCGGCCTGGAGGCGCAGGCCCCGCAATCTGTCCGCCAGGAGGTGGAACTGGTTCAGTTCGTCGAAGAAACCCTTCAGATTGACGTAGGCCTCCACCACCCGGCGGCAGGAGTCCGGGTCCAGGAGCCCCAGGGTGTGGGCGGAGAAGTCGTAGACGCTGAAATAGTGTTGGGAGGCCTGGAAGACCCCGGCAAAGGCCAGGGAGTCGTGGTCCTCGGCCTTCTCCAGACGCTCCCCCAACACTGCCTGATAGGCCTGCCAGACCTGGTTGAGCTCGGCGTGCAGGGCGGCGAAGAGGTTGAGGAGCTTCCTGGCCTCCCCTTCGGCCGCGGCCTGCCGGCCCAGGCGGAGGTAGGCCCGGCCCACCGCCCGGCCTCCCAGCACCGCCCCCAGCAGCGCCCCTATCAGGCCGATGGCAAGATCCAGCAGGATGTCCATGCCCGGGCTCCTATCTTGAAAAGTCCTTCCGTAGGGTGAGTCTTACGCACCATTGCCTGGGCCTGGCGGCGGGCAGGGACGCCCGCCCCACCGGCCTTTTCATGTGTTATGGGTGGGCCATCGGCCCATGCGCGACTGTTAGGAAAAGTTTGCTGTGGGGGAGGGGGCCAAGGGTCACAGACCCTCCCCCCACCACGAGTTCCCCTCGTCAGCCCTGCCGCTGGGCGTGCTCCACCTTCATGCAGCGGTCCATGACCACCGCCAGGCCCGCGCCCCGGGCCCTGGCGGCGCTTTCCGGCTCGGCCAGACCCAGTTGCATCCACACCACCTTGGCGCCCACGGCGATGGCTTCCTCCACGATGGCGGGGATGGCCTCCACTTGGCGGAAGATATCCACAATATCGACCGGGAAGGGGATATCCTTGAGGCTGGGGTAACATTTTTCCCCCAGCACTTCGTTTTGCCCGGGATTGACGGGCACGATGCGGTAGCCGCGGCTCTGCAGATAGGCCGCCACCTGGTGGCTGGGGCGATCCGGCTTGGCGGAGATGCCCACCACCGCGACGACGTGATGGTCTTTGAGGATGGCGGAAATTTCCGCGGGCGTGGCGTTCAGTTCCGGGGTG